>NZIX01000060.1 GCA_002691785.1 Fidelibacterota bacterium | reverse complement strand
TCCAAATTCNAACTTCATCTATTTTCCCAGAAAACCTTGTTCCAATTGATGTAATTGGAATTAATGATGGAATTAAACCTGNCCANTTNCGAGTACTATCAATTGCTATACCATCNAGGTANAACTTTGCTTTATNTCCATCAAAACTAAATGCAANNTGTTGCCANATCTTTGCAGTTCTGACATTATCTACTATTTTNTTTTTAATTTGACCATTACTTGAAAAACCATAATAAATAGCATCATTNCTAATAAATGTTATATGAGGTGAAGAATTNGTATACTGATTNCCTCTAAATATCAAATTTCCNATTATTTTTTGGTGATAATCACTTGTGGAATCATTAGAATAAACCAAAGCTTCAAGAGTAAAAGTACTACCTAAACTTGGGAAATTATCTGGAAGTTTTATTTCATCACTTGAATTATTATCATAATTATTCCAACCTCCATGCCTGGTAAATCGATCAAATTTAGCATAGTATTGTTTCTCATAATCCATATCACCATCAACATAAATATCTTGTGAGTAGACAAATCGTATTATTATCAGAAAATAAAGTGTCTTTTTCATTTATTATTGAGTTATTTGATTCTTAAGAACAAATCTTAAACTTATGAATAACCTCTAAAAAGCCTCAGGTAAATTATCAAAACATGGACAATTTTCTCCAAGGTATCGGTAAATATTTCTAAATTTTTCATCAATCATTTTGTGAGCACTATTTATTTTAGATTTATTTTCCATTACCTGATTTTTTAGAATAAGATCTGCCTTTTGATCTTCAATAATCATCTCTAAGATAATACTAGAACGATCTTTCTGAGCACCAATAAGTAATAAAATTGAAATGGAAATAGCAATTCCTGTAAGAATACCTTGCAAGTATGATCTCATTATAATATTCCTCTTTAATTAATCTATTTTTTCTGATTCTTTAAGTTTTTTCAATTCACTTTCATTGGCTTGAAACGTGATATCAATTTTCCAATCTCGAGATACACCCTCTAATACCCAGGTCCGTGTTGGAAGACCTTGATTATTTAGTTTGATTGGATCTTGCCGCTGGACTAAAAACGGTTTCCCATTTATTTCCTTTAAATCACCTTCTTGTAAATTTAAGATCTCTTCAATATCAAAAAATTCTAGGCCTAATTTTTTCATAAGGAAGTAATGAATTGCAATATAGTTATTTTTCTCTCAAGACCAAGGCTTGATAAAAATAATTTCCTTTCACAAGAAATGAACCGTGCGGCTCCCATCCGACATACACATTTTGATTAACCATATTAATGAAGTTGACCATTTCAAATTGTTGAGTCTCCTTGCTAAACCATTGAGAAACAACTTTATAACTAATAATCTTTTTTTCTTTCACAGTTTAAATTAAGTAATTAAAAAAATAAAGTAAATAGAGATAAAATCTGAAAGATTAAACTTATTATCAATTTTTGAACCAGTAACTTAACTTTAAGTATATAGCATTTGCAGAGCTCTTATCCCAAGAACCTGTGCTATTCTCGTAATACTTATTTTCATTAAGNTTATANACTAAAAATAAAGNACTACCAGGTGAGTATTCCCATCGAAGAACAAATGTACCAATTGAATTTTCTATTTTAAATCCAGGGTCTCCATTACTCTCCTCTAAATAGGGATATGTATCTAATTCCATGGTATTTGGCTCAACTAAATAAAAGAAATCTTCATATTTCATATCAGCTCTAAAGGGCTGGAAGAAACCTTGGAAAGAGATATCAGGAGATAAAGTCCAATCAACTCTAAAATCAATTTTTCTTGTCCACTGTTCTGTTCGCGCATAGACTCTTGAAATATTAATATCATCCCCAATAATATCAACCCATTGCATTCTAGAAGGTGAAAGATCCTGAGTAAAATTAATTCTAATATTTAAGTTATCTTTTGGCTTATAGATACTGTTCGCGCTAAATCTGTAACCTGGACCTCTTAACTTTGCATATCCAATTCCCCCATTAAATCCTAAGATTAATTTTTTTCTACGATCAGTACTTATCTTAGGACCAAAATAGCCAAACTGCTCTGTTTCATATATCCAAGCTCGATCATCTCTAAAAAGATCTTGATCTTCAAATGCCGATCCTGATAACATTCCAAAAAAACCAAAGGACCAATAACTTTTTAACAAATTATTACTTTCTAGTCCAATTTCATTTTCTAAAAGTGTTCCATCATTACGGTAATTTTTTGAAATTCTTATCTCAAAATTATTATTCAAAAACTTGCCCCAAGGATCATCTTTCCTCAAAATAATTTTTGCGCCCATCCAGCTCATATTATTACGTCTGAGAAATCCTAAATCATTAATATCGAATTTATCATCAAGGTAGCCATACCAGGTTCGAATTCCCCAAAAACTAGGATCTGTATACATCAAATTAAATCGATGAGCATTTCCTAAAATCTGATCTTTATTTGAATGCATAATTTGACCATTTGAATACAATCTATTATTTAAAAAACCCAGCTTCCAATCAAAGCCCATAACCGTTGCTCCAGAAGCATTTTTTCTTGATACATTTGTACCCATAATTCCTACTCTGGACACATCATTAATTAATGGAACCTCCAACCTTCCAACAGAATAGTTGGTTTGAGGTTCTATGATACTGTCCTGAATAATTAAAGAATCAGCATCGGATTTCCAGGTTCCCTTTTCTTCTGATGCTAGCGCATTGATCAAACCATAATTCACACCATTTGAGAGATTACCCATTAATTTGAGTGCACCTAGAATGGTAGTATTTTCAGGAAGGTCGCTTAATTCGCCCTCCTCAGGATAAGAAAAACTAGGAGTTTTTCCAATACGCCTTGAATTAAATAGTTGAACTCGGTTGTCAAAAAATTTAGCTCCTTCTGAGAAAAAAGGCCTTCTCTCTTCAAGCTCTGTTTCAAAAGCAGATAGGTTTAAAACAGAAGGATCAGACTCTACCTGTCCAAAATCAGGATTAAATGTAATCTGAGCTATTAAATTAGAACTGATTCCGTATCGAATATCAGCACCTATATTGGATTTAAAATCTCCTGCATTACTTCCCAATAAAGTATAGGGTGTGATTTCAAATTGTTTTGGATCGGGGATATCCTTGAGTCCTTTTAAAATACCAAAAAATCGTGCAGTACCCTGATCTGAAATTCTTCTTCCTGGCCACTCGATAAATTCTTGAGCCTTATAAAGATGTCTTCCTATCAAGAGCCCCCACTCCATATCAGGCTTATTATCAAATTGAAAAATAGAAAACGGAATTTTATATTCAGCATACCATCCCTTTGAGTCTGAGCTCACTGCGACATCCCAGACTGAATTCCAACTGACATCATAGTTTTGATGTCCCTCTACAGCAACATCAATTTTCACACCTGCTGCATTAACACCAAATAAAGTCGCACTTTGATCATTATTTTTTGAATCAAACCCAACACGAACCCAATCCGAGTTTGAACCAAAACCATTTTCATAACTATCTCTTCTTGAGAGCACTCTCTTTATTTCTTCTGGTTCTGAATCTCTACAAGTAATAGCAACATAAATGTGTTTATCATCATAAAGAATTTGTGAACTAGTTTCCTCACTCGCCTTGCCCAATTCAACAGGTTCAGTTTGGACAAATTGATCAATATTAGGTGCTTTTTTCCAAAGGAGAGGCTCTAGTATACCATCTATAACTGGAGCNGTTTCAGTTCTTAGGGCATTTGCAACTTTAAACCGTAATGAATTATTGTCACTACTTTGAGCAAGTAAACCGCACATCCAATATAGTAAGATATAAATTTGAATTACTGATTTTAAAAAATGAGGCATAAGAGATTATATTTTAGAAAAATAGTTTTATTTACTCGAAAAATTACAATGAAATGGTTTTTAATTCGAAATATATTATTCTACAAAAATACCTTTAGCTCTGCTATGAAACCTATCTGGTAAATCTTGAGGTACATCACCATCATTCACTAAATAATACAACTGTCCATTTAGCCAGTAGCATGCACTTGTGTAACTATCATAATAGCTACTATCTCTTGTGGCAATTCCTGCAACAACAACATCTCCATCTGAAACCCGTATATCATAAGCAGCGCCCTTTCCAAAGGAAGTCCAAGGGCCTCCAGAGAGATCATGTATCGTACCATTCTTCCAATATTGAGGTACAGTACCTCCAGTATTTAGTGTGTCATTAATATCTTCAAACCAGTCTGTATAGCCTGCTACGTAAATATCTCCATTATTAAGAGTAATACCATAGCCAGTTGCGCCATAGATATCATAAGTAGATCCACCAAGTGGGAGATCATTGCGCGTTGTATGCCTCCAGTATGCCGCGGTAGGCGTGTAACCAGCAAATCCAGATGTTTTAAGCACATAACCAGCGTAATACCTCATATTACCATCTTCAATTGCAATATCATATACCTCTCCATCCCCACCATTTGGTATAGGAAGATTTGTTCGGTTATTCCCATCTTTCCAAAAACAGGATATATAATAGTGATGGTTATTCATATAATAACCACCAACATAGACCGATCCATTACTGCGTACTCCAATCGCAAAAGCTTGAGAGTCACGATTAACCGTTAAATCGATTCGCTCTCCATTTTTCCAATAACAGGATCCATTGTTATACCACCCAGCTACATAAACATCGTTGCCATCAACTGCGATGGCCTCAGCCTCGCCTCCATTCCCAGCTAAATCAAAGCGATCTTGATTAATCCAATAGCATGCCCCATCAGCAGTTCCAGAAGTATAAACAACCCCATCTACTACAGTGATGTCTGTCGCTAAATATCCGCCAGGCAATTCAAATCGCTCCCCATTTTTCCAGTAGCATGAGGTCCAAACACCCTCGGANTCATAGGATTCTCCTGCAATATAAATATCTCTTCCTACGATGGTTCCCAAGGTATCAAATTCACATGAACCATCATCATCAGTGGCTAAGCTATCATAGTTTAAGGCTAAACTATCTGTACAACCACAGACTGCACTCCCACCAGCAATACCCATACAATCCTTGGCTAAATTTTCTTCCTGATCTTCNCAGGAATAAAAACCTAAACTAATTAGAAACAATAATAAGAATATTTTTTTCATAATTTATATTGATGTTTATTCAATATTAGAAGGATCCAAACGAAGCAATGAAATGGGTCCACCACTGTTGCCCTCTCTAAATCCAAATCCTCCAATAGCAAGTTCTCCATTATCTAATTCAATAACAGATTGATTTACATAATTAAGTTTAACACTATATATATGATTACCAGAATCATCAATTTTTACTAGATAGCTTAATTCATCAATTAAAAAATAACCTCCATCCGATGATGTAGCGATATCATAGTATCCATAGTGACTGCTTTCATCAATAAAACAATCTTCCCACACTTTATTACCAGAACTATTTCTCTCAATTAAATAATTACTTCTAAAACTATTGCAAAACCCACTAGCAATAAAGCCACCTGATGAAGTGGGACAGATTGCATGCAATAATGCATCCCCTATTGATTCTGCTTTCTTTTTCCAAATATGATTGCCATCAGAATCTGTTTTTACCATGTAGTGATTATAGGAACCATGCTGGGTACCTGAATAGCCAACAAATATTAATTCACCATTGGAANTCTCAATTAGGGCATTTCCTTCATTGGCTGTTGANTTNCTAAANATTTGATGCCAAACAAGTTCTCCATTTTTTGTGTATTTTCGAAGGAAAGCTTTAGAATTCCATCCATCATCATTCCAGACACCTGTAATTACTAAATGATTGTCGCTCGTTTCAATGATATCCTTCGCCCATTCATTATTTTCAGGGGTACCATCAGATGTTTCCCATTCAATATTCCCCTCTGAATCTGTTTTTAATAGATACAATTCTGGATAACAATCCATATCATAACACTCGTGATATCCAGTAGCAGCATAACCACCTTCTGAAATTTCAACTACTGAATATAGTGTGGTTGAATTTTCATACACTCTGTGCCACTCTTTTTCACCTTGAGAATCCGTTTTAATGAGAAGCCCTTTATAATCAGACGCTCCTGCAATCACAAAACCACCATCAGATGTTGCAATGACTTTCCAACTTTCATCGTAGTCTGAACTATTTGAAATTTGATAAGTTTTTAACCACTTAATTGGAATACCATTTAATAAATACTCACAGGAACCATCATCAAACGTAGCTAGGCTATCGAAGTTTGATGCCAAACTATCCATACACCCACAAATATTAGCACCACCTTCAATTCCTGCACAATCTTCAGGTTCTTTGGTTTCTTCACACCCAAATAATGATAATAGAAAAGTAATGTAAAAAAACCTAATCAATTGGATCCGCATCATAATCTCCTGAATTAATATTATTGCCTGTAAAGTCATAACTCGCATCTGAATCCTCTAAATTTTGTTGCATTCTTAGATACATAACAAGAGCGCTTGTAGATGTATAATTTCCACTACTTGAGAGAGCATTTAAACCTGAACCACTATTATAAAGAGTACTCACTGCATTTGCGCTTAAAGCTGTATTCCAGAAAGCAACTTCATCGATAATTCCATTGTAATATAAAGATCCTGTATCATGTCGACGACCAATAGAAAATACTCCATTTTGATTGGTTGTACTGTAGNTTGAGTTTGAGTTGGTATCTTTTTCATCTCCATTTACATACAGAATCAAATTAGTTCCATCAAACGTCATAGCAACATGGTACCACCCTCCCGCAGCAGTAACATAGAAACTTTGATCTCCACTATTGACGTTATAATAAGTACCACTATATCGAAGAGAACCCATAATCTCTACACCACTTGCAGTATATTGTAAGCCAATACGGTAAGTTTTATTCTTGTGAATGAAAAAATCATTATCGCTATTTGAAGGAACAGCACTAGGATCAATCCAGGCCTGAATAGACCATGTTGAAGGCTCAAAGTTTGAGTTGTCAGCATAGTAAGCATATTCATCACTCCCATTTAAACTGAGGGTGTAATTTTTATCATTAAAATTAACAGTATTATTACTTTGTGATGTACTTGCAATATTTCCATACGCATCATATATAGAATTTGAAGAAGGAGTTACTGTCACTACTTGAGATGCTGAAGCTACTCCAGTTAAATTTATACCCAGAGTATAGGTATTACCGCTCGCACTAATACTACTTGGAGTACTGCTAGATAAACTGGATAATCCAGATGTCAAAGTTAAGCTAAAATCACTTACTTCTAAGGCTCCGCTACCTGCATAAGAATTATATACTGCTTCACTGAATGTAATGGCAATCGTGCTGTTATCTGAAGCTAAACTATTACCCGTTATAGTAGGAACAGTACCATCGTAAGTCCAATTAAATTGCGTAGCGGCACTGTTATTATTTCCTGATGCATCTGTGAAAGTACTCCCAGCTACATCTATTGTAGTTGCTCCATTTGATGAAGGCGTAAAGTTTGCGGTATAGGTGGAACCGCTTCCTGAAAATGAAGCCATTGAGCCACCACTTACAGAGATATCTGCTAATGCAAAATTAGTTGTAGTTTCATTACTTGTAAAGGTAACCACTAAGTAATTATCACTCGTTGTGGCACCATCGCTGACAGCTGTTCCAGATGCATTTGCAGCCGTTATAGTCATAGTAGGACCTGTTTTATCATTTAAGTAAGCAGTATTATATGATTGAGATGTAGATGCTACATTTCCACCTGCATCATATATAGAACTGCTTGAAGGAGATACAGTTAAAACTTCTGTTCCAATAGCAGTTCCCGATAGGGAAACGCCCAAATCATATCCACCATCAACATTTTGATACCAGGCAACATCATCATCGTTAAAACCATGACTTAAAATGTCTAGATCACCATCTAGGTCCACATCTCCAATTTGAATTCTGTATGGCTTATCAATATTTGAATCTATGGTGTATTTGGTAAAACTTTCAGATCCATTATTAGCGTACCAAACCACATCGTCAGCGTATTGGCCAACAGCAGCAATATCTAGGTCTCCATCATTATCAATGTCAGCTATTGCAGCATCAAAAGCACCATCCAAATCAGCATCAATCGTACTTTTAGTAAAACTTTCAGATCCATTATTGGCGTACCAAACCACATCATCATCATCGTAAGATACCGTAACAATATCTAGGTCTCCATCCTCATCAAGGTCTGCTACAGAAACACCTCGAGGATTATCAATATTCCCATCAATCGTACGTTCAGTAAAACTAGCGGCTCCATTATTTTCAAACCAAAGTAATTCATCACTTGATTGATCTGGATTAAGAATATCCATATCTCCGTCTTCNTCAAGATCGATTGCGAAGGGACGAAAGCCCGCATCTGAAACAATGATGTTTTTGGTGAAGCTTTCAAATCCATTATTTTCATACCAAACCAGAACATCATCATTGTAAGCATCAAGAAGAATATCTACATCATTATCTCCATCAAGATCAGCAGCATCAATACCACGCGGACCATCAATACTGGCATCAATGGTGGTTTTTGTGAAGCTTTGAGAACCGTTATTATCATACCAGGCAAGTTTATCTCCGCTTTCAGCTATCGCAATAACATCCATATCTCCATCCCTATCAAGATCTGTAACGATAGCCTCCCTTGCACCCGTCAGAGAATTATCAATGGTATACATACTAAAACTTTGAGATCCGTTATTTTGATACCAAACAAGATTTGAACCTTGATAAGCTGGTGCAATAACATCAATATCGCCATCTTGATCAAGATCTGCTGTAAAAATAGAGGTGACTCCATTAAGGTTGCCATCAATTGTATTATCGGTAAAGGTTGGTACTCCTTTTGTGATACTGCTAGGAGTAGAACTACTCAAAGTTGCAGGATTCCCGCTCATCGGCACAGCCAAAGTAAATGAGAAATCAGCAACCTCCAAGGCTCCTGTTCCAGAACTAGAATTGAAAACTGTTTCACTTAACTGTACGTTTACTGTACTGTTATCAGCAGCTAGGGTTGTTCGAGTAAATGAAGGAACGCTATTATCAAAGGTCCACTCAAAAATTTCTGAAGCATAATTATTATTACTCATTCCATCCGTGAAAGCTCCGGTTGGAATGTAAATTTTTGTCAATCGGTTAGAAGATGGAGTGAACGTTGCTGTGTAGATTTGATCGCTACCGGAAAATGAACTTATACTTCCACCAACAACTCCAATATCACCTATAATAAAATTTGACGTGGTTTCATTACTTGTGAAAGTAATCGTCAAGGTATTATCGTTTGTAGTTGATCCATTTGCAACTGCATTGCTACCGTCTGTAGCTGTAATCGTAATTCGAGGGCTTGTTTTATCTACTGAACTAGTTGCCTGGAATGTGGGAATGGCAAACTGAGCAACACTTATACCATGTATTAAAAAAACAGAAATCAGTCTAACTAAAGTTTTCATTTACTTTAAGAAAACCATTTTACGTGTTTTTCGGACTCCGCGAGATCGAAGCTCAGAAAAATAAACTCCAGATGAAACCGGGCGACCCAAATTATCGATACCNTGCCATGAAGCTGTGTGTAAACCNTAGTTTAAATTCTCATTTATAAGTGTCTTAACCTCTTGACCGCGAACATTATATATGGTCAANANCACTCGNCCTGATCGAGGTAACTCAAAATTCATATTTGTAANAGGGTTAAACGGATTTGGATAATTTTGACTTAANAANAACTCNGAAGGTATCTCATCAAGTATTTTNTGNGATGACTCCATTACAAATTGNGCNTCACCTGCAATAAGNCTTAANTCATATCCATCAAGNGNAGATTCTGATATAGTGATTCCAGTTNCTAAAAACTGATCNTAGATGACTCGGCTTTGAATATCTACTAAACTAATGTTTAATTCAGGAGGTAGACTACCTTCAAATAGCGATGTTAATTCAAGAGGACCTTCTAGATCTGAACTGCTAATTCGGAGATTCCAAATTCCATTAGTCTCTTCAATCGATCGAATATCACTTGCATATTGATAATCTAAATTTTGATTTACATCCATTGATAAGCTTACATATTTATTCATTTTAGGAAGAGTGGGCTTATCGTTTTCATCATTAAATTCCGAGGCACCTTGCTTTCTGCCAATGGAGGCTGTGTAATCAAAGTAATCATCGCCCTCAATTTTTAATTTAAGCTTCCATCCATCTGACAATGATGGTTTAGCCAAGAAATTATCATCATTATCCGTTCCAAAGGGCTTAAGGGTAATAATGTCATTCTCACCCTTTGCATGAACAGCATAACCAGCCCAAGGAGCCATCACCATGTTAGGACCTGACCAACCTTCATTATCATCATTACCATCGTATAAGTAAACCCCAGTGACAAAATCTGGATCATACTCTGTCTCAACCGGAAAGGAAAAAGGGCTACCTATGATATTCCAACCTTTTTCCAATTCAATAATAAAGTCATCAAGTTCAATAGCTCTTACTGGACTGTTGTGATTACTAAAAGATGCGTTTTCAGAATATTTGTGTTTAAACCAATAGGCCTTACCTGATATAATTGTGTCAGGTTTTAACCACTCATCGTTTTGAATATCCCAATCATAAAATACATATCCATCATCCAGACTAGATTCTTTGAGTGTTCCGTCAATTAAAACACCGGGCCAGGAAATAAGTCTCCATTTTTCAGCAATGACTCCTTCTGGGTAGTGACTAAACCTGTTTTCCATTGAAAGCTCTCCACGTGGAAATTCTATAGCTGGCATTTCATAAGGGCTAACAGATTCATTTGATAGACTGTCCTCAGAAACTACCCAGGCTCTAAAATTTCTTACGGACAATAAAGTATCAGGTACCGTTGCTGCATAGGTAGAATCGTTAATAGGCAGCATAGGAAAAATATAAGGTGTTTTACGTCCACCAGGCTGGATATATAAACTAGAATTTTTAATACCATTAATATCAGTAGAGGTCGCAGTGTAGGTTGGTGGATTATCATAGGAAATAACACTATCATATTCTGTTTCAACCACAATTACAGGAGGTTCGTCGTAGGCTTGAATAAGGCTTTTTGAAAAACCGCCAGAAAGAAATAAAGAATCACTTGAACTTGTTTGATTAAACGAGGTTCCAATTGATCCATTTAGTTTAAGTGAATCTGATTTTGAAATTTTGGCAGTTGCAGATATCTGATAGGCCTTTATCTGAAACCCTTGAGCGAATAAAATATTGCTGATTAAAGCAGATGTAATAAATATTATTTTCATATTGTAAACTCTATGAAGTCCTTTAGGAAGCTCCATCTCCTCCACTTACAAACACATTGGCGTCAGTAGTAGCATCAATGCATATCAAAGACATGATCGCCCATTGATTTGCTGTTTTTGTATGGCTGTTACGATTATTAATTGTCACATTACCTGAAGCAGCAGCAAGAGTCACTTCTCCTGCTCCTTTCTGAACGATCATAACATTAAAACCAGCTGGAAGCGTATCCTCAGGAATCGTCAATGAGAAATTTGAACCACTGTTACAAATAAGTACCTTACCATTGTGTGAGGCTGCTAATGTTGTCGCACCTGTAATTGTTACAGTAGATGCTGAATAGTTTGAAATAGGGTTTCCGCCAAAAGTGGTCTCTCCAGTTCCATTTGGAGCAACAGCGATGTCACCATTTGCTCCATCGGTCATGGTAATAGAACCCGTAGTTGAATTTCCAGTCTTTAATATTAGATCATTGTCTCCATTCGATTTAAGGGTATAAGATCCTCCAATCAAGACTTCACCAGTGCCGTGCGGAGTT
>NZIX01000059.1 GCA_002691785.1 Fidelibacterota bacterium | reverse complement strand
CCCCAGAAAAGAACAGTTGCAAATCCTTTGATTGGTCCAGTTCCAAATTGGTAAAGAACTAAGGATGCAATAAGTGTGGTGACATTTGCGTCAACAATGGTTGTAATTGCGCGGTTATATCCTGATTCAATAGCGGATTTAACAGTTTTTCCTTTTCGTAACTCTTCACGAACTCTTTCAAAAATAATTACATTTGCATCAATAGACATTCCTACTGTAAGAATAAGCCCTGCAATTCCTGGGAGCGTTAACGTAGCCTGCAAAGATGCTAGTACTGCTAGAACTAGTAAAATATTCCAAACTAATGCAAAGTTAGCAATTAAACCAGCTAATTTGTAGTAAACTAACATAAATATCAAAACAGAGGCTAGTCCAATTAAGACTGCTCTAGTACCTTTAGATATTGAATCTGCACCTAAACTAGGGCCAACCACTCTTTCTTCAATGACTTCAACAGGAGTAGGTAGTGCTCCTGCCCTAAGGATAATTGCAATATCTTTGGCTTCATTTATATCGGCAAACCCCTCAATTTGAGTTCGACCACCTGGTATTTTTTCTCTAATAGATGGGGCCATATGTACCTTGTTATCTAACACGATTGCTATTCTTTCACCAACATTGGCACCAGTTATCCTTGCCCACGATCTAGAACCATCACTATTCATTGTCAGTGAGACGACTGGCTGCCCGGATGAACCACCACCAATAGAACCAATATCAGCTTTGGCTTCTTCAACAACGCCACCGGTTAATTCAGGTGATTTTTCAAGGTAGTAGAATCTAAAAAATTTATCACCAGAGCCTTCTGATATAAGATCTTCTGCCTCTTGACTAAATAAAAATTGTCCATTTGAGTTTGCGAGCTTAGTTTGAACTTCAGGAGTGTTAATTAGCTTTTTAAGTGAATAAATATTATTCTCTTTTACACCCATATCTCCTTGAAGGGAAACAAGAAGGCTTGAAAATGGTAATTTATTATTTACCTCATTTTCACTAGTGTCACCATTTTCTATATTGCTTTCATCTCCGAAAAGATCAGAAACAGTTTTAGTTTCCTTCACTTTATTTGAATCTGGCTCAGTATCATCTAATTTGGGAGTTTTTTCCTTAGATAGTTTAGAAAAATCAGTCTGAGGTAATTTTTTACTTAAAATATTATCAACTTGAGTAATGATTTCATTAGTAATTGTTGGGTTTTTTACAAGGTAAAATTCAAGGAGTGCAGTGCTTTGAAGTAATGATCTAGCTCTATCAGAATCTTGTATTCCAGCAAGTTCTACTACAATACGGTGATTTCCTTGTTTTTGGATAGTTGGTTCAGATACCCCAAATTGATCTACTCTATTTTGAAGAATTTCTAAAACCCTATCAATTGCGTCATCAGCCTCTTCTTCTAATTTAAGCATTATTTCATCAAAGGATGATCCGTATTGATAATAGTACCTTGAAAGTTTAAAGTCTTTTTCTTTNACATTNCTTTTAAAAGCAACAAAAAAATCAGTTTGATTTTTCTTAGAATCTNGTTCTGATTTTTNNATGATTGAATTTAACCTTTCATCNTCAATGTCNGATANGTTACTTATNAATTTGGGGATATCGGCTTCAAGTACAATNTACATTCCACCNTTGAGATCCAATCCTTGTCTAATAATCTTAGATTCAATATGTTGAAGTTTNCCTGATTCTCTTAAAACTTCTCTTTNTTCNTCATNCATAGAGTGATATTTCCATGTATGAGANAGGGACCAGANAGCCCAAATTAATATAATTNCGATTATTCCGTATCTAGGGGTAAGGTTTTTTTGCATTTNATNTTAATAAGTTACTTTAAAAAAGCCGATGAATATAATGTTTTCANTATCTGTTTAGCAAGGAATCAGCTTTAATNTTTAATTTTTNAGAATTTTTAGGTTATTGCCAACCTTTTTAAACGCAGAGATTGCCTTGTCAAGGTGATTTTTCGTCATTGCTGCAGAGATTTGAATACGAATTCTTGCCATATTTTTAGGTACAACAGGAAAGTAAAATCCAACAACATAAACCCCGTGTTTCAGTAACTCAGAAGCTACTTTCTTTGCTAAAAGTGAATCATAAAACATGATAGGAACAATAGGGTGAGAACCTTCAATTATATCAAAACCTAAGTCTTTAATTTTTGTTCTAAAATAATTTGTATTATGTTCTAATTTATCCCTAAGGGTTGTTGATGCAGAAATCATGTCTAAAACTTTAGAGCTTGCAGCAACAATCGAGGGTGCTAAAGTATTTGAAAAAAGGTATGGTCTTGACCTTTGACGAAGTAAATCTATAATTTCTTGATGGCCTGTTGTAAATCCTCCAGAAGCTCCACCTAAGGCTTTTCCNAAGGTCGAGGTATATATATCAATTTTATCCATGACATCATGATATTCTGCAGNGCCTCTCCCAGTTTTTCCTATAAAACCTGTTGCATGGCTATCATCTACCATNACTAAAGCATTATATTTTTCTGCTAAATTTGTAATCGTATCAAGTTTTGCAATATGTCCATCCATTGAAAATACGCCGTCTGTTGCTATTAATTTNATTTCTGAATNANCGNANTCTATTAATTTGTTTTCAAGNTCTTTCATATTACCGTTTTCATATCGATAACGTTTGGCCTTGCAGAGTCTAATCCCATCAATTATTGAAGCATGATTAAGNNCATCTGAAATTATAGCNTCCTTTGAGCTGAGTAGAGTTTCAAANAGTCCGCCATTTGCATCAAAGCATGAAGTGTANAAAATTGTATCATCAGTATTAAAGAAATTTGATATTTTATNCTCTAGNTCTTTNTGAATATCTTGAGTTCCACAAATAAATCTAACNGATGANAGTCCAAAACCATAATCTTCTAGNGCTTGTTTTGCAGCTTTGATGACATATNTATTNTTNGATAACCCAAGATAATTATTTGCGCAAAAATTTAGAACTTTATGGCCTTCGNTAGTCTTAATTTCAATCTGTTGTGAGGTTGTAATNACACGTTCANTTTTATAAAGNTTCTGCTTTTTAATATCTTGATTAATTTTNNAAAAGCGTAGNCTGTTTGAATCAATTTTTTTATTNACTTTATTTAAATTTTCTACCATTTCATAATAACCTTTCCACATTGTCCTGATTCCATAACTCTAAAACCCTCTTCAAAATTATCCACAGATATTCTGTGTGTAATGACTTGTGATACATCTAGNCCACNNTTTAACATTTGTGTCATTTTNTACCAAGTTTCATACATTTCACGTCCATAGATTCCTTTTAAAATTAAACCTTTAAAAATTACGTNATCCCAATTAATATTTGTAGTTTTTGGTAATAAGCCAAGAAGAGAAACTTTGCCTCCATGGTGCATATGAGTAAGCATATCATTTAAGGCATGAGGGTTTCCTGACATCTCAAGTCCTACATCAAATCCGTTTATTATTTTTAAATNTTTAAAATGATCTGTTATGTTTTGAGTTTTTACATTTATAGCTTTTGATGCACCAAATNTTTTTGCCAGATTTAGCCTAAAATCATTTTCATCCGTTATGACAATATTTCTTGCTCCNACAAATTTACATACTTTTATGGACATGAGTCCAATTGGTCCCGCTCCTGTAATTAAAACGTCCTCACCTATCATTTCATGCGAAAGTACGGAATGGACTGCATTACCCAAAGGGTCAAAAAAAGACGCAACTTCAGATGAAATTTCTGAATCGACTGGCCAAACATTTGACTCCGGTATTACAAGGTATTCTGCAAATGCTCCATTGCAGTTGACTCCAATTCCAATTGTTGATGGACATAGGTGTTTTTTACCTGCACGACAATTTCTGCAATATCCGCATGTAATATGGCCCTCTCCAGAAACTCGATCTCCCTCTTTAAGCTTTTTTACTCCTGGTCCTACTTCGTTTATGATCCCACAGAATTCATGTCCTATTGTAACAGGTGTCTTTATTGTCCTCTGTGCCCATTCATCCCATTTAAAGATATGTAAATCTGTACCACAAATTGCAGTATGAGTCACCTTTATTTTAACATCATTAATGCCTACTTTTGGAATAGAAACATTTTCTATTGATAATCCAGGCCTGTTATTTTTTTTGATTATTGCTTTCATTGTGTTAAAATTCTTTAGTCCTAATTTAAATTGTTTATCTTTTGTATGAGGCAATTAAAAAACATTTTTTAAATTTCTATAATCCTTTAATTAAAAAAAACATAAAATGGCATCTACATTATCATTTATTAACCAAAAGGGAGGAGTCGGTAAAACTACTTCAGCCGTGAATGTCGCACTAAGCTTAGCAGTTTCAGAAGTTCGAACTCTAATTGTAGATCTAGACCCGCAAGCCAATGCTACAACTGGATTATCAAGTATTTGTAGTAATTTAGACGGCTCGATTTATGATATTTTAATAAAAGATGCTAAGATTTTGGATGTAATAAACAAAACATCATTTTCTCATCTAGATATTATACCCTCTACCAATGATTTGGTTGGAGCTGAGGTAGAGCTTGTAGGGGTTATTGCTCGAGAATATCAATTGAAAAAGTCGCTTAAACAAATAAGTGAAAAATATGATATTATAATTATTGATTGCCCTCCATCCCTAGGGCTTTTAACGGTTAACTCTTTGACGGCTTCTAATGAAATAATCATTCCTATACAATGTGAATATTATGCTTTAGAGGGCTTGGGACAGCTTTTGAATACAGTGCGTTTAGTACAGCAAAATTTAAATAAAGATTTAAAAATTGGGGGAGTAATAATGACGATGTTTGATAGTCGATTGAATTTATCAAATCAGGTGGTGAAGGAAGTTGATGGTTTTTTTAAAGAAAAATTATTTAAAACTATGATACATCGAAACGTAAGATTAAGCGAAGCTCCAAGTTTTGGTAAACCCGCATTGCTTTATGATGCAANTTCAACNGGAGCGCAAAATTATTTAAGTTTGACTGAGGAGATTTTAAAACGTGTCAACCAATAGACTNGGAAAAGGATTAGAAGCTTTAATTCGTTCAAAAGAAGAACAGTTTAATGAAAAAAATAATGATGGTAAAAATTCCAGTTCAAACATATTAGAAATTGATCTAAAAAATATATTTACTAATCCAAATCAACCCCGTAAGATTTTTAAAGAATCATCTATTGAGCATTTAAAAGAATCTATAAGTAGTAAAGGTGTTTTATCTCCAATAACCGTAAGGGAGGTTGGTGAGAAATTTGAAGTCATAGCTGGCGAAAGGCGATTTAGAGCATCTAAAGCTTCGGGTAAAAAGACGATACCTGCTTATATAATCAAGGTTCAAAATGATTCAGATATGCTTGAACTCGCTCTAATTGAAAACATCCAAAGAGAAAACTTGAACCCTATTGAAGAAGCAAAAGCCTATGAAAAGCTTAGTTTGAAATTTAAAATGTCACATTCTAAGATTGCGGCTTCAGTAGGTAAAAGCAGGGTATATGTTACAAATATGATTAGGTTGCTCAAGTTACCAGATAAAATATTACAAAGTTTAATCAAAAATGAGATAACCTCTGGTCATGCTAGGGCAATCCTTCAATTAAAAATGCCAAACCTTATGTTAAGATTATGGAAGAGGATTTTAGCAGACTCATTAAGTGTAAGGGCATCAGAAACGCTAGTAAAGGAGTTTGTTTTTGAGACCTCAATCATAAAGCCCAAATTGAAACCTCCTAACAGGCAAAAAATTAAAGAGGATAATCATTTGGAAAATGATCTGATTGAAATCTTTGGAACAAAGGTAAAGCTAAAAAAATTAAAAAGAGGTGGTACAATAGAAATTAGTTTTTTTTCTAGCGATGATCTCAATAGAATCTTAGATCTATTAGAATCTATAAAAAAATAGTATAATGCGACCTGAAAAGTATACTTTAATGTTGATCCCGGATAATGAATCAGAATCAAAGTCATTTCAAATTTCAGCGTCATTGATTAAATATACAGTCTTGACCTTTAGCATCATTATCATTGTTCTTGTTGGATATTTAGGAGTTTATATACCTAAAATATCTGAGTATACTAATCTAAAAAAGAAATATGATATTTTTGCTTCTGAGAGACTATCCGTATTGGAGTTGAGTAGGAAATTAGAAAGAATTAATCAAATGGATAAGTTGGTAAGAAAATCTTTAGGATCCACCTTAAACTTAGATGATGCTGCATCGCAAAGAGATAGTATACTTGATGGAGATTTAAATTTCAAGAAAAGTATCTCTTATATTGAGAACATCCCATCTATCCCTCCCATTCAAGGATTTGTTACTCAAAGGTTAGGCGAAAAAGGTGTTTTTATTAGAAGAGGTCATCATGGGATAGATATTGTTGCAAAAGAGGGAGAACCCATTCTAGCTAGTGCTTCAGGTGTTGTTATATTTTCAGATTGGACATATAGATACGGTAATCTAATTATTATATATCACCGGGACGGTTATTTTACCCACTATGCACATAACAAAGAGAACTTTAAAGTTTCTCTTGACCAAGTAGAGAGAGGAGAGGTAATTGCTCTTGTTGGCAATACTGGATCTTCTACTGGACCACACTTGCATTTTGAAATTTGGAGAGATTTTACCCCTGTAGACCCATTAGATTACTTTCCAGGTTTTACTCTTAAAGATTTAACTTTACGTGATGAATAAAAGAAAATCAAAAAGTGTTTATACTATGATAGGCTCGGATGTTGAAATCGAAGGNTCTATATCATTAAAACAAGGTATAATTATATATGGTCAAGTTCATGGGGATGTAAAAACAGAAGGTCCTGTTAGAATTGCGCAGCATGGTTTAGTTGATGGGAATGTTACTGGGTTAGATGTAAGAGTAGGTGGAACAGTTCTGGGCAATATTAATTCATCTGGCCAAGTTATACTTGGCGAAAAGTGTGTGCTAAAGGGTGATATTATTTATAGAAAGTTGCTCATTGAGGATGGTGCTCAATTTGAAGGGAAGTGTGATATAATTGTTGAAGAAAATTTTGATATATAAAACTTTACATGTCGAAAGATAGCAACTCNTTTAAGAATTTTAATGAATCAATAAATTANTTCCAAAAGGTTATTCAAAGTTCTGGACCAATAGCTTCTTCNTCTTACACCTTGTTGTCTTGTGTTCTTTTAGGTTTAATTATTGGGTATTATATTGATCAAAAGTATTTAATTTCTCCGTTTGGGTTGTTAGTTGGCCTATTCATAGGATTGATTGTTGGCTTTTATCAATTAGCAAAGCTGATTTGGTATAAAAAGTAAAATAAAACTCAGATGACTATAATCATCTAATTTTATACTTTTAATCTAATAATATTGATTATTAGCTTTTAAGGCTTTATATCTATAAAAAATACTACTTTAAATTGATCTATAAATAATATAATGATTGCTACTTTATCAGCTTCATCTGGAAGCGTTATGAGCCGAGTTGGACCTAATATTATACATCATGTTTCAAATTCCGATATATCTCACCCTATTATTCATCTACCAACGGTAGCAGGGATAAACTTTTCAGTCACAAAGCACGTTTTTATGTTGTGGATCGTTGCAATTATTGTTTCACTTTCAATTATAATACCAATCAGAGCATTTATAAAAAGTAAATCTACCATTCCTTCTGGTTGGCTTAATGCAATTGAAGCCATTGTTCAGTTTATTAGAGATTCTATTGTTAGACCGAATGTCGGAGAAAAATGGGTCAATACTTGGACACCATTAATATTAACATTTTTTTTCTTTATTCTATTTTCAAATGGAATAGGGATGATTCCAATCTTTGATGTTTTGGGTGTCATTAATCGGTTTATTTTGAACGTTTCATATTCAGATTCACACAATTTTATCAATGGCCTACTGCATGGAGGTGTTACCGCTACTGGAAACTTTAATGTGACAGCTGGCTTAGCCACGATTACTTTCTTTGCAATTATTATTGCTGGTTCAATGGCGCATGGTTTTTTACAACATTGGAAAAACTTAGTCCCACACGGACTTGCATGGCCGGTCTACATTATATTAATTCCTATAGAAATAATGGGATTATTTGTAAAACCTTTTGCGCTTACCATGAGGCTCGCTGCAAATATGACAGGCGGACATATTGCTCTGCTTGCATTGCTATCACTCATGGCAATTTTTGGAGAAATGTTTCATAGTACAGCAGCTGGAATAGGNGTAGCTTTTATATCAGTGCCCATGTCAGCAGCTATTGCAGGTTTAGAAATCATTGTCGTTCTNGTTCAAGCTTATGTTTTTACTTTATTGACATCAGTTTTTATTGGAATGGCAATTCATGTACATCATTAAAATAATAAAAAGGATAAGTTAATTATGGAAGCAACTGCATTATTACCTATTGGTATGGGTTTAATTGTTATCGGAGCTGGTATGGGCATTGGGCGTTTTGCATCAGCTGCCGCTGAAAGCATAGCTCGTCAACCAGAAGCTGCAGATAAGATTAGTGGAGCAATCAATTTGCCACTTTTTCTTCTTGAAGGTGTTGCTATTTTAGCAGAAGTATTTACCTTCTTGATGTTAATACTCTAATTAGTACTGTTTAGATAATGACGAATCATTATTGGGTTATACCCGGCTCTGAAAACCTCCATGAATCTCAAGAATCTCATGGAGGATCTTCAGCCCCAAATCCACTGGTTCAACTAGATCCTGGATTATTTATATGGACTATTTTAACGTTCATACTCCTTTTCTTCGTCTTAGCTAAATTTGCTTGGAAGCCTCTTTTAGCTGCTCTTAAGAACAGGGAAGATCAAATAAAAACAGCTCTTCAAAATGCCGAGCAAGCAAAAGATGAATTAGACAAAATCACTATTAAATCCAAGGCAATTACTGATGAAGCTAGAGAAGAAGCAAAAGTTATTCTATCTCAAGCTAAAGCCTCATCAGATAAAATAAAACAAGAAATGCTTTCCAAAGCAACAGAAGAAGCAGATAAAATTCGAGTTGAAGCAGAAAACAAGATAAAA
>NZIX01000058.1 GCA_002691785.1 Fidelibacterota bacterium | reverse complement strand
TATTTTTGTTTTCGTAAAATGAAACCGTTACCTTTTTAAAATGAAAAAACACTTTTTATTAGATCCTAATATTACCTTTTTAAACCATGGGTCTTTTGGTGCATGCCCAAAAATTGTTTTCGATAATTATCAATATTGGCAAAGAGAATTGGAGAGACAACCTGTAAAATTTTTTACTAAAGTATTGTATGAAAAATTAGAATATTCTCGAAAAAAATTATCAAATTTTATTGGTTGTGATCATGATGAGTTAATATTTTTTCAGAATCCGACAACAGCAGTTTCAAATATAATNTGTAACCTTAATCTTNAATCTGGAGATGAGGTTTTAATGTCATCTCATGAATATGGAGCATTGATTCGCTCGTGGGTTGAATGGGGTGTAAAGAAAAATATTAAAATTATTCAACANGAAGTAAAATTACCTCTGACAAATGAAAGTGAGTTTATAGAAAGTATATGGAGAGGCGTTACTCCAAAAACAAAGGTTATTTTTCTTTCCCATATTACCAGTGCTACCGGGTTAATTTTTCCTGTTGAAAAAATTATTTCTATGGCGAAACAGAAAAAGATTATGACTATTATTGATGGAGCTCATGTGCCTGCTCATATCCCTTTAAATATACATAAAATCAATTGTGATTTTTATGCGGGAGCTTTGCATAAGTGGTTATGTGCTCCTAAAGGGGCTTCTTTTTTATACGTTAAAAAAGAACATCAAACATGGGTTAAACCTCTTATTTATAGTTGGGGGAAAGAAGGCGATGATCCAGGGCCTTCAGAATTTTTACAAGATTTTCAGTGGCAAGGTACTCGAGATATGGCTGCTTTTTTATCTATTCCTAGTGCTATTGAATTCTATCATGGTTATTTAGAAAAAAACTTAAAACTCTGTAGAAAAAATATAAAATATGCATTTAAGAATTTAGAATTAACTTTAAAGACAGAACCCATTTCAAATGGAGGAAATTGGATTGCNCAAATGGTTTCGCACCCATTACCAAAATCAGTGCCTCTAGATTTAAAGGAAATCTTATATAATAAACATAAAATAGAAATTCCTATTTTTATNTGGAGAAATCGTATGTTTATAAGGATTTCTATGCAAGTTTATAATGAAAAAAAAGAAATTGATCTTTTATTGAGTGCTCTAAGTGNTATTATTTAAGTTTATGATAATAATTTGATGATAAAAAAACAAAAATATTTAATAATTGTATTCTTTTTATTTTCTTCTATTTTTTCACAAAGGATACAGCTTTTTACTAAGGCAGATGATATTTTCACTTCATCAAATAGATTTACGGTAAAAAACACNAAAGTTATTTTTTGGGAAGATAAAGTGGTCTTAATGACTGTTCCTATTCGTAATCTTGTTGAAGTTCGATATGCTGAAACTTCTTATTCATATTTAGGAAAACCCTTTGTATTGATTGGGTCAGTTGTTTTAGCGACCACNGCAGGTTTAGCTGTTGCTGGCAATCTTCAATCACTTGATTTTAATAATGATGATGCCTATGACGATGAATTATTGGGTATTCTTGGGGCTGGATTCACTTCATATTTANTAGGAAAATTTTTTAATCTTGTTGGAGCACGGTTTGGAAGAGACATTNTATATAAAGATTTTGATCATTTAGATGCAACGACTAAAAANTTGATTTTGGAGTCCATAGGTTTAGATATGCAAAAAAAAGAAAAAGAAAGCCGTTTCGTTTACGGTCCAGANGGTAAGAGAACGGANTTTAATTTATCATGGGAAGGGAAAAGACCCTGGAAGAAAAAGTACAAACCCAAAAAGAAGATCATNCGATTCTCTTTTTTTTAAACTCCAAAAAATGATATGTATTTTATCTGCTTTAAAAGCAGAGTCTGAGCCTTTAATTGATTATTTTAAATTAGTCAAAGATACTTCATTTAGTTTCCCTGTTTTTTTAAATAATAGTATTGCCTTAGTCGCTATTGGTGTTGGTAAGAAAAAAATTTCTGATAGAATAAANNNTTTTTTTTTAAAATTTAAGAAAAAAAATATTTATTTTTTAAATATTGGAATAGCAGGAGGNCANTCAGAGCATTCAAAAATTGGAAGTTGTTATNTTATAAATAAAATTCAAGANGATTTAACAAAAAAATTTTTCTATCCAGATATTATAATTAAACATTCTTTTAGGGAAAAAGATATTATTACAGTTGAAAATCCTATAAGTAATGAAAGTAATTGTTATTACTCTTTAGTAGATATGGAGGCTTCAGAAATTTTTAATACATGTAAAAACTTAGTTTTAATNCATAATATTTCATTTTTAAAAATTGTTTCGGATTACACAAATTTTGAAAATCAAGAGTTTGATTTTATTTATATAAAAAATTTGATTAATCCACTTTTAAATAAAATTAGCACATATGTTTTTGATCTAAATTTCTTCTTATCAAAAGAAAAATCTATTTTAACAGATGCTGATAATGCATGGTTAAAAAATATTTCAGACTCACTTTCACTAACAATTTCACAAAATCAAATAATTAGATATAAAGCAGTTGGCTATAGGTTAAAAAACCCAAATAAACTTCTACCTCAAGATACAATAATGGCTCCTAAATCTAAAAAACATCAAAAACAAATTTTTGAGAAATTAAATGATCAAATTTCAATCTAAGTTTTCTCATATATATTTAGAAAAACAAGTCGAAAAGCTACCACTCACAAAATTAATTATATCGAAGTTTAGTCGTGCAAATATAATTAAGATTGATCATTATAAAGATATTTTTAATAGAGTTCGTCAAGACTTTCAAGTTCAGAAACAAGCTATGAATTTAATTTTAGCTCGTAAAACAGAGCCTCTATTATATCCAGCATCAGACATGGTTCAAGATTATAAAAATCCGAATTCGTTTTATAATACACCTATTCTAAACTGTCTCTATAATTGTGAATATTGCTTTTTACAAGGTATGTATCCATCAGGTAATTTAGTCGTTTTTACGAATGAGTTAGATTTTTATAATTCAATTGATAAGAAATTATCTAAGCTTGAGGATCCTAATAAACCGATGATTGTTTCAATATCATATAATACTGATNTATTGGCGATGGAAAATATTTTCCCAATGGTTTCTAGATGGGTAAAGTTTGCTAGAGCTCGTAACAACTTAATTATTGAAATTAGAACAAAGAGTTCATTTTTTAATTCTATTAAAGATATGAAGCCATCAAAGAATATTATTCTAAGTTGGACATTATCTCCTGAAAAGATATGTAAAGAATATGAAATTGGGGCACCTCCATTATCGAAGAGGTTAGATGCCCTNTCGGACGCACTAAATAAAGGTTGGAGAGTGCGCCTTTGCTTTGATCCAATATTGTTAATAAAGAATTGGGAAACTATTTATGATCAATTTATTGATGACGTATTTAGTCAAATTAAAACTGATAAGCTTAGAGATGTGACTATAGGTGTTTTTCGGATGAATAAAGACTACTTTAATAGGATTAGAAAGCGAGAATCAAGATCTACTTTATACTATAAGAACTATGTTATTGAAGAAGGTACAGTTACTTTGGGAAAAAATGAGAGGAAGGAAGCTCTNAACAAGATAGAAAGAAAAATAAGTCATTATCTATCAAAAGATAAAATTTTAATGTGGAGTTAAATAAAACCTTTGATTTTGAATTGTAGTAATGATTAAAGTAGGTATTGAATTCAAACTCAAAACATTAAAATTGTAATTTTAAAGAGGTTTCTAGATGTCAGCTAAGATGATTGTTTTTATAATTGGCGTAGTCTTTATCGTTGGTTCGTTGGTACTCGCAATTTGGTACAGAATTAATGAAGATAGGTTTGAATAAAATCACTGCTAAGTTTGCTTTTATAATAACTCTGGCTTTTGCGCAAGGAAACTTTAGTTTGGAAGACTTAAACCCTTCATCAGAGTCATTTGGGCAGTTTATTGGACCAGACAATTATCTTGAAGATATTGTCATCATATATTTCGGTCATGAATATTGAGGTGCATGTCGAAGTCGGTTCGGCTTTTTAAATACAGTATATTTGGATTTATTATCCATGGGAATTAACGATGTCAGTATTATTGGAGTAGGAAAAGACGCTTACAATGATCATTTAGATGGCATGATTAATGGTCGTGTTCTTCCATGGGTAGAAGATACTCAGGATGATTCATATCCAGTCTGGGAAGACTATAATGCAGTCCAGAGGAGTACCTACTTTTTAGATCGCGAGGGTGAATTAATTTATCAAACTAATATTACTTCTATTGATCCAGAAAGCTATGAAGATTATGAAAGTTTTATAAATTTGATCCTTAATTTTAGATCTTCAAATGGACCTTCTACTATTAGAGTTCCCCAAGATATAGCCTCTATTCAAGATGCAATTATAGCCTCATCTGATGGTGACCTTATTCTTGTAAGTCCAGGCATTTATGAAGGACAAATTGATTTTTTAGATAAAAATATTAGTTTAGCTTCTTTGATATATTCAGGATTTGATAGTAATCTTTTGGAAGAAACAATTTTAGATGGAATGGGTGAAGGCCCTGTTATTACAATTAATGGAGGTCAAGATCAAACAAGTTTGGTCATGGGTTTTGTTATTGAGAATGGGTTTTCATTGGAATCAGGCGGGGGACTATTAATAAAAAACTCTAGTCCAACTATAAGTAGAAATATTATCAGAAATAACCAGGCTGGCAATTGCGGAGGCAGCGGTGGTGGTATTGCGATATTAGAGGATTCTTATGCTCATATTTTTGCCAATACAATTTATGATAATATAGTATCAGGAGATTGTGATTGTGAGTGTTATTTTGGCGGAGGAATCTATGTTGATGATAGTTCATGGCCTTTAATTGGAGGATCGGTTACCCTCGGAAATAGATTTGAAAATAATACAGCAGACTATGGTATGGAATTATATAGAGGGCATTCAAATGATTCTTCAAGCTGGATACCGATATATGCCCATCATAATACTTTTGAAAATTGCCCCCCAGAATTTCCTACTGAAGTATATCCAGAAAANGGNTGGGATTTAGATAATTGTCATTCTNTATCTGTTAAAAATAATGATGAAATTATTCCAGATGCTTTTTTAATATATCCAAATTTTCCCAATCCATTTAATTCAAGTACTAATCTTAAGATTCTTATGAACNATAAGGGTAGCATNAACCTAACCATTTTTAATTTAAAAGGGGTAACTATTGAAAATATTTCAATAGAAAATCTAAATGAAGGGATTAACTTTTTTAATTGGAAGCCCAATGGAATTCCAAGTGGGGTTTATTTTNTAAAGTCAAGTTTTAATGATCATTTTCAAACTCAAAAGGTTCTTCTTGTTAAATAAAGTTTTAAAATATTTAATTTTCATATCTTATCTCTTTGCATCAGATATTGATAAATATCCAATTGAGGATAAATTATTTTTTCTGAATGTTGAATTTAAAGTCGTTAAAAATGGAACTTCTCCAAACCGTTACATTTGGCTTCATGGAGATGAAAAGACAGCGGAGATGGCATTAAATAGTCACATAAAGAATTATCCAGGGATTGCATTTTTTATTCAAAATGAAGAAAGAGAAATTCCTTATAGATCAACTATTATAGATCCCAATAGGTTATTTTCTAGAACAGGGGCTTACCATGCACTCAAAAAATTTAAACCTAATTGGGANTCTAACTCATTAAAAGATGCTTTAGATGAAATTGAAANAGAAAGAGAGNANCTNTTAAAATNTATAATGCCNTTAAAGAANGGTGTTNTANTATCTGTNCATAATAATTTTCGAGGATATAATGTAAAGAGTGAAATAAAAAACAGTCAAANAGTGTCTATAAAAGATAATCAAAATCCAAGAGATTTTATATTATGTACTAATGAANANGACTATANAAAATTAGAAAAAGGACCCTANAATATTGTTTTACAAAATAAANTACCTGATAAGGANGATGGNAGTCTTAGTTGGGCNNTNTTAAAAAAGGANNTTCGTTATATNAATGTAGAAACTAGATTGGGTTATTTAACTCAGCAAAAAAAGATACTCTCATTTATAGAAAAGGAATTAAACTAAATAATGAATAGAATATTTCAAAGAGTGTTTAAATGGATGCCTGTCATTCTTTTTGTCCTCTTAATAATGCTTGACAGAGATAACTGGGGTCATGTTATTGGTTATATTACATTAATTCTATCATATTCTGGAATTTTAATATTAAGGCTGCTTTATGATAAAAAAGAATGGCATAAGGTATTTAATAAAGATAAAAATATGGGNAATGATTCTTCATTAGAAAAGCTTAGTGACTTAAAACAAAATATTGGTGAANATAAAGATATTTAGAGCCAGAATTNATATAAAAAAGTAAAGAGGTGCGTATGGAAAATTTTGATATTAAAAGTATGATGATTGGTATTCTAAGTACCGCATTGTTTTTTATTCTTGTTGGAGCAGAAGATAAAAGTAAGTTTGGAGATATTATTGTAAACTCAATTACCATTCAAGATGATGGGCACGGAGGCTTCATTACGGCATACAATAAAGATCAAAAAAGAACACTGTATTTAGGNACAGGAGCTGAAGGTAATGGTTATGTCCAAACCTATAATAAATATGAGCAGCCAACCGCTTATATTGGATCTAATCGAGAAATGGATGGGGTTGTTGTTTTAAATGATCGATACGGTGGCCTTGGATTCAGTCAGTCAGGCAAAGAATGAAATTAGGGGTAATCTTTGTAATACTCGTTATATTTGCCTTTTATAAGGCTCGCCAGCGATATGAAGACTATGATGATTAGTTCTGAATTGACTTGCAATTTTTTTTCATTGATATAAAAATTTTTTTCTATTTATGCATATTTTAACAAAAAAACATTAACAAAATAACTATATTNNGCGTGATAANTTTTATTAAAAAACATTAAGTGAACAAAATATGAAAAAAACTATCAATATTGCTCTTTTTGGATTTGGAAGAATTGGGCGTAATATTTTTCGATTAGGTTACGATAACCCAAACTATAATTTTGTTGCTGTCAGTGACTTTGGCTCACCAGAGGCACTTCATTATTTACTTTCAAGAGATTCTATACATGGCTCAATGAAAGATGAAGTAATTCTCAAAAATAATCATTTGAAAGTTAAAGAACAATCTGTTCGTGTCATCAGAGGTGGTAAACCTGGAAATATTCCATGGGATACTTTTGATGTGGATGTTGTAATCGATGCTACAGGACAATCTCTGACTCGCAAGGAGCTCGAACTTCATTTAGAAGCTGGTGCAAAACGTGTATTCACAACAAAAAATCCAAAAGAAATAATTGATAGATATGTTATCCCTGGTATAAATGAAGAGACAATCAAATCTGAAGATAAGGTTGTTTCGACGACATCCTCAACAACTCAGGTTTTAGCATTAATGGTTAAAATGTTAGACGAAAAATTTGGACTTGAAAAAGCAATGATGACCACCGTACATGCTTACACTGCGGATCAACCCTTAGCAGATGCCGCGGGGATTGACCTGAGACGGAGCAGGTCTGCTGCAGANAATATTATTCCAAATACNACAACCGCTCCTGAAATTATTCAACAAATAATGCCGAAGTTTAAGGGGAAAATAGATGGAATTGCTTTTAATGTCCCTGTTCCGAATGGATCATGTGTCGATTTGACAAGNCAACTTATGAAAACACCAACTATCGATGAAGCTAACGATGCTATCAAAGACTATGCAAAAAATTCATTAAATGGTATTGTTGGTTATACAGCAGACCCCATAGTTTCAAGTGACGTCAGTGGAAGAAAAGAGACGATGGTTTTTGATGAAAAAGCAACCATGATTACTAAAGANGCCTTACTGAAAACGTTATGCTGGTATGATAATGGGTGGGGTTTTTCNAAAAGAATTTTAGAAATGATAGATGCTTATGCTAAATTAGAGGAGAAATCATGAGAGTCGCAATTAATGGATTTGGTCGAATAGGACGTTCCGTATTTCGAATTTTAAATCAAAAAGAAAATATAAAGGTTGTTGCCATAAATGATATTTTTGACAAAGCGGCACTGGCTTATTTGTTGAAGTATGATACTGTAATGGGGCGTTTTTCAGAGAATGTATCTTTGGAAGGAGATATGCTTAATACTGAAAGTCAATCTGTTAAATTGATTGCTGAACGTGATCCTTCTTGCCTACCATGGGCTGAGATGGGTATTGATATTTTAATTGAATCAACAGGAATTTTTCGTCANAAATCTCAATTAGAAATGCACNTNAATGCTGGTGCAAAACGTGTAATTTTAACCGTTCCTTCAAAAGATGAAATTGACTATACTGTAGTGCTTGGGGTNAATGATGATGGTTTAAAGCCAGATCATAGAATAGTCTCAAATGCTTCTTGCACAACAAACTGTCTTGCACCAATGGCAAAAGTATTAGATTCTGAGTTTGGTATTGAGCTTGGAGTAATTAATACAATACANGCCTACACAAATGATCAAAGATTGGCAGATGTACCCCACTCTGATTGGAGAAGAAGTCGAGCTGCAGCTGAAAATGTTATTCCAACAACCACAGGAGCTGCAAGAGCTGTTGGAAAAGTGCTTCCTGAATTAGATGGAAAGCTTGATGGAATTGCAATGAGAGTACCTGTACCAGATGGATCAGTAGTTGATTTTAACGTGCGGCTGAAAAGAGATGTTAATGAAAAAGAAATAAATGATGCTGTTTATGAAGCTTCGAAAACTGNACCTTTAAAAGATGTNTTACANTATTCTACGCTTCCAGTTGTTTCAACAGATATNATNGGTAATCCTCACTCATCAATATTTGATGCTCCTTTTACAAGAGTCATTGAAGGTAACNTGATAAAAACACTTAACTGGTATGATAACGAATGGGGATATTCAAATAGNGTNGCAGATTTGATAGGTGTNTTNGGAAAATTAGATTAAGTNTTTANTTCTGNTATATTTTTATAGTAGTCTAATNNTGAAGGNTNNTCTAAAGANTCCTTATTTACGACTTTAATTCCTTGGANAATATTTTTNACAGCTANTTCNACNTTTTTTCCGCTTAANGTATAAGGTATATCTTTTACCTTTATTATTTTGGAAGGGACATGTCTNGGAGAACAATTNTCTTTAATTATTGTTTTAATCTCTTTAATTATNTTTTNAGTAAGGTTTTTATTATGATGCATCTTAAGAAATAAGANGATTCTTTGATCTNCTTTCCAATCNTGNCCNANAACTATGCTNTCTTTGATATAGTCTANGGTTTCGATGACACGATATANTTCAGAAGTTCCAATTCTAATACCTCCTGGGTTTAAGGTTGCATCNCTTCTTCCATAAATTTTTAANCCACGGTGTTTTATAATTTTTATAAAATCACCATGNTTCCAAACTTCATCATATTTTTCAAAGTAAGNNNTCTTATATTTAATATTTTTCGAATCATTCCAAAAGTAAATAGGCATAGATGGAAAAGAAGAAATACAAACTAGTTCGCCTTTTTGGTTTATTATGGATTTTCCATTAGGGCTAAATGATTTTACATCCATTCCGAGACCAATACATTGCAACTCTCCTTTATATACTGGGAGTATTGGATTTGATAGAGCAAAGCATGAAATAATATCAGTGCCTCCAGAAATAGACCCTAGTAAAACATCTTCTTTTATATCGCTATAGACATATTTAAAAGCATCATCACTTAACGTAGATCCAGTGGATAAAAGAGTATGAAGAGAATTAAGATCATTTTTGATAATTGGTTTAATGTTATTTTTTTTGCATGAATCAATAAATTTTGCACTAGTTCCAAAAATAGAGATTTTCAATTCTTCTGCCATTTTCCATAAATTATATTTATCTGGATAAAAAGGGGAGCCATCATATAAAACAATACTTGAACCAACTGCTAAAGATGAAACTAACCAGTTCCACATCATCCATCCGCATGTTGAGAAGTAAAAAATACAATCTTCTCTTTTCAAATTACAGTGTAATTTTAACTCTTTTAAATGCTGTATTAAAGTTCCACCAGCAGAGTGGACTATGGATTTAGGTAAGCCCGTTGTCCCTGATGAAT
>NZIX01000057.1 GCA_002691785.1 Fidelibacterota bacterium | reverse complement strand
AAATAAATATGACCTCATCTTAGAAAGTGAAAGTGCTTGTTATATCAAAATTGAAAAAGGGTTTAAAAAAGCTAAAGAGATATTAAATCATGGTGGATATTTATTAGTATCAGATTACTTTGTCTATTTTAGAGATGAAACAAAGAATCCACATCTTAAATCATCACATGATTTAAATAAATACCTATCTAGTGCAAAAGAGTATGGTTTTAAATTAATCAAAGAATATGATCAAACAGAAAACACAATGCCAACTCTTGATTATGCGAAATATTTTTTTGAACGTTTTTTAAATCCTTCATTGGAATATGGGATCTATTCGCTAAACAAAAATTTTCCAAAAATTTCAATGATTTTTAAAAAACTTGCTAGTTCAAAATTCAACAAAAAAAAAGAACAATTAAAACTTATTAATAGTAATGAGTTTAGAAAATATAGAAAGTATATGATTTTTTTATTTCAAAAAGAAAATATATAAATATCATGCAGCAGTTATTAAAGCCTAAAATTCGTCTTCGCATTAATCAAGGATACAAGGATGTAAACAAAGTTGTAAAAAGCAATAAATTACATACTGTATGCGAAGAAGCACGTTGTCCAAATATTTTTGAGTGTTGGGATAGAGGTACTGCAACAATAATGATTTTAGGAGATATTTGTACAAGAGCCTGTGGTTTCTGTGCTGTAAAAACAGGAAAACCTACTTGGAATGATCAAATGGAACCTTTTCGCACCGCAATGGCAGTAAAAAAAATGAATCTAAATCATGTTGTAATAACATCTGTTGATCGTGATGACCTCAAAAATGATTTTGGATCAAGTATATGGGCTGACACAATAAATCAAATTCATAAACATGTCCCCAATTGCACAGTGGAGGTTCTTACTCCTGATTTTAAAGGGCATAAACCATCTTTAAGAAAAGTATTTGAAGCTAAACCAGAGATCTTTAGTCATAACATTGAATGTGTTGAGAGAATAAGTAAAAAAGTAAGGTCTCAAGCTGTTTGGCAACGTAGTTTAGATGTTTTAAAGTTTTCAGTAGAAAGTGGACTTAGAACAAAAACAGGTATGATGCTTGGATTGGGAGAAACATTTGAAGAAGTTATTAAAACTATGCAAGAGATAGTAAAAATTGGAGTAAATATTTTCACAATAGGACAATACTTGCAACCAAGCAAGGACCATCTTCTAGTAGATAGATATGTTGAAGAAAAAGAGTTTTTAGAGTTAAAAAAAATAGGTTTAAGGATGGGATTTAAAGTAGTAGAGTCTGGCTCATTAGTTAGAAGCTCTTATCATGCAGATGAACAAGCAAGAATGGCTATGGACCAATGATAAACGTAAAATTTCTAATTTTATTAATAACCTTGATTATTTCTTCAATATTAAGTCTATATATTTATTCAGAGGAGTCTAAAAAAGATAAAAACTTTCACTCAGATAAAAGTATTAAAGTTTTAAATAGAGGTGAAGATAGAATCACATTAAAACCAGGTTATGAAAAGATTGGTACCTTGCAGGCTAGAAAAGTAGAATCTTGGGTTAGGGAAACTCCATCAAGTTCAATGAGAGTTGCCCAATATAAATTAGATTACATGAAAGACAATGGTCAACTAGTGGTATTTTCAGGAATAGGAGGCAGTCCTGATGAAAATATTGAAAGGTGGTATAAACAATTTAAACCAGAATCAAATTTACCAATAGATGAGACTTCGTTAAAGTGGGAAATAGTTAAGGATAAATTTGAAATAAAATTTGTGCACTTTGAGGGAACTTTTATGAAGTCTGACATGAGAATGAATTCAGTCACTGAAGAATTGAAAGGTCATGCTTTATTAGCCGCAATAATTTCAGGAGCAGATGAACCATATTATTTTAAAATGACTGGACCAAGTTCTTTAATTAAATCTCAAAAAAAAGTATTTGAATCTTTTATAAAGAGCATTGATGAATTATAAAAACATGTCAAATATTCATAAATAAAATATTTTTATANACAAACTAGCATTAGAATATAAATGGTTCAATAATTGTAAGGTATTTGTGTTAGTATCTAAANAGGAAAATAATGACTGACAAATTATCAGAAAAAGAAATAGAAGATTTTAACATAGAGGATAACCAAGAATATCCTGTAATGCCTCTAAGGAATACTGTTTTATTCCCTCAGCAAGTTATTCCAATTTACATAGGTAGGGAACGTAGTCTAAGACTTATTAAAGATTTAGACCCCAAAGAAAGATATATTGTTGTAGTAGCGCAAGAAGATGGCTCAATTGAAGATCCAAAAGATGGAGACTTATATTCCTATGGAACACTTGCTCAAGTCTTAAAGGTTTTTGATATGCCAGATAATAGTAAATCAGCTATAGTTCAAGGCATTTCAAGACTTAAAATTTTGAAATACACAAAGAAAGAACCNTTTTTCTGTGCAGCTGTTGAACCAGTAGANGATAAACCTCTNNATAATACGTTAAAAATGGATAGTNTNGCAAANCAGNTNAGACAAGGTTTTGAAGATTTGATGAAGGTAGCACCTAACNTAACAGAAGAACATTCTGGAATGCTAAAAAATATTCAGAAGTTAAATCGATTAACGGATAGAGCAATTTCAGTTATTACTATTCCAAATAAAGAAAAACAGCAAATTCTTGAAGAACTTGATATTAACAAAAGGGCTGAAAAAGCAATTAATCTTATTTCTCGGGAAATCCAAAGAATAAAATTAGGTGATGANATACAATCTGAAGTTNATGATGAAATTACAAAAACCCAAAGAGAGTATTATCTCCGAGAGCAAATGAAGGCCATAAAAAAGGAGCTTGGGGAAGATGAAGGTTCAGTCGATCATAAGGAGCTGGAGGAAAAGTTAGAAGCGGCTAAACTACCAAAAGAAGCTAAGGTTGTAGCTATGAAAGAATTAGATAGACTTTCAAGAATTCCAACTCAGTCTCCAGAATATAATGTATCAAGAACTTATATCGAATGGTTAGCAGATCTTCCATGGAGTATATCATCTAAAGACCGTATCGATCTTAAAAAAGCTTTAAAAATTTTAGATGAGGATCATTATGGTCTAGAAAAAGTAAAGCAGAGGATCATAGAATATCTTGCAGTTCGAACTCTAAAACAGAAAAAAGACCCTAACGGAACTGTTCGTGGTCCAATTTTATGCTTTGGTGGACCTCCTGGAGTTGGTAAGACTTCTCTAGGGAAATCTATTGCTAGAGCAATGGGGAGAGAGTTTGTTAGGCTCTCATTAGGAGGTGTTCGAGATGAAGCTGAAATTAGAGGGCATAGAAGAACGTATATTGGGGCTTTACCAGGCAGAGTAATTCAAAGTATAAAAAAGTCAGGTAAAAATAATCCCATTTTTATGCTAGATGAAATTGATAAATTAGGTTCTGATTTTAGAGGAGATCCGTCCTCAGCATTATTAGAGGTTTTAGATCCAGAACAAAACCACTCTTTTAGCGATCACTATTTAGAGGTTGACTTTGATTTAAGCGGTGTTATGTTTATTGCTACTGCTAATTATCAAGATGCAATACCTCCAGCTTTAAGAGATAGGATGGAAATCATTGATTTCTCAGGTTATATCGTAGATGAAAAAATTGAGATCGCCAAAAGACATCTTGTACCTAAGCAAATAGAAGAAAATGGACTTTCTAAAGATAATGTGTCCTTTGATAATACATCTTTGAAAGAATTAATAAGTTCCTACACTAGAGAAGCTGGAGTTAGGAACCTAGAAAGAGAAATTGCTAATGTATTGAGAAAAGCTGCTAGAGAAGTTGTAGAAGATGAAGCTAAGAAAATTAAGATTAATAAAAAGAAAGTTGGTGAATATCTTGGTGCTGCAAGATTTTACTCAGAATTAGCAGAACGTACAACAAAACCGGGTGTAGTAACTGGCTTAGCTTGGACTGCAGCTGGAGGTGACATTTTATTTGTTGAATCTACCAAAATGAAAGGTAAAGGAAAATTAATTCTAACAGGGCAACTTGGAGATGTCATGAAAGAATCAGTTACAGCTGCTCAGACATATGTCAGAGAACATGCTGAAGAATTTAAAATAGATGTAGATTTCAATGAGAATTCAGATATTCATGTTCATGTTCCTGCAGGAGCTATTCCTAAAGATGGTCCGTCAGCTGGGGTAAGTATGGTTACCTCATTAGTTTCTCTTTTATCAAATACTCCTGTTAAGCCAAAAATTGCAATGACAGGTGAAATTACACTTAGAGGAAATGTCCTTCCAATTGGAGGAGTTAAAGAAAAAGTCACAGCCGCGCACAGGTCAGGTATCAAAGAAATTGTTTTACCTGAACATAATAAAAAAGATTTAGAAGACGTACCAAAGCATGTTGCAAAGGATTTAAAGTTTTACTTTGCAAAAGAAATAAAAGATGTAATAAAGGTTGCTTTACCAGCATTATTAAAGATTTGAAAAAAATCTAATATTTTGTTAAATAATTANTTAATATAGGTTATAGGATATAGGGGCGATTAGCTCAGTTGGTTAGAGCACTGCGTTTACACCGCAGGTGTCGGGAGTTCGAATCTCTCATCGCCCACANTATGTNCNTTTAAAAAAGNAATAAATTTTTAGTAAACAAAAAGGAAANAAAAGTGCCAGAAAGAAAACAAGGAACCGTTAAGTGGTTCAATAATTCTAAGGGCTACGGCTTTATTGAGAGTGAAGGAGACAAAGATCATTTNGTTCATATGAATGAAATTTTGATGGATGGCTTCAAAACACTTTCAGAAAATCAGAAAGTTGAGTTTGAAGTTGGTGAAGGACCTAAAGGCCCTGTTGCTAAACAAGTGAAACCTTTATAGTCCCACCCTTGTGAATGAATAAAAAAGCCATCTTTTAGATGGCTTTTTTATTTATATTAATTAATTATTTTGAATAGATAAATTTATCAAAGAGTATGAGTTTTTATAATAATGTAAAAAATGCATCAATATATATAAAAGNTCATATTAAAAAGACTAACCTAATTTATTCAAAATATTTTTCTACACTTTCTAGTAATNAAGTCTATTTCAAATTAGAAAATACTCAAATTACAGGATCATTTAAGATTAGAGGGGCTTTTAATAAACTATTATCTCTTTCTCAAAAGGAGAAAGAAAAAGGAATAATAACTGCTTCAACAGGAAATCATGGCCTAGCTGTGGCATATGCCTCTAATAAATTAAACATATCGTGTAAAATTTATGTACCCAATATCGCATCTGATATAAAAGTAAATAAAATAAAAAAATTAGGTTCTAAGGTAATATATTTTGGAGAAGATTGTTTAGAAGCTGAAAAAAAAGCAAGAAAAGACTCTAATAAGGAAAAATTAGCTTTTATATCACCCTACAATGATGAATACGTCATGAGTGGGCAAGGAACGTTAGCTGTTGAACTTATTGAACAAATAAAAAAATTAGATGTTGTGATTGTTTCGGTTGGAGGAGGAGGTCTTATTAGTGGGATTTCAAAGTACATAAAGTCTACTTGGCCAGAAATTGTAGTTGTTGGTTGTTCTCCAGAAAACTCACCTGCAATGATAAATTCTATGTATTCAGGTAAAATTTTAGATATCAAGTCAAAACCTACTTTGTCTGATGGGACTGCAGGTGGTTTAGAGCCTGGATCAATTACATTTCCAATCTGCTGTGAATATATTGATCAAACTATATTAGTTACAGAGGATGAGATAAAAGAGGCAATGGAGTTATACTATGATAATGAAAATCAGATAATTGAGGGTGCTGCGGGTGTTGCAATAGCTACTTTTTTAAAAATTAAAAATCATTTTTCAGAAAAAAAAATTGGTATAATTATATGCGGTGGTAATATTGATCAAAAATCCTTCCTTTCTTTAATAAATGCAAATTGATGTTGAAAAGTAGAAATATAATTAGAGGAATTGTTATTTTTTCTATTTTATGGTGTGAAGAAAGAAAGGATGAGAATGTTTATTTTCAAGATAATTTTAAATACAATACAACGGCGAAGATAGGAGACAATCCTTTCCCCACAAATCCTATAAGTGATAGAGCAATAGGCTATTTATTGCAAGGTAAAGCGCAAAGCGCAATTTCAAATTATGGTAATATTATTAATTGGGATGAACATCCAATGGGTATATGGAATGGTTACTCTTATTTACCTTCAGTAGCTTTTTTGGCAGGAGTACCAGGGCAAAAATATTCATTTAATTTTTTTTGGGAAAATATTGAATATATAGTAGATGAAAATGGAAACACTCTATATGGTATATGGGAATCAAGTGAAGCTTATGAAGATTGGTTTTTAAATGGTGAGGAAAATTATGTAGGTATAATTTTTAATTCAAATAATGATTTTGGAGAATGGAAACCAGATAGTATATCAAAAAAAAATAATATTGATCAAATCAATCAAGAGTATCAATGGATAATTGACAATAATAGTAAAAAAATCCTTTTATCTTCAAAAGGGGATTTAGATCCAAATAAGTCTNCAGCAAGAATTGGTTTTATATATCCTTGGGCTCTCCGACCGAAGCTGATTAGTAGAGAGGATCAGTTTGACTTTTATAATTATGGTTCCGATCTTGAAGAATGGACTCAAGATGATGAATATATGTACTATGGATTTAATGTTTCAGAATCATGGTTGTCTAGAATACCGGGATCTATAAATGGAGAATGGCATGCATCTACAATGTCTAGAGTTCACACTCATAATACTGATATAAAAAATGGTGAAATATTTGGAGATACTTATGTAACAGATCCAAGCGATACTTATCCATTATTAGCTCATAGTGGTTTTTCAGATACCTGGCCAGTTCGTTTTAATGAATCGCTTGGTATTAATGAATCATTTTGGCCAGGATGGTGGGCTCAAGATTATAATATTAATCTTCCAGGATGTTCAGAATCAAGAAAGGATCCAGACTGTTGGGAAGAGGTTCCAGGTCGNTTTATATCTGATATGGACGTATACATGGAGTTTGATGANAGGTGGGCNCATAGAGGGAATATGGTTAATACAAANAATGAATATGAACANACGGGNTATCCAATGGGNCTNAGAGTTATGGCNGAAGCTCATTCTTATGGAGTCTCATATGCAGAAGATATTTTATTTGTAACAGTAAAAGTTAGGAATGAAAGTGGTGATTGGTGTGCTGAAGATGAATATGGNCAGCCAGTTTTAGATGAATATGGAAATCAAAAATGTGGNTCTGGGATGATAATGCCTGATGGAACAAAATTAAATAAAGGTAAAGGCTTTAACTATCAGGGNACTAGTTTAGGTTTTTANTTTGATGCAGATGTTTTAGTTGGAGANCAGGATGGATATAATGCCTCAATTCATTCTAATGATGATGATTTTATGAAATACTATTGGGATATTTTTGAGTTAAATAATGAAAGGATGCTTATATCTATGGCTATGGTTGGTGATTATGATGGTTCAAGCGGTGCAAATGGATATGCCATGAGTGGGGGAGCACCTCAAGGATCAGATTTTGGTATAGTAGCAACTCAATTACTAGATTCCCCAAGAGCAACGGATCCTGTTGACTTAGATCAAGATGGAGTAGTTGATATATTTCCTGGAGAACCTCTAAAGATGACAGATTGGCATTGGTTTGATTGGTATAGTAGACCTGGAGTACCTCAAATGGAAAGTAACTCAAGCAGTTGTTATACAGGAGCAGAAGGTTGTCCTCAAGCTAGAAATAAAGAGGAGATTATGTATAAAATAATGGTGGGAGATACCGTTAACTTAAGTGAAAATGAAAAGCAGTGGCATTTCCATACACCAAATCCGGGTACTGATTTAGGAACAGAGCTAAACCCTCATTTTGACTCTTTGGAAGGACTATTAGAAGAACCCGCATTCCTTAGAGACTCAGAAGGATTAGATTGCTCAATATTTTTAAGTTGCGGTCCATTTGATTTACCAGTGGGTAGAGAGGTTCCATTTTCTTTTTGTATTATTTTTGGTCAAAATGAAAATGATTTAATAAATAATGCTAGGTTTGCCCAGGTAATGTATAATTCAAAATATCAAGGGTTTACCCCACCAGCTCGACCAAATGTTTTTACAGAGTCAGATACAGGTTTAGTTAAAATATATTGGGATGATATTGCTGAAATATCTACTGATGTTTTAACTGGATACTCCGATTTTGAAGGTTATAAAATTTATAAAAGCATTGATGGAGGCACAACTTGGGGAGGTGCTTCTGATAGAATTTATGACACAAATGGATTGTTTGTTGGTTGGACACCATATAAACAGTTTGATTTATCAGCTGTGGAGGATTCACTTCATTGCGTTTATTCAAACAATTATAATTGCGAAAAAGTATTAAGGAGGAATCATTCTATCAAAGGTCCTGATCCATATTTTCCTTGGTTTAATCTTGGAGATGATACTGGGTTAGAAATGATTAGATTAGATGAATCTGATTGGAAAACTAAAGATGGAATAACTTATAAATATATGTTTATGGATCAAAATGTGATTGATGGTATGGAATATACCTACTCGATAGTTGCTTATGACATGGGTGTAGAGCCTACATATAAAACAAGGTATATTTCAAAAGCAGATGGAGAATTTGAAGCTATAATAGATACTAATTACTCAAATCCAAATGAATGGGCTAATCCAGATGGGTATGCTTCGATTGAAAATTCAAAAGGGACTACCGTTTTAGATAGAAATTTTGTTCAAACTTATCCGGGAATTTTACCTCAGGAGAATTTAAATAATGTTAAAGTTGTTCCTAATCCTTATTTAGGAAGATCGTCATTTAAAGAATCAGAGTTCATTCGTCAAATAAGNTTTACAAATTTACCAGAAAAGTGTAAAATAAAAATTTTTACACTGTCAGGAGAATTAGTTAGTGAAATTTTACATGAAGATAAATCTTCAGGAAATGAATGGTGGGATATGCGAACCTTAAATAATCAAGAGGCTTCTCCAGGATTATACCTTTACCATATTCAAAAATTCAATTCGATTGATAATATTGAATCTGAAGAAATTGTTGGTAAGTTTGCTATAGTTCGTTAAAAAATAATATAACTATATGAATACAAGATTTCATTTAGCTTTCCCAGTTAAAGATTTAGAACAGACTAAAATATTTTACTTGAATATTTTAGGCTGCTCCTTGGGAAGAGAATCATTAAAGTGGGTTGATTTTAATTTATTTGGACATCAAATAGTTGCTCATCTTAGTCCAGAAGACTGTGGTTCTATAAATCGTAACCAAGTAGATGGAGATAAAATACCGGNGAGACATTTTGGTGTTATCTTAAATTGGGATATATGGGAAAATCTTATTAAATCTATCAAAGAAAAGGATATTGTTTTTTACATTAAACCAAAAATAAGATTTAAAAACAAAAAAGGAGAACAAGGGACTTTTTTTGTTTTAGACCCAAGTGAAAATGTACTAGAGTTTAAATCTTTTAAGAATGATTCTATGGTTTTTGAAAGGTAAATTAAAGAATGGCTAAAATAACATTTCTTCCAGATAATAAACGATGTGAATCACCAAATAATGTTACGTTATTAGAGGTTGCAAAGAGGAATAACATTCCCCACGTGGCTGCATGTGGAGGTGAAGGTAAATGTACAACCTGTAGGTTGCTCATTCTTGAAGGCATTGAACATTGNTCAGAAGAAACAGATAAGGAAAAAGAGTTAATTGAAAAAGCTCATACTACTAAAGGTTTTAGATTAGCTTGTCAGACTTCGATAAGCGGAGATATAACCGCGAGACGATTAGTTTTAGATTCTGATGATATCAAAGATATGTCATTTGATAGGCAGGGGAAATCAAAAAAAATCGCAATATTATTCAGTGATATACGCGGGTTTACTCCATTTTCTGAAAAATTAACTCCATATGATGTTGTTTTTATACTTAACCGTTACTTTAAGAGGATGGTGCAAGTTGTGGAAAATAATAATGGTNGTGTGGATAATTATATTGGCGATGGAATGGTTGCAATTTTTGGAATTGATAATCAAAAAGACCCTGCTGAGTATGCAGTTAAATCCGCTCTTGAAATGTGTGAGGAAATGGATGATATGAGGCCTTATTTAAAAACTATGTATGGAAAAGATTTTGATATTGGAGTAGGTGTACATTGGGGGAACGCTGTCGTTGGTGATATTGGAGCAGGAGAATCAAAAAGGCTTACTGCGATTGGAGATGCTATGAATTTTGCAAGTAGAGTAGAATCAGCAAATAAACAATTTAAATCAAGGGTTTTAATTTCAGATGATGTATACCAAGAAATAAAAGAGTCTTTAATTATCAAAGATTTCATGCGTACAACTATAAAAGGTATTGAAGGACGAGTTACTCTTCATGAAGTAGACCAAATTCATTTGACCGGAGAGAGAGAAAAAATAAAACAAAATCAAAAAGTAGAAGATGGACTCAATTGGAATAAATGTGGAAAAATTGAATCTTTTGATTCTAGTCCCCAACAAGTATTTAAAATAAAAAGGGAATCAATTTTAATTGCTAAGATTGAAGAAAAATTCCACGCAATAAATGATAAATGTCCTCACATGAATCTTTCAATGAAAGGTGGTGAATTTGACCCTAAAACTGGTACTGTTAACTGTGCTTGGCACAATACAACTTTTTGTTATAAATCTGGTGAGGTTAAGGAGTGGCTTGCATTAAGTAAAACTGAAAAATTCATGGCTAAAATGTTTCTCAAGTCAAATAAGCAGGCTGAGGGNGNCTTNGAGGTAGATCCAANAAATATNGAAGTTTATCCTACTCAANTTATTGATGGATTTGTCTGGGTAGGAATGNATCAANATATTTNANTGATTATNNTTATAANATCTTTCATGTTAATTGCTTTTAAATTGATTATTTATGAGAAATAATAAAATTATAGCATATTTAACCTTTTTCTCTATTATGTTTGGTCAAAGTTTTTGGTTCCAAGGTAATTTAAAAGATATAAACAAATTAAGTTTTAAGCTCAATTTAAAAGGTACTGATGATGATGCGTGGGGAAGGAGATTAGAGAGTTTTTTTGAACTGCGTTTTTTGGAAAATAAGTTGGTTTTTGAGGATGGGCAGATGCCTAAACTAGTTGTGGATATTAATGTAGTTGATTCTAAAGTTAAATCAGTTTCCTCATTTTTAGTTGTATTCTCAATTTTTGATTATAGTATTCCTGAGGCAGACTACTATGAATCATTTGGTAGCAGAGAATTAACAAAAAAATTAATGATGAGTAAGGTTTACTCTAAAGAAATTATGGGACAGTCATCATCAAANAAACTCTATAAAGATATAGAAAAAAATATTAATAAGTTGATTTCAGACTTNTTTGATCAATGGTTTAAAGATAATCCTATGAATCAATTTAAGTATTAAGTTATTTAAAATAGTCTTTCTTTGACATTTTAGTTAACTATAGTAATTTATAATGAAGGGGGAAAACAAAACCTTCAATAACACAGATGCAAATGATCCGAGGAATAATCATACTTCATCTTCTTTGCTTTTGNTTTGCAGCAGAAGTCACAAGCTCTGTTTCTTTAAAAACAGGTAAAAAGTTAGCTGTTTTAAAGTTTGAAGGTTGGGCTATATCAAATCCATTATCTTCATTTTTAACCGAAGAGTTTAGAAAAACAATTCGTGGTTTAGATATTTTTCAGGTTCAAGATAGTGGAATTACTAATCAAATTAATATTTTTCTTCCCAGAAGTGAAGATTATTGGTCTTGCTGGGATAAAAAATGTGCGATTGATTTAGGAAAACGGTTAGAAGTAAATTATATAATTGCGGGAAACATTCAACAAAAAGAGGATAAAGCTTATTTAATAAGCGGTCGTTTATTTTCAGTAGACATGGAAATGCTTATGAATGAATTTGTGATGAATAGCAGTGGAATAACAGATAGTTTATTATTAGAAATGAAAAAAATGGCTTATAATGTAAGTGGACTTCCTGTACCTGAAAAACTTTTGATGTCTAGTGATACCTCGCAAGTTGAAGTTGCTGAAAATATCATACGTAAACGATTTTGGGATATTGAACTGCCAAAAGTTCCAAATAAAATTAAAGCACTTCTGATGTCTACTGCATTGCCTGGAAGTGGTCAAATTTGGGCTGAAAAAAAATATCCAGGATATGGTTTTATGAGTGTTGAAGGCTTCTTAGGAGTCTCTGCGTTGTTAGCTCATAATAGATATAAAAAATCATGGGGTAGTTTTGAAAGCAATTATAATGATTATAGGATTGGAACAGATCCTCATGATCTTCTTGAATTGCGCCCAAAAATTGTTCAGTATGCAAAAGAAACTGAACGATACAATGCTTTTATGAAAAATATAAGAACAATCAGTCTCTCTATTTGGGTCGTCAATATGGTTCATGCCTACCTAGTGACCCCAGGAGATGATTTCTTTGATGGTGAGTATTTCTTTGATATAGGTTACAATTCAAATGAAAATCAATTTCATATTAATTTTAATTTTTAACATGTTAAAATTATTTTTTATTGGATTTATTTTAATATTTAGTTCATGTGAAGAGGCCCAATATACATTTGATAATGTGAATGACCCCTTTAATATGGACTTAGAACCACCTGCTTTATTTTTTCACCCCACATTAATTGAAACATATACGAACAGCCAAGACTCTGTTGAGGTTTATGGATTGCAGTTAGATTCTTCAGCTGCAGCTCACATAGAAGTTATATTTGAATACGGAATGATAACTATTGATTCTATATCACCAGGACCATTTTTTGCAAATATAAATGATCCGTTTGAGATTGTAATTGAGGAAGGAAATAAAATTCAGATTTATTTATATTATTTGCCAGATATTGAATCAGATCAGAATACAGGAGGGACAAGATCTCTAGCAAAAATCTATTTTTCTACTTTAGAGACTGCAGGAACCTATGGTCTTGAGTTTGGATCAAATACCAAAATCAGAGATGCTCAAAATGATTCTATTAGAATAAATACTTTTGGATTAGGNTCAATCAATGTTCAATAAAATTTTTATATTATTTGTAATTATTATAAAAAGTATGATTTATGGGCAATGCTTTGATTATGAACTAGCAGTCTCCGATTTTCCTTTTAATCATTTGGCAGATCTCACATCTGATGAAGATATTGGTGTAGATTGGGACTTAGAGAGTATTGGAGGCATTGAAGGAAATGACTTTGCTTATAAAATAACTCTCTTAGAACCTGCACTTATATATATCACTACTTGTGATTCTGATACTGATGTAGATGTCGAAATAGGTATATACAATAGTTGCGATCAAACAGATTGGATACTGTATCAAGATGATTCAAATTTACCAGTTTATTATCCTGATGGTACCTCAGAACAATATGATTTTCAATGTATTTCAGGTTACGTAGAAGCGCCCACTTATGCAAATATGCTACCTCGGCTAGATTGGAGTGCGGGAACATACTATATTGTAATAGGAGATAGAGGATACTCAGGGACTGTGAGGACGTATATCGGNTACTCGCTTTTAGTTGATTCTACAACCACAAATGATGATTATTCTGAAATTAATTATCATTTTAGTGAGGGTGTATACGGTGGGGAATATCAAGATGTTTACAGTGGGAATGGTATACCATTAGAGATAAGTGATTATAGTTTGTCAATTAGTTCTAATGGGGGTAATGCAAATGAAGCGTACATAACATCTCTTACAACATTGTCAGGAGATCCCATTTCCATAAATGAATCAGATATTAAAATTAATATAGATTATCCAGATATTCCTAGCGGCGTAGAGGAGGTAACCATTGGGCCCGCTTCAGTATCTTCAATTTTTAATAGTGTTGGTATACCCTTATTAAATGTAGAGGGTATAAGTATTTTATTAGAGGATGCATCAAGTCCTACAATTATCTCAACTGTGCCAGTTGATAATGCTGAAGAGGTTCCAGAGAATCTAAATATTAGTTTAACTTTTTCTGAAGAAGTTTTCTATAATAATGAAGCTATAAATAATGAGAATGCTTCTAATTGTTTTAAACTTGAAGTTTTGGAGACAGGTGAAGAGCTGGGATATGTATTATCGAATTCTGATAATAGTATTTTTNGTCTTAATCCTGAAAATAGCTTCCCTGAGTATACCTATATCAGATTAGTAATACTTTCAACTATTGAAGACGGTAATGATAATTCATTTGCAAATGATACAATAACTTTTAGAACAGAAGATATGACTCCGCCTCAAATTAGTAATTCAGTTCTTTCATCTACAAATAGTTATATTTTACTCACTTTCAGTGAAAATGTTTATTCAGATAATTCTGAATCTGAAGCGCTTAATGTTTCTGATTTATCAATAACATATAATTCAAATGGTGGAAACTGTGATAATGTAAGTTTGTTGGAGTTAATGAATAGTGATGGGAATCCNCTTGAAGGAGGAGAATCTTTAATCCAAGTTTTTTTACAATTAGTGGGNGCTCCAAGTGGTGTTGAAACATTTTCATTGAGTCCATCAAATAGCTCTTCTATTTTTGACCTTTCAGGGAATGCTATGTCTAGTAGCTCCTCATCACCAGAATTAACATTATTTGCTTCTGCTTTAATTGAGGNCTTTTCTATAGCAGATAGTAATGAATTTGTAGATCTAACTTTTTCAGTTGGTATTTACGGTGATGGGTCACAAATACAACCCGTTTCATTATCTGATTTTAACCTACAATTAAATACAAATAATGGACCTGTATCATCGGGGATTTTAACGAATATAAAAAATATAAATAATGATCCTCTGCTTGGAGGAGAGGAGATTATTCGTATATTTGTGAGTTTTGACACATTACCCTCAGGTGTTGAAAATATTATAATTTCACCGAACACAGGTTCAAGTATTTATAGTATTTCAGGAGTTCCAGTTCCTAGTTCTGAAAATACAGGACCAATCCATTTAATTGACCAGAGACCTCCAGAGGTGGAACAAAGTGTATCTAACGGTGAAGTTGGTATTGTTGAAAATGAACCTCTAAGAGTTACTTTTTCAGAACTTTTATATAATCCGATTACCGGTGAATTAATATCATCTGAAGAGTTGTCAACCTTAATCACATTGAGATCTGGCGATAGTTCAGGGACTGATATTCCATTTTCTATTGATTACACTAATCCTCCTGATTTATTTGTCATACCAAATGAAGATTTCGATAGTGAAGAGATAGTTTATTATGCTTTTAATGGCTTTTTAGAAGATCAAGCGGGTAATCCAATTGAAATAGACTATGAAGTTACTTTTACTATAAGAGATTATTTACCTCCTACTGTTGATTCTTCAGTTCTAGCGCTTGATAATTCATACTTAGATTTGATTTTTGATGATGGAATCTTTGGAGCAGTTGAGTTTGATGGAACTAACTTTTTAGGAATTACGCCTGTAGATAGGAATGACTTTGCAATAGAATTCGAACCAAATGGTAGTGAAACAGATTCAGTTGAAATAACTAGTATTACNAGGACNGATAGTAANTTTCTGATTGGNGGAGANANNGAAATACGAATTAATTTTGAGTANAATGGTTCTCCANNTGGGAATGAAACTTTAAGACTATTGGTTCAACAAGGTGTCACAATGTATGATGAAGTTGGTAACCAGATGACGGATACAACAACAATAACTCAAGAAATTCCTCTTTATGATATTTTAGCACCTACGATAAATAGTGTTTCAGTACCAATAGATTCATTTATTACTTTAATGGAAGAGAGACCTATTACCTTTACTTTTAATGAAAGAATTGATTCTTTAGAGTTTAAGATTAGCTCAATCGCTTCTGATTCTGTTTACTTTGATTCATTAATGGCAAATTCAGATTCATCTATAGAAATCACATTAAAACCACCCTTTACTAGTTATGATCAGATCACCGTTGAATTTACTTATTTAGAGGATAATGCAGGAATTTCAACAGTGGACATTGCTTATACTTACATGACTCCAATGCTTGGTGATTATGATTTTGATAATTCAATTACTTATAGTGATCTATGGGATCTAGTTGAAAACTGGGAAAGTAGCAATATGGATTATGAAATAGGTCCCGTGATTGGTGAGGTGCCCCATGTAATCCCGGTACTTGATAGCAAATTTGATATCGAAGATGGGATGGCTTTTGTTCAAATGTGGTCTTGGTATCAGAAAGAATATGGTGAAATTATTGAAGACTCGATCCAAGTTGGACGTCATCTCAATATGAATCAAAACATTGAAAAATATACAATTATAATTGATAGCAGTGTTGTTAAAGGTCAGCTAAAGTTTTCTTACCCAGATAACACTGAACCAATTGAATTCTTTGACTTTCCAAATAAAAATAATTCAATGTTCATCAAAAGTCATATACCAAGCAAAGGATTTTCAATTTTAGAATTTGCACGCCCAGGAACCCTAAATAATGATTCTATTACAGTAAAAATTCGAAATTCTTCAAAAGTAAATCTTTTTTATAGCTTTGAAAATTCCAAGGATAGTTTAATAAGTAAAGGGATGTATGTTTTAAATAAAGTAAGCTTTCCAGATAAAATAAAATTATACCCAGCATACCCAAATCCTTTTAATCCAACTACAACAATAACATTTGATGTGCCCAGTAGTATTGAAAGTTCTTTAGTCTCTTTAGATCTCTATGATTTAAGAGGAAGACGAGTAAGTGTTCTAGTAAATAGTTATTTGAATCCTGGAGTTTATTCTTATAAATGGAATGGCTCCAAGTTTTCTTCAGGGGTGTATATTGCTAAATTAAATATTGGTACAAAGAAAAAGACTCAAAAAATTATATTATTAAAGTAAAAAAATGTTAAAAAAACAAATTATGTGACTTTTTAAAAACTTAGTTTGATAGCCAAACTTAATAAAATTATTTTCTATAAAAGATTAAATAAATAGTAAAATATATGGAATTAGAATTTATAATTGCTCCTTTATCAGAATTATGGTGGATGGGGATTGTTATTTCAATACTTATTGGAACTCTTATTATTCAACTAGCTATCCGAATTCCACCAGATAAAAGAACTATACTGAGACTGTGTATTGCTTCTTTAATGTTTTTTGAAGAAATATTTAATCAATGGTATATGGTTTATCTGGGGATTTGGGATTTGAGTACTTCTTTGCCAATACATATGTGTGGAATTACAGGGATATTAGCTGGGGTGATGTTGATAAAAACTAAACAAATTGGTTTTGAGTTTATTGCGATGCCCGGAATGGCTGGAGCAATACATGCATTATTAACTCCATTGCTAAACCATGGAGGAGATACCTATCAAGTAATTAATTATTATATTGGTCATAGTGGTATTATTATTGCCGCTTTATATCTAGCAATTGTAGAAGGTTATAGAATTAGAAAAAACTCATGGGTTTCAGTGTTCTTTATGGTTCAAATATTATTTGTAATTATTGGAATAGCTAATTGGGTTTTTGGTGCTAATTATATGTATCTATCTAACGCGCCAGTAGTGAATAATCCTTTAATTATTGGTGAATGGCCTTGGTATATATTATTTTTTGAGATTGCAGGACTATTACATGTTTTAGTATTATATTTTTGTTTTCGTAAAATGAAACCGTTACCTTTTTAAAATGAAAAAACACTTTTTATTAGATCCTAATATTACCTTTTTAAACCATGGGTCTTTTGGAGCATGCCCAAAAGTTGTTTTCGATAATTATCAATATTGGCAAAGAGAATTAGAAAGACAACCTGTAAAATTTTTTACTAAAGTATTGTATGAAAAATTAGAATATTCTCGAAAAAAATTATCAAATTTTATTGGTTGTGATCATGATGAGTTAATATTTTTTCAGAATCCNACAACAGCAGTTTCNAATATNATNNNTAACCTTNANCTTNAATCNGGNGATGANGTTTTAATGTCATCNCATGAATANGGAGCATTGNTTCGNTCNTGGNNTGAATGGGGTNTAAAGAAAAATATTAAAATTNTTCANCAAGAAGTNNAATTACCTNTNACAANTGAAANTNAGTTTATAGAAANTATNTGGAGAGGCNTNACTCCAAAAACAAAGGTTATTTTTCTTTCNCATATTACNAGTGCNACNGGGTTAATTTTNCCTGTTGAAAAAATTATNTCTNTGGCNAAANAGAANNNGATTATGACTATTATTGATGGAGCTCATGTGCCTGCTCACATCTCCTTAAATATACATAAAATCAATTGTGATTTTTATGCTGGAGCTTTGCATAAGTGGCTGTGTGGTCCTAAAG
>NZIX01000056.1 GCA_002691785.1 Fidelibacterota bacterium | reverse complement strand
CCATTTTTTATAGTGACTAAGCCTGTTAAATATCCTAAAAATAAAACCTCAAAAACATCGCTCTTTGAATGAGTCATACTAATTATATAAGAGGATATAATATTATTATCTTCTTCAAATGTGCCTTTTATCACCTTAAAAGTCTCAAATAATTCAATTAACTCTGATGAGCAATTGGGATATTTTGATATATGAAATTTTACATTTGATTTTATTAATTTGACTAATAAATCATTTTTTTCAGATTCAGATAGCTGCGAATAGTTTATCTTTAAGTTCATCTTTTCAATTANTTCACAAATAACATTTTCGTGCACACCAGAATGTTGTCGTATATCAAGACATANAAAGTTCAATCCAAANACTTCAGATCGTATTATTAATTTTCTCAAAGTACCTGTAACCAACAAATCATTATTAGTAATTTGATTTAAAAAGTAAGAAATAGTTTTTAAATCTTGACAAAAATCCCCAGACATATATTCTATTTTTTCATCTGATAAAAGATCTTGATTTAACTTGATAAGTTTTTTACGTATGCAGTATATTTTTAATCTTATCGGTTCAAACCGATATTGATTTAGAATTTCCTTGCTTATGTCAATCACTTTTAAATCTTCAATAATCGATTTTGATAATTTACTATCTTCAATTGGTTTTTTTATGGTTATGCTCATGTCATCAAAAAGAGAGTCTAGGTCTTTTAAATATTTTGAGATAATTATATGCTTCTGCTTTTTTATAGCATAAGCTGTCATCTTACTNGTTACATTAGGATTACCATCTCTATCACCACCCACCCAACTATGAAATTTTAAAAACTGTAANACCTTAATTTTTTCTCCAAAATATTCTTTTAATGATGATTCAATATCAAAAACAAGCTCCGGGACAGCAAACCATAATGAATTAATTGAATTATTAATTGTATTCTTTATTTCATCTTTTATTGAAATTTTATGAGACCTAACATCATCTGTTAACATAATTAAATTACAAAGTCTAATTACTTTACTCTCTAATCGGGATTTTTCTTTTTTGTCTAATTCTTCATTTAGAATACAATCTATAATTTTGACAATCTTTTTTTGTTTGTTTATTATAGATTGTCTTCGAGTTTCTGTAGGATGTGCTGTAAAAGTAGGGTGGATACTGATGTTACTAATGATTTTTTTTACTTCTCTGATATCTTTTGATTCTGCTTTAAGTTTTTTAATTGAAAAAGATATTGAGTCAACTTTTGGATTCTTTTTTGTAGATGTTTTTTCTCGATTTTTATTTATTTTTATAATTTCATTCAATTCTACTTGATTAAGTAAATAGAAGTATGTTCCAATATATTTCATTACCTTAGATAAATCAGATAAAGACCATTTTTTAAAATTTGAAATAATTTTACTCTCTATGATCTCTTGATCGTTATCAGATATTTTTTCTTGAATAGATCTTAAAAGATAGGCATGCTTATTATTATCAAGCCCGCTTGAAACTTTTTCGAGTAATCCAAAAATATAAGTGGCTCTTTTATTTATACTATTTGAAACGCCACATTTTTTGGCAAAATGACTTATTTTATGTTGCAACATAAAAGACCTAAACTTTTCAAATTGAAATTCTTAATTATTTTTTATAAGGCCTTTAATTATCATGACATAATGAACTACTCATTGTCATTAATTATTTAAATTAAGATATATAAATAAGTGAACTAGGCCATAAAAAATATTGACCCGAAATGCTTATTCTTCAGGTTGATAAACTTGCTTCTTCCCACCTTCATCTTCAAGTATCCATCCCCCACCNGGGACCTCACTTTTGACGACTCCTCTCCCTTGAAGTGCTCCATTTGGAAACCAAAAAAAAGCTTCACCCCATGGTATCCCATTTACATATTTAACTTTCATTTCTCTTTTACCGTTTTCATACCACTGCCTCCACCAACCATTTTCCTTGCCATCTTTGAAAGTTATTTTAATTCTTTTTTTCCCATTTTCATACCATTCTCTATAAATGCCATCTGGTCTTCCATCAATGTACTTTGTTTGAAGGGCTCTTTTCCCATTCTCATGCCATTCCTTATAAGCTCCCTGTTCTTTTCCATTGTCATAAGTTCCTACAATAGATTTTTTTCCATTATCGTACCATTCTCTGTAAACCCCATCATATTGATCATTAACAAAACTTGCGATTAATTCTCTGTGTCTTGTTTTACCATCATCATACCATTGTTCAAACTTCCCATTTTTTTTACCTTTATCATAGTAACCAATCATCAAAGGCTGACCTATTCGATTAAAAGTTTGCCATAAACCATGTTTTAGACCCTCTTGAAATTCACCTTCCATCAAACCTGAACTAAGATATTTTATCACCGGCCCAGTATAAAGTTCATCCTCATAATAATAAAGGCCTTTAACGGAGTCTAAATAACCCCATTCAATAACTTCTATCGAAGTAGTATCAATAAAAATTTCAGGAATTTCATTTTGATTTTTATTGGAGAATGATTGAGAAAACAATGAACCATTCATCCAAGCAAGGATAAAGCTATAGAAGATAAATTTTATAAAATTTGGGCTCATATTATACGTTTAAATTACTTCAAAACGTTTCAAATATATAAAAATAGATTGTTTTATCACAAAAAATATTAGTTTTTATTAAACCTAGTATTATTATGATGATTTTTAAGCTTTTATAAAAGATTTTAATTTATAATAACTTGATGTGCAATTGCTCCGGAGGAGGGACTCGAACCCCCGACAAAGTGGTTAACAGCCACCTGCTCTACCAACTGAGCTACTCCGGAATACTTTAAAACTATTAGAAAAAGCTGGCGAATTTAATTGTTTTTTTTTNGGACTCAAAGTTACATTTCTTTTTCAGCAAATAATTTATTACTATTATTAAATAAACCACTCTGTTGTTGATAATCAGTTATCATAACTACTCCATCAATTTCGTGTGGTTCTCCATAGACTGCGTGAATTGACTTCAATCCTCCAAGCCAAGATCTATTATCACATAAATAAACCAAATCTCCNGGGTTTGCATTCATTTTTCTCATGTCATNTTTGGAAAACCTAATACAGTTATTTTCAATTTGNTTATCNATATTCCACTTTACAATTACCTTTTCTCCTTTCGCTTCATTTATTTCACTACCTTTAAACTTGGCTTTTAANTTATCCACATCAAAAACTGTTAAACCTTTAATATCTTCTTCTNTTGGAGGCTTTGTTAAAAGACTTACAATNATACCTACACTTGCACAGACAAATATATTATANAAAGCTCCNATGTATGAATANCCTTTCCCTGGNCGAAGTTCTATCCCATGTGAAAATGGAGCGATTAACTCATGNTTAAACTGNCCCAGTATCATTAGAAATGCACCAATCGTAAAAGTCGCAATTACAGCTGGAGTTGTAAATCGTTTCCAAAAAATTCCTAAAAATACAGCAACAACCAGAGGTGGAGTAAATGTTGAATGAAACCAACCATGAGCTTCATAAATGGATTCAAAAGAATTAAAAAAAGGCACGAGTGCAATAGCTATTACTTTTATTATAATTGATGAATAGCGTGCNATTTCTANTTGCTTTTTTTCAGATTGTTTACNTTTTGATAAAGGACCATATANATCATTTACCACTATTGCAGAGGAGGCATTAACTAATGTATCTGCAGTTGACATTAAAGCGGCACATAGAGCCGCAATTATAAATCCAAAAACACCAGGACTTGCAACAATATTTGTTACAGCTACGAAAACATCATTAGGTTGAAGNTTAGGGGGAAGAATTCCCGGCATTCCATTTGCAATAGCCCTACCAATCCAACCTGCATTTGAAACTACAATTGCAGAAATAGGAAGAATTAAAAGGACATTAAATGCTGCTGCCTTCCGACCTTCATTCACGCTCTTAGCAGCCATAAAACGCATGATCAAGCCTTGATTAAGAAATAAAAATCCTATTGAACCAGCTACTCCATCCTGCCAAAATATTCCTACAAAATTAAAATTAGGTGGATGATTAAAATGAGCTAAAGGTAATTTTTGATCAGGGGTTAAAAAATTCCAAAATGATTTCATACCAATAATGAATTCACCACCTCCAATGAAATTTAAACCAAGAACAAACAACAGTCCTCCTGCAAATATTAGTATTAATCCTTGAAAAAGATCAGTGAAAATAACAGATGTTTGGCCACCGTAATGCATATAGATTGTCGTTGCTACAGCAATAATAATAACTGTTGACATTAATGGTATATTATATATGCGATAAAGTGCTGTGGCCAACGTAAGAAGCTGAATTGCTATATAACCAATCATATACAATAAAGTCATCGATGTAGCTAAATATCTAGCCGTTTTGTTAAATCTTTTTTCAAAGTATTCTGGTATTGAACGAACTTTTGTGTAGTATATTATTGGAAGCCAGCCAAACATAAATAAAGGCATAAAAAACCAATCATTCAGATAGGTCATTGTAGATGAAAAGCCATATTGATAAGCTTTTGTTGAATACTTTACAAAGCTATGAGAGCCTATTCCAGTTGCCACAATAGAAATTGTTATAAGCCACCATGAGAATCTTCTCCCACCAAAAAAGTAATCAGAAGTTGTTTTACTATACTTACCAAAATAAGCACCAAAGCCCATAACTAATAAAAAGTATATCAGTATAACAATTCTGTCAATTCCTGTACCGACTGATATTTCCATAGTTCTACTGTTGCGCCACTAGTATAAAAAATCCATGAATAGAAGCATAGTAGATAAAACCAACTACTAGTACAACTAACCATTTTTTATGGTGATCTTTTTTTAAATTTAATGAACGAGTTTTTATAATTAAATACATACCAATTAAAAATGCTATCCCCCCAATAGTATATAAGTATATATAAGGAGCCCAAATACGGTTAAAATCAAGCAACATGGGAGTCCTTTAACTTATCAAAATCAGGCTTTAAACTAATCCAAGTTTCTTCAAGACCTTGCATAATTATTCTAGTGTTCCCAACTACTGGCATGAAATTATTATCACCAAGCCAGCGAGGGACAATGTGATAATGTATGTGTTCTTCAATACCTGCACCTCCTATTTTACCTAAATTCAAACCAAAATTAAACCCTTCAGCTTTCATATTTTTTTTTAAAATTTTAAAACATTCATTTGCTAAAGTCATAATTTCTAAATTACAATCATTAGATAAATCATTCGTATCAGAGGTATGTTTAAATGGAGAAATCATTAAATGCCCGTTTGTATATGGGTATAAATTCATAAGGACAAAACACTTTTTAGCTTTGTAAAGAACAAGGCTTTTTTGAAATTCTTTTGATTTTGATTTATTACAAAAAACACAACCTTTTTCTTTTGAAGTTGAAATATAATCCATCCTCCATGGCGCCCAAAGTTTATCCATTTAATAATATATTTGGAAGTGTTTCATAGTTATGTCTAAGCATTTATGTATTAATATTTCTCTTCAAGATAAAACCTTTTAAATTAAAGATCAAGAGATCTAAAATTTTCAATAAATGACCTTAAATATGGCATCACATAAATATTGTCTAAATTATATTGCATAAAAGTAATAGCCAATATTTTCAATCTATGTTCCATTGGTTTTAATTTATTATCTACAATCACTTTTTCATTATTCAAAGTGCATTCTCCACCAATAAAATCGCCTTTACCTTTTACTATTCTTATACCTAGCTTTTCACTTAATTCTTCAAATTGATTATAAAGATCTTTTTGTTTCATCAGATTAAATCTGTTTTATTACTCTCTTTTAAATATTCAACAAGATCTTTAACTTTTTCAACTTTATTTTTATCAACAATTAAGGTGGCATCTTCAGTATTGATGACAACTACATTGTCAAGTCCTATAACTGCTGTAAATTTTTTTTCACTATTAATTAAGTTACCACTTCCTTCCATGACCACAGAATCCCCTCTTATAATATTGCCTTTTTTATCAGAGTTTAAAATATCGTACAATGATCTCCAAGATCCAATATCATTCCATTTAAAATTAGCAGTGACTACATAAATGTTTTCCGCTTTTTCTAATAAACCATAATCAATTGATTCTGCCTCTATTTTATTCCATAATTTTGTTATGTCTTCTCTATTTTTTAAACGTGGAGCTATCTTTAACAATACAGACATTAATTTAGGCATTGAACGATTCATACTTTTCATAAAAGTACTTACTTGCCAAAAAAACATCCCCCCATTCCAAAGAAAATCACCGCTCGATAAGAATCTTTTCGCTAGTTTTTCATGGGGTTTCTCAGCAAAGGTTTTTACGGGAAATGCATTCATAGATTTTTTATCACTGACCTCATCATATTGTATATACCCATAAGCAGTTGAAGGATAGTGAGGTTTAATTCCAATGGTCACTAAATTTTCACCCGCTTTTGCAGTTTTATAAGCATTTGAAACAGCGAATTCAAATTCCTGCTGATCCATTATTAAATGATCTGCGGGAAAAATTCCCATAATTTGACTTTGATCCTCAAGGGCAAATAAAGAAGCCATCATTCCAATTGCAGGAGCTGTATTTTTACCCGATGGCTCAACAATTATATTTTTCTCAGAAATACCTGAAATTTCATTTATGATTAAATTATGTAAATCTGATCTAGTAATGATAAAAATTTCTTGTACAAATTTTATACTTTTTAAACGATCTATGGTTATTTGTAGCATAGATTTATCGCCAATAATATTTAAAAGTTGTTTTGGACGATGATTTCGACTTTTTGGCCAGAAACGACTTCCACTACCTCCAGCCAGAATTACACATTTCATTTTAAATAATTTACCTTAATATTTTTCATTTCTAAATCCCAATTACCTCTAATATTTATTGTATCAGGATAAGTTTCAAACCATTCTGCTGGTTTATATGGGTTTAAAGTCCCATGCGAAAATTTATAATTCCTATCAATATCTGCATATACCTGGATTGAATAGTCTCCTTCAGGTACTTTTAACATTTTAAATGAACCATCTAAATTTACATTTGTTTGAAATTTTTTCGAAATATTATCCAAAGAAGACAATTCAATAACCATTATACTATCCGTAATATTCTGTAAATCACCTATAAAATTTCCAAATTTTTTAAATTTAGATGTCTTAAAACTTGTGATATATAATGAGTCTTTTAAACTGGAACTATATAAAGGTTTGATGAAATTTTTACCTATACTTAACTCATATAAACTATTCTCTTCCCAGTTAATTTCAGGTGTTACAATTATAGACATGTATGAGTTCTGATCAACAACAATAGGAATGNTTATAGAGTCTCTTTTTAACCAAATACTATTTTTATTAAAATTCTGTTGTATCAGACTAGAAAAAATAATTTCTAATGGTTCTATTACATCTGATTTCACCTCATGAATAAATTTTGAATGCGGGGAAACTACTTCGATATTAATCGAATCAATTTGATTTTTAATTTCTAAACGGATTCGATTTGAATCAAGTGTTGATAAAGCTGAATTTTTTAACTGGATAGTTTTAATATCAACATAACCAGGATTTTTTAGATCTAACATGAAGTTTAAAGTATAATCGTCCAAAGGATCTTTAAATAGTTTTGGTGAAAGTAATTGTAAATCATCATCATGAACTAAGATTGAGATCGCATTCTCCCAATTATTTAATTTCTCAGAAAATATAAGCCTGCCCCAACCTCCAGCGATGTATTCAGCTTTGATCATTTTATTATTACCCCCAACTTTGGGAATCTTAATTTTAATATCTCTTAAACTATCTAGATCATTTATTTCTATTAGATTTTGATCTGATAATCCATAAATCATTTTTCCTTCATCAATAGGAAGCCCTGAAATAGATTTATCAACAGAAATAATTTTATACAAACCATTTGAAAGAAAGTTAAATTGAAATTCTCCATTATCAGAAGCGTCAATAACATAATCTGGAACACGCTTAAAAAACATTTTACCGTCCTCATTAATTTTGTTGATCTTCCATAGGCCCACTGATGCTAAACTTGAATGATAAACTTTTCCTTTAATACTTCCGTGGTCTATTTTTTCACCAGTTGAAAATGCTAACTGCACTTCTTGTTTAATTTTTACTTTATGCTCATCAATTAAATTTCTATTAATCGAAATAATGTAAGTTTGATCTTTTATTAAAGAATCATTCAGCTCNATAATTACGNTAGGGTTTTTTAAACTAATTGTTNTTGGATTTGATGGCTTAGGAAATACTTTAATAGATTTGTAGATTGATGATTCTTCAATAAACTCTGAAAATGTAATTTTAATTTCCCCCCCTTTAAAGTTAATAGATTTATCAGGAGGTGTTATTTTAACTACCTCTGGAGGTATTTCATCCTTTGGTCCTCCTGAAGGAGATTGAATTGCAGCACATGAAAAGAAAAAAAAGAGGCCAAAAGTAAAAATTATATTAATAAACCTGTTCAAGTAGTTTTCAATCCTTATTTAGTTGAAAAGGAATTATTTTTTTAAATGTCATATTCTTTTTTGATAATTCAGTACTTATACACCAAACTTTTAAACCANCATTAAACCCATTTAAAAGAGCTTGAGAGAATTTGGGATCTCTTTCCCACATTGGTTTAAAAAAGTTCACATCTGANCTTTGACAAACAAATAAGATGCCAGCATTTTTACCATTTTTTACCATATCTGTCAAAAGTTTAACATGTTTTAATCCTCGAAGAGTAATTGCATCTGGAAATTTTGCTGTGCCTTCTTCTGATAAAGTAACTGATTTTACTTCTAAAAAGAAATCTTCATNCTCTGNATTCTTTAACAAAAAATCTAATCGATGATTGCCTATTGTATATTCTGTAGATATTATTTTATAATCTTTTAATATTGGCAACTCTTTTTTTACTATTGCTTGNTTTACAAACTTATTTGGTAAAGTAGAAACTAATGAAATATAATTTCCATTGTGTAAAACCATTATTGTAGAAAACTTTGTTTTTCGACCTAACCTGTTTTTTACTTTTTTTACTAGTAGATTAGCATTTGGAATTAATAATTCTTTTAGTCTTCCTGGATCTGCTAAGTGACTCTTAAATATATTATTATTAATTTTCACAATAACAATGAAGCGATTTGGTCTTGAAATAAAAGTTGCATTTATCAAAGGACCTTCAATTATCATACTTAAGTTTAATATTATTTTAATGTATTGATAAATTCAAAATTTTAATACATTTGTGAAAAATATTTCATTCTATGCCATTAGTACCGTCATATATAAAAAAGTTAAAAAGTTATAAACCTGGAAAGTCAATAGCCGAAGCTAAAAGAGAATTTGAGTCAAAGAGTTTTATAAAACTGGCTTCAAATGAAAACCCCTATGGCCCTTCACCAAAGAGTATTCAAGCCATAAAACAAGCTCGGCATAAAATCCATAGATACCCAGATGCGACTGGATTTGAATTAAGAAATAGTCTAGCTCTAAAGTATAATTTAAATGTAAACAATGTTATCTTAGGGTCTGGGTCTGAAGGGATAATGTCTACAATTATGAGAACATTTTTATTGAAAGATGATGAACTAATCAGTGCCTCAAATTCCTTTATTGGATTTAAAGTATTAGCAAATGCTTCAGGATGCAAGACTCATTGGGTTCCTATGAAAAGTAATCGTTATGATTTAAAAGAAATTTCTAATAATATTAATGATTATACAAAAATTATCTATATCGCAAACCCTGATAATCCAATGGGGACTTATATTACAAGGGCCGAATTTGATAAATTTTATAAATCTGTACCTGCTAGGGTCCTGATTATCTTAGATGAAGCCTACTTTGAGTATGCTAAAGATTTTAAACGATATCCTAATTCGATGAATTATCGTTATGATAATGTCATCACGTTAAGAACTTTTTCGAAGGCCTATGGACTCGCTGGTATCAGAGTTGGATATGGGTTTGCTCATGATTCTTTAATAGGAAATCTTCTTAAAGTAAAAGCTCCTTTTGAACCTTCTCTTCTAGGGCAAATTGCAGCAAATGCAGCATTAAAAGATCAGTTATTCCTAGAAAAATCAATTAAAATGAATGCTCGCGGAATACAGTATTTAGAAAACGAATTCACAAAAATAGGTATTAATTTTATTTCAAGTTCAACTAATTTTATAACAACAATATGGCCTACGGAAAGAATTGCAAGCCAAATTAATCAGAGTTTATTGAAAAAAGGTTTCATAGTTCGTCAACTAACTGCTTTTGGATCTCCAAATTATATCAGAATATCTATTGGACTTGAAGAAGAAAACTATAAGTTTATAAAGACTATAAAAGAAGTATTATGACTGATTTAAATTATTCAATCAAGGGATTTGATTATTGCGAATTTTTCGTAAGCAATGCAAAACAAGCCGCATATTTTTATCAAAAAACCATGGGCTTTGAATTAATAGCATACCAAGGACTTGAAACTGGTAATAGAGAAAAGGTAAGTTATGTTTTAAACCAAAATAAAATTACCTTTTTAATAACATCTCCACTAAAAAAAAATACTGACATTGGTAGACATATTGATCTTCATGGAGACGGAATAAAGGACATTGCTTTTACTGTAGATAATTCAACTATTGCTTATGAAGAGTCAATAAATCGCGGAGCTATTAGTGAGCATGAACCAAAAATTGTTAAAGACAAAAATGGATCAGTTATTATTTCAGCAGTAAAAACTTTTGGAGACACCATACATAGCTTTATTGAACGAAAAGATTATACTGGTCCATTTTTACCAGGATTTAAACAAATTCAAAATCTTAATAATAATTCTAAAAAAAACCTTTTCCATATTGATCATATCGTTGGAAATCAAGCTGATGGTAAAATGATCTCAGTGTGTGATTATTACGAAAAAGTATTTCAATGGAAAAGATTTTGGAGTGTTGATGATAAAGATATTAACACTGAATTTTCATCCTTAAGATCAATTGTAATGGCTAATAATAATAAAATAATCAAGATGCCCATTAATGAACCTGCTGAGGGGAGNAAGAAATCTCAAATCCAAGAATTTATCGATTATTATGAAACTGCAGGAGTTCAACATTTGGCACTTTCAACAAAAAATATTATTAAAACAGTTTCAAAAATGAGATCAGATGGAGTAGAATTTTTACCAACACCAAAATCCTATTATAAAANNTTAATCTTAAGAGTAGGTAATATTGATGAAGACATAAAGACCTTAGAAAAATTAGGCATTTTAGTTGATTCCGATGACGATGGATATTTATTACAGATTTTCACTAAACCTTTCCAAGATAGACCAACTCTTTTCTTTGAAATTATTCAACGAAAAGGGTCAAATAGTTTTGGAAAAGGAAATTTTAAAGCATTATTCGAATCAATTGAAAATGAACAATCAAAAAGAGGCAACCTATAAATGAAATTTGTAACCTATAATCTTTACGAAGGCGCACAACCTCGTTTTGGATTCAAAAAAAAAGAATATATTATTGATATAGTTAGGGCGTCTATTTGGATAAAAAAAGATCAAGAAGACGCTTCATTTTTAGAGATACCATCTGAACTTAAACTTGCTCTTGAAAATTGGAATTTTAATTTCAAAAAATTAAAAGAACTTTATAAAGCTATCCCAGACGATGATCTTGATTCATTATTTGCAAATGGAAAACCTCTTGCTGCTTTAGAAAAAGATGTCAACTTATTTCCTCCAGTAATAAATCCTCAATCATTTAGAGATTTTTATGCATTTGAACAACATGTGAGAGCAGCTAGAAAATTAAGAGGCTTAGAGATGCATCCTGATTGGTTTAAAATTCCAATTTTTTATTTCTCAAACCCATCAGCATTATACGGTCATAAACAAGAGATTCCATATCCATTAAATACAAAAGAATTAGATTTTGAACTTGAATTCGCGATTATTCTAGCNAATGGAGGATCTAATATCAAAAGTGAANATGCATCGAANTATATCGCAGGNTATACTATTTGNAATGANTGGTCTGCTCGAGATCTTCAAAGAGAAGAAATGGCTATGAGNCTTGGACCNGCAAAAGGAAAAGATTTTGCATCTAGCTTTGGTCCTTATATGGTTACACCAGATGAACTNGATCNTGNTTNAGACCTCAATGGTAAATTNCATCTNAGNATGACNTGCCANGTAAATNNNAAATTAATTTCAGATGGAAACACAAATGATTTATATCATCCTTTCACTAAGATGATTGAAAGNGCCTCNATGAATACGAATCTTCTTNCTGGAGATATTTTNGGGTCTGGTACAGTTGGAACTGGATGTATTTTGGAGCTAAGACCTGAGAATGTAGGAGGCTGGCTNAAAAAAGGNGATNTTNTNAGNCTNGAAGTAGAAGNACTTGGTGTTTTNGAAAATAAAATTATATAATTCATATGCCNTTCTATCAAAAACAAGGAAANGTTCCAACTAAACGTCATACTCAATTTAGAAATAAAGANGGTGGTCTATTTTGGGAAGANTTAATTAGTAGANAAGGCTTCAGTGGAATTTATTCAAATATTTACCATAAAAACCCTCCAACATCCATTAAAAAAATCGGTGAGTTTAANCCTTTTAAAATTAAATCAAATCAAGACATCCATCGTCACTATCATATTAAAACAGAAAAGATTAAGCTAGGTGGAAATGCAATNAAATCTCGTTATCCATTATTCTATAANTCTGATTTAATTATATATAAATCACACATANATNAATCTATGGACNCTATTTTTAAAAATGGATGTGCGGATGAAATAATATTTATTCATAGTGGTACTGGAAANTTTATTTCAAACTTTGGTANTCTAAATCTTNNGTCGGGAGATTACCTTGTTATTCCAAAAGGAACNATATGGAAAATAGACATCGAAGAAGAAATTAGAGCCCTTGTTATTGAATCAAANTATCCTATTGAGACACCTAAGCGCTACCGAAATAATTTTGGGCAGTTGCTTGAACATTCTCCATTTTCAGAAAGAGATATTAGAACACCANAATTNAAAGAATTAACNAATGATCACTCATGTTTAATTGATATTAANCTCACTGATGGAATTCANAGTTATAAATATAAATACCATCCATTTGACTTAATAGGTTGGGATGGTTTTTACTATCCTTGGATATTTAACATACATGATTTTATGCCAATAACAGGTAAAATACATCAACCTCCTCCTGTTCATCAAACCTTNCAATCTAAGAATTTTGTANTATGTTCTTTTGTACCAAGGTTATTTGATTATCATAAANATTCTATACCNGCTCCTTACGCACACAGTAATATTGATTCTGANGAAATAATATTTTATTCANAGGGTAATTTTATGAGTCGGAAAGGTATAGAACCTGAATCTATTACATATCACCCATCAGGTATACCTCACGGACCTCAGCCTGGTAAAATTGAAGAATCCCTTAAAGTATCTGAAACTAATGAACTTGCGGTGATGATTGATACATTTAAACCACTAAATATTGTAGATTCGGATGAGGATATTGAGGATAAAAATTATCCGTTTTCTTGGTTGTGATATGATTATTGATCCCCAAAAACAATCTTTTCAAGAAAACCACAAACTTATGATTGGCTCAATAGTTCCAAGACCTATTGCCCTTGTTTCTACCATTTCAAAAGATGGTGTAAATAACCTTGCACCTTTCTCTTATTTTAATGGAGTTTGCTCAAAGCCACCAACGGTTATGTTTGCTCCTGCAAGAAGGGGTTGGGATGGTAATGAAAAAGATACACTAGTAAATATTCGAGAATCAAAAGAGTTTACTATTAACATAGTTTCTGAATCATTTGTAGAAAAAATGGTTATTTGTGGTACAGATTTTGATCCAAGTATCGATGAATTTGATTCTTCAAACCTGATAAAGATTTCATCAAAAAAAGTAAAACCTCCCATTGTAAAACAGGCAAAAGTAAGCTTTGAATGCTCACTCACAAAAATTGTACAAATAGGTAAGCATGAAGCAGGTGGAGGATTTATAGTTATTGGTGAAATTATTTTATTTCACATTGATGATAAAGTTTATAATAAGGGACANCTAGACCTTNACGAATTAAACCCTGTAGGCAGACTGGCTGGAGATTGGTANACTCGTTCTAAAGATAACTTCAAAATTATTAGAAAAATAAAACCCGATAGTTAAAATTATTGAATATTAAACCCGTTTTTTTAAAGCAATAGATGGATATTGAACTAAAACAGCGTATCTATAATGCTCAATGCATTGGCAATGTTGAACCCATTGAATATATGATACCATACCCAAGCATGAGATCATTAATTGAAGGACAAAATATTAAATATGGTAATCAATTAATTATAAAAAGTGATAACATCACAAACTTAAAATATTATCAACTAATTCAACAAACTGCCCATTGGTTGATTCATAAGGGATTAAAGCCTAGAGATAGAATAGTTTTGCCAAAACTCAAACATTATCAATCCGAAATTCTATTATTTAGTATATGGCAAATTGGAGCTACAGCTGTATTAACAAAAGAACCTTTATCAAAAAAATATAAAAATAATCATAATATAAAGGAAATTAATTTTGAAAATAGAAATATATTGTCAATTATAAAATCTTTTCCAAAGTTTTATAATCCGAAACATAAACCACTTTTAAGTGATGAAGCTCTCATAACATTTGAGAGTGGTTCTGGAATTCAACTTTCACATTATAATTTATTGATAAATACGAGTGGTGTTTTAAAATTAATAAATAGAAAAGGACGTATTCGATATTCTTGCAAAATAAACTTTTATACAAGCGGTTGGGTAATACTCAAGGCTATTCTGCCTGTTTATGGTGGTTATATTTATGATGATTACAATCCTGATTTAACTATTGCAGAGTCCAATGCAGACTTTAATATTCGCTATGACTTAAATAAGATAGATAAGTTTAATCACAATGATCTAGCATTATGCCCTCAAAATTCAGGCATAATTTCAATAGGAAAAGATCCTATTCACTTAACACAATTTACAAAAACTAAACATAAGCTTAAAATTAAAGGGCATTCTGTGATGATGGGATACTTAGATCAAGAATTAAACGAAGAATCATTTAAATCGAAAGCTCTATTTATTTCTATTTAAGAAATATCTTTTAAAACTTCTGATGCATGCTCTTTTGGTTTAACCTTAGAATACACTTTCTCAATTATACCTTTTTCATCTATTAAGTATGAAATTCGAAAAATCCCTTCGTATTCTCTTCCATACATTTTTTTCATACCAATAGCTTCATATGCTCTTATAGTTGTTTTTTCGGTATCCGATAATAATTGAAAAGGAAAATTTTGTTTATTGCAAAAGTTATTTTGGGATTTTACAGTATCTGCACTCATCCCTAAAACAACTGTATTCGCCTGTTTAAAATTCTGAAACTCATCCCGGAGTCTCTGACCTTCAATAGTGCAGCCAGGTGTGCTTGCTTTAGGGTAAAACCATAACAATACCTTTTTTCCTTCAAAGTCTTTTAATTTAACTAAATCGCCATTCTGATCTTCTAAAGAAAAATTTGGTGCTTTAATTCCTTCTTTTAACATTTCAACTCCTATATAATTAAATTATTTTTGACCATTTCATACGCGCATCTTTTGAATTCAGCATATTATGCACAACCTTTAATCCTTTTTTCTGTCCATTCCAGGTTAATTTATCGTGAGCTTTTTTAAAATTTAACCATTTAAAATTACAATGTTCTTCTGATAATGAGACTTTTTTGTTTTTCACTTCAATTCCAAAAACGGGAACTAAGTTTATGCGATCCCCATGCTTTTCATAAAATTTACTCACATAATCAGCTACAAACATTCTATGAGCTCTCAACCCTGTTTCTTCTTTTAACTCTCTAAGAGCAGCCTGCCAAGCAAGTTCATTTTTTTCTATTTTACCAGCAACTCCTTGCCAGAGATATTCATAAATTTTTGTTTTAGATCTCTTTAGAAGCAAAAAACTTAGTTTATTGTTTTCATAAGAGTATACATANGCGTCTATTACCCTGACTAAAATTTCAGTCACTACATACCTTTATAATTTTTCATACTATCCAGTGTTGTATTTGACCAAGATAAAAATGTATCATTATTAATTTGCCGCTTTATTTCTTTCATTAAATCTAAATAAAATACAAGATTTAAGGTAGAAGCTATTCTTAAGCCTAAAATTTCATTAATATTAAATAAGTGTCGTACATATGATTTTGAATATAAAGTGCCCCACAAGTGACTACTTTCAGTATCTATTGGAGAAAAATCTTTTTTAAATTTTTCATTTTTTATATTTAATACACCTTTAGATGTNAAAATATGTCCGTTCCTACCATTACGTGTTGGCATTACACAATCAAACATNTCTACACCTTTTNATACGGCACTTATAATATCTGATGGTCTNCCNACTCCCATTAAATACCTTGGTTGATCTTTTGGAAGAATNGTATNNCANTANTCAACAGTATCNAGCATTGCTTCNTTTTCCTCACCNACTGCNAGCCCGCCAATAGCNATNCCGCATTTAGAAAAAGGAGTTAATTCTTCAATACTTCTTTTTCTAAGTTCTTCACTTGTTGACCCTTGGATAATCGGAAACAAAGTCTGTCCATAATCATATAATTCTGGATTACTATTTAACCAACTTGAACAACGCTTTATCCATGCTGTAGTTCGATCGACAGCTCCTTTAATGATTTTATCNTCAGCATCTCCAGGTGGGCACTCATCAAAAGCCATAATGATATCCGCCCCTAACTTCCTTTGTATTTCCATAGAAAATTCTGGGGTAAACATGTGCCTGCTCCCATCCAAGTGTGATTGAAATTCAACACCATTATCAGAAATTTTATTCAATCTAGATAAGGAAAAAACTTGAAAACCACCGCTGTCTGTTAAAATAGGTTTATTCCAAGCGTTAAATCTATGCAATCCCCCCGACATATTTACNACTTCTGTTCCAGGTCTCAAATAGAGATGATATGTATTCCCTAATATAATTTGTGAATCTATATTTTCTAACTCATCTGCAGAAATAGTTTTAACGGCTCCAACAGTTCCAACTGGCATAAAAACAGGTGTCTCAATAGTGCCATGGTCTGTCTCTATTAACCCAGTTCTTGAATTATTTGATTTATTTTTAACTGTGAACTTCATAAAAAAAATAATTTACTTAATTAAAAGAGGGATCTAAATACATCTTTNACTAGTTTTACACTTTCTAAAGAAATATCAATACTTTTAATTTTTTCATTTATACTAGTCACTGGTACGATTGCTTTTTTAAATCCTAATGCTGATGCTTCAATGAGTCTTTGTTTTAATCTATTAATTGATCTTATTTCTCCAGCTAAACCAACTTCTCCTAATAAAACAGTATCCTTATCTATCGGTTTATTTAAAATACTTGATGCTACCGCTGAAAGTATAGATAAATCTGCTGCCGGATCATCAACCTTTAATCCTCCAACTAAATTCACAAAGACATCTTTATTTGCAAAGGTTAAGCCTAATCTATTATCTAAAACTGCTATAAGCATTGCTAATCTCTTGTAATCATATCCATTTACATTTCTTTGAGGACTTCCATAATTAGTATCTGAAACTAGAGCTTGAACTTCAACTAATATTGGACGTGTACCTTCAAGAGAAGGATATATACTAGTACCTGCAATATTTAAACTTCGTTCAGCTAAAAACATTTTAGATGGATTTAAAACTTCTTTNAATCCCAATTCATCCATTTGAAATAACCCAATTTCATGAGTGGTACCAAACCTATTTTTTATAGAACGAAGAATTCTGTGATCAGANCGATCATCTCCTTCCATATACAAAACAGTATCAACCATATGCTCTAACATTTTAGGTCCAGCAATTGCCCCTTCTTTAGTCACATGCCCAACAATAAGAATAGAAATATTTTGTTGTTTTGAGATTTCAAGAAGTCTTTGACCACANTCACGTATCTGNCTGGGTGATCCAGGTAAGGAATCTAAACCCGAATTCATTATAGTCTGAATTGAATCAATNATNACTAATTCAGGTTTTATACGNTCAATGTGATTACCAATACCATCAATTTCANTTTCACCAGATANAAATANCNGTTNTTGATCAATTTTNAGCCTTTGCGCTCTGATTGCGACCTGCTCTTCACTCTCCTCNGCAGAAATATAAAGAGTCTTTACATTTACTCCGGAACATAAATGTAAGGACAAAGTAGATTTACCAACCCCTGGACTGCCTCCTAATAAAATTAGAGAACCTGATAAAATACCTCCTCCTAAAACCCTATCTGCTTCTCCCATACCTGTTTTAATTCTCTCGCCAGGATTTGTGCTAAGAACGTCATTTAAAAGTTTAGATTCTCTAATTGATCTTGTTTTAATAGTCTTATTCTTTGAAATTTTAAACTCAGAAAGTGTTCCCCATTCTCCACATGAAGGACACTTCCCATTCCACTTAGGAAAATCATCTCCACATGATGAGCATAAAAAGGAAGTTTTTGCTTTAGCCATTTTAAATAATTTATTTATTAAAATTTAAAGCTTGTTTTAATATTTGGCTACCAATCTGGACCTAATGAGAAATACCACTGAGGCTTGGAGTAACCGTTTGTATTTTTATCCCAAGCTGTTTCTATTCTTAGCAAAAAATATCCCAAGTTAACTTTTGTCCCCAGACCAATGGTGGTAACCCATGGAGAAAAATCAGTTGAGTCATTAAACCCATAACGTTCAGGCCATTTTGAATTATTAGGCCCATATCTGTTTTTACTATTAAACTCACCAACTTCCTCCCACGCCGCACCAATGTCCATGAATGCATGTCCTCTAATGTTACCAAAGATAACCTTTAATGGAAAACCCAATGCAAGGTAATTGATAAAAGGGAATCTTACTTCTAGATTAAACAAGGAGGTTGTATATCCGAAACGCTCTGCAAATCTTGCACCACGTAGTGGAAAAGCATATTCTGTAAAATATAAATCATGAATTAATGAAGCATTAGCAGTATCGAGGAGCACTTCTCTAAAAAGACTTATATCATCACGACCATTTGTTTCCCCGCCCCCAGCTAATAAATATGGCATTCCTCCTAAAAAGAATTTTTGTTTGTTTTCTCCTAAACTTTTTCCAAAAAATGCTCTTACCGCAAACGTATAATCCTTACCAAACCTCCAATATTTTCTCATATCAGATTTAATAGTTTGAAATGTCAATTTATCTTTCCCTCCAGGACTAATTGTAAATGTTGAATTTTTTCTAAATCCATCAACGGGTCCTGTAAAACCAAAAACTGAATTATCATATACCCAGCTAACAGAGGGCAAAATTGCTGAATATCTAGACTCGCTTACTGTTTCATATTCAATTTGAGCCCATTCATCATATCCTTGCTTTAAAATTGAGTAATTAATGTTATGAATTGAGATCCCATAGTCAATCCTTTGAAACTTACTAAAAGGATGAGAAACTAAAGATTGAATTCCATAATGCCGTAAACGCCCTAATGAACTATAATCTACATTAAAAAAGTTCGCTGTTTGAAAAGCAACAATATAATAGTCTAGCTTATTTTTCAAATAAGCGTATTGAAAAAAGTAATCACTATTTTCTAGAGTTAAAACCATTTCTGTACCGAAAGATATCTTGTGATCTCCTAAAATATCACTAAATGAAAAGTAGGTCATCCCACTTGTCCCAAAAACATTGCTTATTTGAACGTTCCCACTGACTAAGTCTAGAGTAAACTTAGTTTTATAATTTCTGGATACATATTCTCCATTAATTTTGGACGAATCAATAGATATTAACTCACCAGCTTGGTCAGGTTCTATAGAGTTGTTTAGATGTTGAAATCCTTCAGCAAAAATCCAGTTAGAGTAATCATTTGATGATTTGATACTGGTGTTTAATTTATGCTTGCGAAGATCTGATATTGACTCAGTCTCTATTTTATTATTAGCTATAAAATTAGTGGGATTAACGCGTTTTTCTTTTAGAGTCAATGGGTTTGAGATACTATATAAATCCCAACCAATTCCTGAATAACCTGCAAAAATTAACATCTCATCATTTTTAGAAATAGTAGGTTGTTGTAATCCAGTTAAAACATTTGTAATTGGATAGATTTGANTTTCATNGTCTTGATTAAATTCCTCAGATAAGTTTGAAGAAATACTTTGTTTAAATAAATTCCATACCCCATTATAATCTGCAGTATATAAGATAAATTGATCAGTGTTTGACCATATAGGATGCGATTCATTGTAATTAGAGTTTGTGTGTCTAGTAATTTCATTATTTAAGGTACTAACACTGTAAATATCTGTTTGTCTATAATCATGATCATTCATANCTCCANTGAAATCTCCTGAAACATAATCTCCCCTATCTGATGCNAATAGGATTTCAGTACCTAAAGGATTCCAAGAGGGATAGGAATCAGAAAAAACATCATTTGTTATTCTATCAATTANTTTAGTATCAATATTATAAATGTAAATATCAGAAGAATTCTCTACCTGACCTATGAAAGCAATTTGATTACCTAAAGGGCTCCAAGATGCAGAAAAAACTCCATTCATATCCAGTTCAACTTTCTCACTTTTTTTAGTTTCAACATCAATTATATGTAGTGCATCACTCTTCCCTGCTTTTGATGCCAAAACTATTTTTTTACTGTCCGGAGACCAGGATATACCTGGTTGAAGCCACTTGAGTTCTTCAAAATCAACTGACCTATTGCCTTTAATTAATTTTTTTATTCTCTTACCTGTTATTGCATCTAAAATTAAAATATCAAAATAACCCATTTCGTCTGATAAAACTGCAACCATACTTCCATCTGGGGAGATTGAAGGACTTACATTGTAAAAGTTCCTTAATTTTTTATGATCAGTAATTTTTTCAGACATATCTTCAAGTGGATCTCTATCCTTTACATCAGGCCAGTACTCTTTTTTTAAGTATTTATGCCATTGTTTAGTGAGATCTTCATAATTCATACCTAGTGCTCTCTCATATCCTTTCTCAGCATTTTGAGTACGTTTCATTGATCTAAATATGTCACCAATTTTTTCTCGCCCATATTTTTCTGCAATAAACTTCCATAAAGACTGCCCACCTTTATAAGCCATGAAATAGTTTAATTCTTTCACAGAGGGCATTCTTTCATGGACTGCAATATCTCGCAATACCATATCTGCTTTTGTATCCCAACCTGAGCTTAAATATTCAGCAAGTCCCTCATTCGACCATATTGGTACTCTTATCTTTGTCCTGCTTGATATTACATGTTGCATGCTACCACCATAAACCATATCATTTATAACAGCATGAACTAGTTCATGATGAATTACATGTCTAAATTGTTCATAATTTCCTTCAAAAGGAAAAACAACCCGATTTTTAAAGAGCTCTGTTACACCTCCAACACCCTCCCTCATGTAAGCATCAACAATATTCGTCTGTTGAAATTCATTATGAGAATTATAAACCATTATTGACACACGTTTTTTCAAGTCCCATCTCAAATGAATTGATATTTGCTCATAAGACTCTTCTGCAACATCAGCCGTAAATTCAGCGAGAGATTTTTGATCCTCGTAATAATATATATCAAAGTGAGGAGTTTGAATATAATTCCAATCAAAATTTTGATATTGAACCTTATTCTGTCCAAACGATTGTGCGTTTGCATATGATAAAAAATAGATTATTATTTGAAAAAAATATTTACACATACATTAGGTTTATTACTTTTAATTAATCACAATATTTAAAAGATTGAGTATCATTTAAATTACCAAACATTAATACTTATATCAAAAAGACAATGGTAGCATATACATTATTGTTCATTAAACTATGGTTTTTATTAATATTGTACCCAAGTTAAATGCAAAACAAAATCATCCCAGTTATTATCTATGTTTGCTTGTTGATAAAATTTACGACTATTAATTTTAGATATCATGAAGACACCTGTTTACTTTATTTCAGATATCCATCTAAAACTTGAGAATTCAAAAAAAGAACAGTTAAGACGAAAACATCTTTATAATCTATTTGATAAAATTATTAAAACTGGTGGTACCTGTTTCTTTGTTGGTGATCTTTTTGATTTTTACTTTGAATATCCTGACTTAATTCCAAAATCCTATGCTGATTTTTANATTAAAGCTGTAGAGATGAAAAATAAAAATGTTGATCTTCATCTTCTTCTGGGCAATCATGATTATTGGGTAGGGAGCTTTTTAGAAAAAAACTTAATGGATAAAGTCTACTTTGAAGATGCTTACATCGAAATAAATAATAAGAGATTTATCATAACACATGGAGATGGACTTTTAAGTTGGGATCATGGATATAGAATTTTGAAATTTATAATTCGTTCTAAATTTTTTATCCGAATCCTTGGATGGCTTCACCCAAATATTACTTACAGGCTTGCTAAATTTATATCAAGGAGTGGTTATGAAGATTCTAGTTCAATGGGAAATAATCAAAAAGTCAAAGAGGAATTAAAATTAGTAGCAAAAAGTCATTTTGATAATAAACTTGACTACATGGTTTGTGGGCATTATCATTTAGGTGAGATGTTTAAGATTAATAAAGGAAAACTAGCTGTTTTAGGGGATTGGTTTCACAAACCATCATATGCTATTTTTGATGGGGAGAAATTCAGTTTGAAAAATTGGATTAAAGATGAAAAAAAGTAAAATTATTTTCTTATCAGTGATTTTAGTTTTTTCAGGATGCTCAGCACTGAAAACTCTAACAGGCAATAATAAAATTGGAGATCCAAATGACCCTGACTTTTTAAATAATATTCAAACCCTTAAGAGCGCATATAGAGACGGTGACGTGAAAGCCCTTGATGAACTAATCGAAATTTATGAAAACTCTGATATGCATGTTAAGTTACGCGTGGCAGCTGGTAAAGCTATTGCAAATACTGAGCATCCTCGAGCTCTTCATGCAATTTCAGAAATGGTTGCAAATACAACAGCTATTGATTATTCCCTCTTAAATGAGTCTATTAGTATGCTGGGGGCCTTTAATGAGAATCCAAAAGCAGCTGACGCATTGGTCAAATCAATGCATAAACTTGATGAAAAAACAAATGAAATTCATGTTACACTTGTAAAAAGCCTAAACAGAGTCCGAACTAAAGACCAAATTTTTGCTTTACTTGATTTATATGAATTTGCAAAAAGTAATATGGCAAGAACTGAAAAACTATTAACGAAAACTCTAGGTGCTTTTGGAAGTGATCAAGTGGTACCTATTTTAACGACAATTGCTAAAGATCCAAAAGTGAATATCGGCATCCGAAATACTGCTGTAGAAATTCTCGGTAAGAAAAACCCTGATGATGTTGCTATTGCATTCGCAAATCTTTTAGGAGACCCCAATACCAATCTTGAAGTTAGAGAATTTGCATTAAATACTATGAAAGGAGTAAAAGAAGAAAACCTAGTTCTTGCGCTACTCAACACATACAATTCTGGAAAAACTGAGTACTATAGTCTCTTAAATACCATGCTTGAAGCTCTTGGTGAGTTTGATGATCCAGAAGTAAAAAAAGCAGTAATAGAAATTGCACAAAGTAGCGATTACCCCATTGAAATTCGTAAAAAATCTATTGATAACCTTGCTGCTTTTAATGACCCCTCTGTTGCAAATCTTTTACTACCAATGCTTGAAAACCAAGATAATTATGTTTTATACGATAATATTATAAGTATGGTTAATGAACTTGGTGAAGCTGAAAAGAATGCTGAAATGGTCAGAAGAATGGCATTTAGAGCACATTTTAAAAGGAATGAACTTGAATAAAATATTAGTCTACATAATGCTGATTTCTTCAATTTATCCTGTTGGAACTAAAGCTAAAGCAAAAACAGATTTCAAGGTAACAGGATATATTCAAGAGCAAGATGGTAGCGGTGTCAAAGGTACTAAAATTTTAATTTTTAATTCTGAAGGTAAAGAGATTGCTGATGGAAAATCTAAAGGTGATGGTGAATTTAAGATAAAAAAGAAACTCAAAGCCGGATCTTATAAGCTAGTAGCAAAACATAAGAAAAAGGGAGAAGGAGAAAATTTATTTAAAATTGAGAACGAAGATATTGATTTAATTATCATCATTACCAACTCAGAAGACATAGATACCTCTGAAGAACTTATTACATTAGAGGAGGTTACATCATTAAACCCTCATGACAAGATTGAAGAAACTCTACTCCCAAATCAAAGAGAAGAAAAATCAAATAATCAAATAAAGTTTGAAGATACCTTTTTTGAATATGAAACAAGTCTTAAAAACCTAAAATCTGAAATTGATTCTTTAAAAACTATTGTAAGAGGCTATGAAAAAAAGCAATCTATGCCTAATGTTAACCCAGATATATTAGATTTAATAAAAGTACCTACATTTCAAAATAGAATTCAACTTCAAAATGGTACAGTTGTCATGGGAAATATTCTACAAGAATCAGATTCTAGCTTAACCTTAAATACTCAAATTGGTAAACTAGTTTTAAAGAAAGAAATGGTTGTAAAAATGGACAAACTTGAGAAGCCTGGACCTAAAGTCGTTTTTATTGGTGATCCATTTATTGATTATTANCCTGATANACAAATCTTTTCAGGCAAAGTAAAAAATGTNGGAAAANTCAGAGCTGATTTTGTNAGGGTTGCTGGAAAACTTTTNGACCAAACNACAGCAAATGTTGGACTTGATTCAATTTTTATAAAAGGTTCTCGTGTTACTTATAATTCAAATGTAGTTGCAGATACTGCTTTAGAACCTGGTCAAACTGCCTCTTATAGCTTAACAGTTCCAATACTTAAGGGCAGAAAAGCTCAATATCATACTATGGATATTTACTGGAAAGAAACACAGTGAAAAGACAGATAGTCAACGTTTTCTTAATTATTTCTTCTGCCATTGCTCACGAAAATGATCGAAAAATAGAATTTCCCGATGTTTCAAATTATAAAACGCTTCTTTGTGATCTACATATGCATACTGTTTTTTCTGATGGAAGTGTATGGCCAAACATTAGAGTTTTTGAAGCAGAAAAAGATGGTCTTGATTTTATTTCTGCAACCGAACATTTAGAATATCAACCATGGAAAAAAGACATCCCTCATCCAGATAGAAATCGAGCTTTCGAAGTTGCAAAGTCTTTTTCAGATGGGACAGAGGTAATAGTTTTAAATGGCTCTGAGATCACTAGAGATATGCCTCCTGGTCATGCAAATGCGATATTTTTAAAAGACGCAAATAAGCTCTTAGTCAGAGACCCTATGGATGCTTTTGTAGAAGCAAAAAAACAAGGTGCTTTTATTTTTTGGAATCATCCAAATTGGACAAATCAATCTCCTGATGGTAGCGTACCGCTCATGGAAATGCATAAAAAACTTATAAAAGATGAATTAATTGATGGTATTGAAGTTGTAAATGACACAACCTTTTCTGATGAAGCATTCCAAATAGCACTCGATTATGACTTAACTATTATGGGTACCTCCGATATTCATGAACTTATTGATTGGCAATATAGGGTTCATTCAGGTGGACATCGACCTGTTACTCTTGTCTTTGCGTTTGAAAAAACAAAAGAATCTTTAAAAAGAGCATTAATGGCAGGCAGGACTGTTGTTTGGTTTAATCAAAAACTTATTGGTAAAATTGAAAACTTAATCCCTTTAATAAATTCAAGCCTAGTTATAGAAAGTGCTTCATATATTAAAAATACTTCCATCGCGCATGTCATTATTAAAAATATTTCTGATGCACCCTATACTCTAAGAAATCAAAGTAATTATGTTTTGCATAATACTACCGATTTAATTTCGATTCCCCCTCATAGTTATTCTATTTTAGATGTGAGAACCATTGAGAAAAAAAAGAAATTTGAACTTCAATTTGAAGTATTAAATGCATTAAGTGCTCCATCATCTCATCCAATCGTAAGAATACAAGTAAGACCAAGGATTTAATTTACTTATATAAATTTTTATTTAACTTTCTTTTCGATTTAATGTCACATTTCTTTGAATTCAAAAACCTATAACAAAAAGATATTTTATTATGACTCATAAAATTTTTTCTATCCTTTTTTATTTATCATTTGCCTTTTCCCAATGGCCAGGTTCCAATCAGGGAGGAAAAATGCCTGCCATTGGAGTTGTTTCTGGAGTCGTAATTGATTCTAGTTCTAGTCAACCGCTTGAATATGCCTCAATCTCGTTAGTCAATATTCGATCAAAGCAATTAGTGACTGGAGGTCTTACTGACGAAAATGGTAGGTTCAATATCCGTGAAATTCCTCTGGGAAAATATTTTGCTGTTATAGAATTTGTTGGATACACAAAAAAACAAGTTTCACCTATTAACTTATTCCCTGGTGAAGGTGGAGGTATTGAAAAAGATTTAGGAACTATTATGTTAAAGGTTTCATCTATAAATCTTGCTGAAGTTGAAGTAATGGGTGAGAGTCAATTTATTCAAACTATTGATAAGCAGATTTTTACTGTAGGAAAAAACCTTGCATCAACAGGTGGTTCAGGAGAAGATGTTCTTCGTCAAGTCCCTACTGTTGATGTTGATATTGATGGGAATATTACCCTAAGAGGTGATGCCAATGTCACAATATTAATTGATGGAAAAAAAGTAGGTTTTGATCGTCGCACTATGGTAGATAATCTACAGGCTTCTATGATTCAAAAAGTTGAAGTGATTACAAACCCATCTGCTAAATATGATCCAGATGGTGTAGGTGGTATTATCAACCTTGTCCTAAAAAGAGGAGCATTTGAAGGGTTTAATGGTAGTACCAACTTATCAGCCGGTCAATATAATAAAAATAATATCTCAGGAAATTTAAATTTTAGATCTGATAAATTTAATATTTTTGGAAGTTCTAGCTATAGAACAGGCGAACGATTTTCCGAGGGTCTCAGACAATTTGACTTTGAATATAACTCTTCATTTACAAATTCTGAAAATGGAGATAGCATACGATATTTATATCAAGATACAGAAGACTTGAAGAACAGTAAAAATCTCTCTTTTAGATTTGGTGGAGATTATTACCCTTCAAAAACCTCCACATTTAGCTATACTTCAACTTTTAATCAAAAAAATCAAGAGGCGAACGAAAATATATATTGGACAAGACCTTCTATAGATACCCTTATAGTAGATGAGTCAGAAGATGAAAACAATTACAGCCATTCATTATCGTATGAAAATAAATTCAATTCTCAAATAAAAAAATTAAACATTAGTTTAGATTATAGTAAAAA
>NZIX01000055.1 GCA_002691785.1 Fidelibacterota bacterium | reverse complement strand
ATTACTTATCTATCTCAAAGTGGCTTAGGTCTTCCAAACAGAGGTTATTATTTTGAAAAAGATACTAAAAGTAAAAAAATAAGGAAAGAGTACCTTGATCATATAGAAAAAATGTTTGAATTAACTGGATTAGAAAATGGCAATGCAAATGCGAAAGTCATAATGGATTTAGAAACAGAAATTGCAGGGTATCACTGGAAAAAAGAAAAAAATAGAGATCCAGAATTAACATATAACCTAGTTTCATTAAGTGAACTAAAAAATATGATTCCAGGCTTTAAATGGGATAACTGGCTTAATCAAACATTGATGAAGGATTTTGATAAAATTGTTTTAAACCAATCAGATTATCTTAAAAACGTAAGTGAACTTATTATTAGTACTCCAATAGATAGTTGGAGGATATATTTTAAATGGGCATTGATAAACAGAACGGCAGGCTTACTTAATAGTACATTAGAAAAGCAAAATTTTTATTTTTATCGAACTGTTTTAAGTGGTGTAAAAAAAATGGAGCCTCGCTGGAAAAGGGGCGTGAGCGTAGTTAGTGGAAGATTAGGAGAAATAATAGGAAAAGTTTATGTAGAAAAACATTTTAATCAAGATGCGAAAGATAGAATGTTAGATTTAGTTGAAAATTTAAGGGAAGCATATAGATTATCAATCGATGATCTAGATTGGATGGGTGATTCAACAAAAGCTCAAGCTCAAATAAAACTAGAGAAATTTAGACCGAAAGTAGGTTTTCCTAATGAATGGAAAGACTATAGCAGTCTAAGCATTGAGAGAAAGGATTTAGTTGGTAATATAAAAAGGTCAACACTAGATAGGACAATTAAAAACAGAGAGAAACTCGGAAAACCTATAGATAGAGAAGAATGGGGTATGACTCCTCAAACAGTGAATGCATATTATAGTCCTTTATTAAATGAGATAGTATTTCCAGCAGCAATTTTGCAACCACCATTTTTTAATATGGATGCAGATGATGCTGTTAATTATGGAGCAATAGGTGCAGTAATTGGGCATGAAATGGGTCATGGATTTGATGATAAAGGTTCAAAATATGATGGTAACGGAGAACTAAGAAATTGGTGGACTGATTCAGATAGGAAAAAATTTGAAGAAAGAACAAAAAAGCTTATTGATCAATATAATGGATATACAGTAGTAGATGGAACACCTGTTAATGGTGAATTTACTCAAGGAGAAAATATTGGTGACTTAGCAGGTATAGTAATTGCATATAAAGCCTATCAGTTATCCAAAAAAGGTAAGGACGCGCCAGAGATTGATGGTCTATCAGGAGACCAAAGATTCTTTTATGGTTGGGCTACAATTTGGGGTTCAAAGTCAACAGATGAACAGCTTATTAGACAAATAAAAACGGACCCACATTCGCCAGGTGAGTTTAGGGCCAATGGACCATTAGTCAGTATGCCAGAGTTTATAAATCTATATAAGATCAAAAAAGGTGATGGGATGTTTATTGATCCTAATGATAGAGTAAAAATATGGTAGGACTTTTTTCATATTGAAAATTATTTTTTTAATCTTTCCTTTTATATAGAAATTTTTACAATGTTATAAAGTTTGTTACACGTTGTAAAACGCGTTTTTTATATTTAAATTATTTCATGAGTTTATTAAAGAGATCCTCTCTATAATTACAACCCCATGTTTAAACATTGTAAAATATATAAGGTAAAAAATTAAAAGATTTATTTAATGACTTTTGAAAACCTTATATCCAATTTAAATAATGAAAAAACAATCAAGGCTGTATCAAAGCCTATTCCAAAAAAAATAATTAATTGCATTGGGGATGCNTCTTTAACCGCATCTGAAATAGCATCAAAAATATCATTTCCAAAAGNNAANATATATTACCATATTAAAAAATTAGTTTCTCTAAATATTCTTTTTGTATCAGAAAAAGATGAAATAAAAGGTATAGTACAGAAGAAATATAAATTATCAATTGATAAAAATTTTGATGAACGCATTCAAAATATAAAAACAGAAATTATCCATAATAAAAATGTTGATCACTTAAATGAAAAAGTTAATTCAACTTTAAATCAATATGACACATTTTCTAAATATAATTATGCTAAAGCTGTTGCGGGAAAATTTCTTGGAGTTGGTAAATCGAATGATTTAACAATTCAATCCTATCAGCTTAACTCAAAAATAAAAAAGTTAAAAAAATTGACGATTGATATTGAAAACAAACTGCTAGTTGTAAAAGAAAAGAAAAAAACGATTATAACTGAAATATCTATTTACGATAATTCCGAATTATTACATGACTCACTCCAAAAAAAAATTGAGGAAAATGACGAATTAGACAAACGAATTCAAATGCATAATGATTATATTTTATCACTAAAAGAAAAAATTACAATTATAGAAAAAAATTACAATGATGAAAAAAGTAAAAAAAATATAATTCTAAAATCGTTATTAGAAAAAATTAATAATATCGAAAAAGATGTATTATTAAAATCAAATAAAAAAGATCAGATTGAAGCATATATAAAAAATATCTATGATAAGGATACAATCTATAAAAAATATCAAGATTTTGATTTTAATAGTGACATCGCTGATTTAAAAATTCAGAAAAAGAAAATAAATAANGATATCGGATTACTTCATTCTCAAATTGGCATTTATGATGAAAAAGTAATAAAAAATGAAAAAGCTATAGAATTATTATCTTCACANGCAATTACATGTGATAATGAATTAAACCATTTAGAGCATAATCAAAATTTATTTAGACCTGTTTCTCAAAAGGTCCTTAGCAACAATATAATATTACAATCTAATCTTGAAAATGATCTCAAGAGATTAGAAAAAGAAAAATCAATTTTAACAATTAATAGCTCTTCTTTGAATGACCAAATTTCCAGTTCTATCAAACAGAGAAAAGCAATTAGCAATGCTATGAAGCCTCTATCTAAAGAGCTAGATAAGAACAAACAAAAAAATGATAAACTTAATAAAGAAAAGGCGCTTCTTTTTTCCGAGGTTCAATCTTTAGAAAAAAATATTCTTATNAANAGCNATAAGTTAAATGATAAAACNGATGAATTAGTAACACGCATAAATGAGGTTCAAAGTGAGGTTCAAAAAATTAAATCNAATAACACCTCTNAAAAATTAGAATCAAAATTAGTCTTTAGAAATTCTTTAATTGATTCTAGGAACTCTTTTCAAAATGATTTAAAAATTCTTAAAGAAAAGCAATATAGGGAGATAGATCTTTTTGAAAAATCATATAAAATTTTAGAAAAAGAAAAGAAAAAAAATGTTACTAGAAAAGATCATTTTATAAATAAAATTAAAAANTGNGAAGAATCAATTANATCTTTATCTANTGAAATCGATTCCTTTTCAGATTTATTAAATCTTAATAATTCAATTTATAATTGTTTAAAAATTTTTAAGAATAAATTATTCGATCTTGATTTATCTGCAAAAATAATTGATAATAACAATAATGACAGATCTCATGAAGTTAAGCTAGATGGATACATAAAAACATTTAATTGGTCTATAGATGATTTAAAGAAAAAAAGAAATATTTACGATGACTTTGAAAAAAAAATAAANGATAATAATCAAAATATTTTCAAAGAATTGGAGGAAATCAAACAAATAACTAATTCTTTAATATCTTTTCCTGAAAAATTAAATGAATATAGGTCAAGTTTAATAGAAACTAGATTATCATTTGAGGAATTCAATTCTCATATTAAAGCTCATGATAGACTAAAAGACGATATAAAAATTTTAAGAGAGAAAAAAACATTTTATAAAAAGTCTAACATAAATCGTAATCAAGAAATGAAAGCTCTTTCAAATGATCTTAAAAAAGTTTTGTCTGGAAAAAATAAAATCGAAAAAGACATAGAAAAGGCGGAAAATAAAATAGAAGGTGATATTGTAAAACTAAAGTCTAATGAGCTACATAAAAATGAAATGGAATTTTCTTATAATGAAAATCTAAAAAACATAGAAAAGAGTATTATTGAAGTTGAAACTAAAATTACGGTTTTAAAGGATCTATTAAACGATTCCAATTCATATCAAAATGAATTAGATAAAAAAATTAAAATATTTGACAGGTTAGTGTCAAAGATTGATAAAGAAAATGATATCGTTCTTTCTTTACGGCACAAAATAGATTTAAATAGTTTGAATATTGAAAAGTTCACGGAAGAAAAAACAAAAAGCATTGAAGATATTAGGTCTGAAATTGCTGGTTATGAAGATGATATAATCAAGAATAAAACATGGATAAGTAATTCTAGGTTTGAAGAAAAACAGATTTTGGCCGAAATCAGAATATGGAAAAAAGAAATAAATAGATTAAATGCTGAAAAAAAATTATCAATAAATGAAATTAAAAAAGTGAAAGAAAACAATTCTCTTAAAGAATCAAAATTGAATTTAGAAAGAGATAAAAAAATTCAAAAAATATTGAAAGAGAAAAATACTGTTGTAAAAGAAGATACAATAAAGCTAAAAAAAATAAATCAATTATACTTAGAAACGGACTCAAAATTCTCGATTGAAGAATCTAAAATTTTGACTACTTTAAATATTCAGGAGAAAAATTTAAAAGATATAGAAAAAAAATTGAATAAAGTGGATAAAAGCATTCAATTATTTAATAGTAAGAATGAAAGGAAGTTAAATCGAGTTCAAAGAGCAATCGATAGTCAGAAATCATTAAAAGAAAAAGTGAATACTAAGTTAATAGTTGAAAATCAGAAGCTTACCTTGGTTAAATCAGAAAAGGAGGAATTAGAATCTACAATAAAGGATAAAATCTTAGACTCAGCATTGAAAGTCCAAGAATATGAAAACAAAATAAAATTTAAATCTAGTACTTCTTATTTTTCTTTTATGAAACAAACATTAGATGGCACAGATGCTAATGATATCAATGATAATCAAATAACAGAGATAATCAATAAATCAGTTTTAAATGATCAAAAAACAATTGAATCTTTAAGAAAAGAATTATTTAATGATAGAAAAGATTTGCGAAAAAAAGTTGAATCAAAAAAAATATCTATTTCTAAAATCCGGGAAAAAATATCTAATCTAAAAAACCAAATCCNCGATCATAATAAAAACATAAAAAAAGAAAATAGAATTTTTGATAAGCTAATTGCACCAAACAAAAAATTAGAAATAGAAAAAAACCAAATATTAAAAGAAAAGGATGTAATGGAAAAATCATACATCCAATTCCAAAACAGTGAACAAGANAAGCTTGACCAGCTAATGGNCAAAAGAAAAAGACTTAAAAAACAACATGAAGACAATGTCATTGGTCATAAAGCAATATTTGAATCAAAATTAAATGAGTTTAAAAATAGAATTAAAAACCATGAAGATTTAAGGTCTTTAAAGATAAATCAGAGTAGTAGAGATTTGAATAGGTTTTTAGAGAAGGCTGATAAAAGACTAGGTCAAATAGAACAATTAATGAACACAGGAGAAGAGGTTATAAAAGAATTGATTGTAAAAATAGAAGAATTGACTAAAAAAAGAAAAGTCGCCTCTTCTTCTATACAATTTTCAGATAAAAAAATATATGTCCTTGATAATAGACTTGAAAAAACTAAAGCTAATATAACTTCTAAAGTCAGGTTATATCGTAAAGAGCTTGAAATATTTAATTTGAAAATTGAAGAGTCTAGTTTAAAAAAATTAGATCTGGATAAAGAAAAAGAAGCACTGGCATTAGTTTTAAAATCTTTTGAGAAAAAAATTATAAACATTGGTAGAGAGCCATCCCAAATAGAATATGATATAGAACAAAATGAGAAATTATTAAATCAATTAAAGCAAGATGATAGATTAAAGCTTAAGCGTGAAGATGCAATAAAGAAGAATAATTTGATGCAGCAGAACAAAGACATTAATGATAATTTAGCACTTCAAAGAAAAAATTTAATATCGCTGAAGAAAAGTTTATCTGAAATCTTAACTAGAATTAATATTTTAGAAAAAGATAAAGTTGAAATAAAAAAAGAAGAGAAAATAAGTAATTATGAAAAATTAAAGATTGAAAAATTATTTTTAGAAAAAATTAAACTCTTTGAAAATTTAGAAGATAAAGTTCAGGCTAGAAAAAATAATTTAGAATATAATTTCACAAAGTCTAAAAAAATTGCAAGGCCATTAAATAAAGATTATAAACTTCTAATATCCAGTTCCGAAAAAGTTAGAGATTCTGAAAAGTTATTTGAATCATTTTTAAAGGTACTAATAGATGATCGGCGAAGTGTAATTAATGAACTAGAAACATTTAGAGTTGAAAACGATAAACTAAAAAAAGTAATAAGTGGAATAAAAAATGAATTATCTAAGTTAGAGAAAAATTACAACAATGAAATAAATAAGATAATTTCAAATGAGAACGATTCTAAAGCGGAATTAAATAATGTTTCTAATAATTTAAAATTGGTTGATGGTGAGTTATTTGATATAAAGTCATTTAAAAAATCTGAAAAGCAACAATTAAAATTACTTAAAGAAAGACAACACAATCTTCAAAATCAAAAAAAAGAGATTAAATCCTTTTATCAAAAAGAAATCTCAACATTCGAAAAAATATTAGACGGTATTATTGCTGATCAATTTGAGGTTGATTCAGATTTAGAAAGAATTAATCAAAGAATTAGATCTATTAAAGAATCACTAACCCCCAGAATTTCAGAATTTGAAAAAATAGAAAATTTTACAAGCNTTGCTAATGCTGATTATGAAAACCTAATTATCGAATTGAATAATATTAACCCTAGAATTGAAGAGTGTAAAAAGGGAATCAGGAAAGTTAAGAAGCAAATCAAGAGTGATAATAAAAAGATAGAGCATGAGAAAGAACATAATACAGAAAAGATTTCTAATTTAAAGATTAATTTAGAACAAATATCAACCTCAACAACAAATCAAAAGATTGATCTAGATAAAAATATTCGTATCAGGTCCGAAATTAATGAAGAATTAAATGAGGCGATCCAAAAAGAAAAGGAATTACTTAATGGCATAAAATCATTAAAAGAAAAAATAAGTTCAGCTAGTGATCTCAAAAAATTATTATTAGAGCATAAAATATTAGATCAAGATGTTTCTACTTTGACTTTAAAATTAAATCAATTCCATGAAAATTTCTCTACTCTAAAATCTGCTATGATAGAGTTAAAAGAAATAACTAATGATAAAGTTGAACCTATTGAAAAAGAATTAACTAAAAAAGAATTTGAGTTATTGAAATATAGAGACATAATAAGGCAAAATAATGTATCTATAAATGACTATGAAAGTAGAATTAGCCAGGCTCCNAATAAGTTAAAAAGTTTGAATAAAAAATACTTAGAGCAAAATCGAATGAAATTTCAATTAGANCTTGAACTAAAAGATAATTTAAGAAATATTGAATTATTAGATAAAAAGTTCTCTGTGTTTTTATCGTAGAATAGGTGATTTTAATTTTGAATAAAGTAGAAATATTTACAGATGGAGCATGTAAAGGTAATCCTGGTCCTGGTGGGTGGGGGGCCATAATGCGATATAAAAATAAAGAGAAAGAGATTAAAGGCTTTAGTAAAAATACAACCAATAATATCATGGAGTTAAAAGCGGTAATAGAAGCATTAAAAAATTTAAGAAAACCTTGTGAAATTATAATTACCACGGATTCAAAATATGTGAAAAATGGCATAACGGATTGGATTCATAATTGGAAAAAAAATGGATGGAAGACAGCTGCAAAAAAAGAAGTAAAAAATAAAGAATTATGGATTGAGCTAGATGCTCTGATTAAGACACACTCTATTAGTTGGGATTGGGTAAAAGGACATTCAGGACATCCTGAAAATGATAGAGCTGATTTATTGGCAAATTTAGCAATTGAAGAATCTACCTAAATATATTAATTCTTAATCTTTAATTTTGCGATTTAAAAATATATCAAATGTTTCCAATATTGACCTTAGGTCTGAAGATGAATTTAAAAAGGGTTCTATACCATTAAGCATAAACATACCAATTTTAACTAATGAGCAGTTTAAACAGGTTGGAATTGAATATAAAAAAAATGGAAGTGATTCCGCTGTATTATTAGGCCACTCCTTAGTTAAAGGAGAATCAAAAAAAAAGCTTATTCGGTCATGGGCTAAACATATAAAAGAAAATCCTGGTAGCTTGGTGTATTGTTTTCGCGGAGGCATGAGGTCAGAGATTGCAGTAAAATGGTTAGACAATCATGGTGTAAAAGTAGATAAACTCATTGGCGGTTATAAAAATTTTAGAAGTGATATAGCTAATCAACACTTAAATATTAATAATTATAAAGAAGAATGGCTGATCTTGGGAGGCCTTACAGGGTCTGGCAAAACTGAATTTTTAAATACATTTAATGAATCAATTGATTTAGAGGGCATTGCAAATCATAGAGGATCTGCTTTTGGTGGAAAAGATGATGGTCAACCCTCTCAAGCAAATTTTGAAAATATTTTGACTCTAAATTATCTAAATCATAATCATAACTATTTAATTCTGGAAGACGAAAGTAGGACAATAGGTCGGACCGGTCTACCTGGCTTGTGGTATGAAAAAATGCAAACTTCAAAACTTATAATTTTAGAGGTCGAAAATGATATAAGAGCGGAAAATATTTATGACGAATATATTTATGATGAAATAAAAAGTGGATTAAGTGAAGAGGCACTTTTAAATAAATACTTAGGATCTTTAAAAAATATTAGCCGGAGATTAGGAAATGAGGTCTATAATAAAATTAAAGATTTAATGGAAAATGCTTTTTTCAAGAACGACAAAGAACTTCATAAAGAGTGGATAACAATGATATTATTAAACTATTATGATAAAATGTATAATTATAAACTAAACCTACGAAAAGATTTCATAGTTTATAGAGGTTCAATTGAACTGTGTAGAGAGTATATTAATTCTAAGTTGTAGAAATACTTAAAAAGAATTACTAGTTATTTTTTGAATTATTTCTTTTGAGGAGTTGCAAAAATTTTCCTGTCCTATGTTTTCAATGATTTTTAAATCATTAAAAATTTTTCTAATATTCTGATTCATATTAGCTATTATAATTTTTCTATTTTGGCTTTGAGATAATTTAATTAAGTCTTCAAGTCCNAAAACACCAGAGAGGTCAACCTTTGTTATGTTTTTCATATCGATAAAAACCTTACTGTCTGCTGGTATTTTGTTGTATGATTTGATTAATTTCTCTAAGGATCCAAAAAATAATGGGCCCCTAGGTAATAATACATTGATTTCACTATCATTTACATATTCATGATTTAAATCATCTTTGTATTCAGAATTAGTAATATTTAAAAATTGGTAATCTTCTTTCTCTCTTANAATATTNTTCAAATCTTTTAGAGAACTTANNATAGCAAAAATAACCCCAATAGCTATTGCTACCATAAGGTCTTCGTAAACTGTAACAAACAATACTGTAGAAAATATAATGAGATCTTTCAGTTGCAGTTTATTAATTATGGGTATAATTCGGTAATCTAATATCTCGATACCCACTTTAAATAAAATTGCTGCTAGGCAGGCGGTTGGTATTTTTGCTACTAAAGAGCCTAAACCTAGTAATATCGCTAAAAGTGTCAATCCATGAACAATGGATGCAAGAGGAGTTTTTCCTCCAAATTTAATATTTGCTACAGTACGCATTGTAGCGGTAGCAGTCGTTACTCCACCAAATAATCCCGCCGCCATATTTGCCATTCCTTGGCCANAGGTCTCNCTATCGCTACTATGACGCTTACCTGTTATGTTGTCAGCAACTTTACAGCTTAATAAGCTATCTAATACTGCTAATCCAGCTAAAGCAAATGCAGGGGCTATAAATTCAACAGATCGACTTAGATCAGGAATGTAAATTGAAAAAATTTTATTTGCAGCTTCATTACCCATTTTATCTCCAATATAGGGGATATTTAGACTAAATATCTGNGCGATACNAGTGCCAATNAATAGNGCAGTNAAGGGAGCGGGGATTTTATTTAAAAATAAAAATTTCTTTCCGATTATGGGCCACAAAAATAAAATTATCAGTGAAGGTATAGAAACATAAAGCGCATCAACATTTGCACTATTCAGTGTATTTGATAGATTAATAATTACATCCTTTATATTGTTCTTTACTTCAAGTCCTACAAAAGCATTGAGCTGAGTTAATATAACTATAACCCCTATGCCGCACATGAATCCGGCAACAACAGGATAAGGTGTATGATGTATAAAATGAGAAATTCTTAGAAATGATATTAAAACTAATATCAGTCCGCTTAAAAATATGATTGAAAAAGCCGCAACTAAATCTGGATTATTTGAGCTACCTATAACAAAATAGCTCATGTATGCTGCAATTTGTGCAGCTTTTGGAGCTGTAGGTCCACTTACACCAACTAGGCAACCGCCAAATAGACCTCCTACAATACCACCTGCAATTGCCCCCCATACACCTGCGATTGGACCTAGTTGTGAAATTTCACCAAAAGCTAGTGCTAGAGGCAATGCTATTATACCGACAGTAATACCAGCTATAATGTCTCCTCTAATATTCTTTGAAAGGGATTGAACATTAGCTTTTGGACTAAGTTCATTCAAAACATCTTTAAAGTATGAAATTATTTTCATGCAGGCCTTAAAGTTCCAACTTTACTTTATTATTTTCAATACTCTAAATCCTATTTTATGTTTGAATTTTTTTATTTGTTTTGAATAATTCATTAGGTAATACTAAAGTTACTCATTTTAATTATTTTTTATTTTAAAGGTACTTATTTAAAAATGATCAATGAGAAAAAATTAAAATTTTAAGAATAATTTGATTTCATTTAAAATAACTATAATTTTGAATATCTTTTATATAAGCTTTCTGGCTTTTTGACAGTACTGTTTTATTTTTATTGAGAAAGGTGGAGGGATCAGGCCCTAAGATACCTTAGCAACCAGTTTAGTTATTTTAATCAAGGTGCTAACTCCTGCTTCAAAAATTCTTGAAGATAGATAAAATCATTTTTTGTGCTGCTAACCTCTTCATTCCTAAAACTTAATAACATAAGAACAGAAATTATTTGAGTATTAAAAATATTTTAAAAAAAGGATATTTATTGTGAAACATAAAAAACATTTTGACACATTGCAAGTCCATGCAGGCCAAGAAACAACATTAGGAACTAACGCACGAGCAGTTCCTATTTTTTCTTCCTCATCATTTACCTTTGATAGTGCAGAACATGCTTCTAATCTTTTTTCTTTAAAAGAATTTGGAAATATCTACACACGTATTATGAACCCTACAACAGATGTGTTTGAAAAACGGATAGCAGCTCTTGAAGGCGGTGTTGGGGCTTTAGCAACGTCAAGTGGACAAGCTGCACAATTTTTAACAATTCAAACCCTAGCAAAAGCAGGGGATAATATTGTTTCATCAAGTTTCTTATATGGTGGGACATATAATCAATTTAAATTGTCTTTTCCAAGATTAGGAATTAATGTCAAGTTCGCAAATGGTGATGACCCTGATTCAATATCTTCATTAATTGATGAAAAAACAAAGGCTGTTTATGTTGAAAGTCTGGGGAATCCCAAATATAGCATACCAGATTTTGAAAAAATTTCAGCTATAGCAAAAAGCAATGGTATTCCATTAATTGTCGATAATACATTTGGGATGGGTGGTTATATATGTAAGCCAATCGATTTTGGTGCAGATATCGTTGTAGAATCAGCAACAAAATGGATAGGAGGTCATGGTAATACTATAGGTGGTGTGATTGTTGACGCAGGAACATTTAATTGGAATAATGGTAATTTTTTAGAATTTACTGAACCATCAAAAAGTTATAACGGTATAAACTTCTGGGAAGCATTTGGTCCTGATGGTGTTTTAGGCGTAAATGCTACTTTTATTATAAAAGCTCGTGTCGAAGGGCTAAGGGATTTTGGGCCTAGTCAAAATCCATTTGGTTCATTTTTGCTCCTTCAAGGTTTAGAAACATTATCACTTCGTGGTGAAAAGCATTCCAGTAATGCTATGAATCTAGCTTTATGGTTACTAGAACATGAAAAGGTTGATTGGGTTAACTTTCCCGGTTTAGAGGATCATCCGTATCATGGACTAGCAAAAAAATATCTAAAAAATGGCTTTGGAGGAGTTCTTTCATTTGGAATAAAGGGAGGTATATCAGCTGGGAAAAAATTTATTGAATCAGTTGATATGTCCAGTCATTTAGCAAATGTAGGAGATGCAAAAACACTTGTAATTCATCCAGCCACAACAACCCATGAGCAATTATCTTCAAAGGAACAGATTGCATCAGGTGTATCACAAGATCTTATTAGAGTTTCAGTAGGGATTGAGCACATAGATGATATTATTTTTGATTTTGAACAAGCACTAAAAGCATAATTTATTTTCATTAAATAAAGTTGGAAAATTAGTAATTGCATGAAAAAAGTTCTTTTGTTAAATCTGATGCCGAACAAAATTGAGACTGAAAATCATTTTAAAAATATTTTTGATAATTTAAATCATAAAATTGACATTACTTTTTTGAGGATGGAGACATACGATTCAAAAAATATTTCAAAGTCATATCTTTTAAAGAATTATGAAATAGCCAACAATATATCATTTGATAATTTTGACCGATTTATTTGTACTGGATCTCCAGTTGAAACTATGCCTTTTGAGGCAGTTTCTTATTGGAAAGAACTGATCAATATTTTTAAATCAATTGGATATTATGATATTAAATCTTACTATATATGTTGGGGCGCTCAAGCAGTACTTTATTATCGTTATGGGATTAAAAAAGTAAGTTTAAAAAATAAGAAATTTGGTATTTATGATTATAAAATAAGTGGTATCAATCCAGATAATTTTTATTTTTCAAATGATAAGATAACAATTCCAGTATCTCGCTATACTGAATCAATTGGGCAGCAGATAAAAGATCATCCGAGTTTAAATGTACTTTTTGACAGTAAAGAACAGGGGATTTGTATGTTAGAAAATAATTTATTAAATGAAGTTTATAACTTCAATCATTTTGAATATGATACGATGACATTAAAAAATGAGTATTTAAGAGATGTAAAAAAAAATATACCAATACAAATTCCTGAAAATTATTTTCCTAATAATGATCTTTCTAGAATGCCAAAAAATAATTGGACAAAAAACGCAATAAGTTTTTTTAACAACTGGTTTGTCGATAAAAATTAATTAAAAGCTTCAGAAAATCGAAAAAATAATAAAACGTAAAAATCATTAAAGCATGAAAATATTAAAGTTTGGAGGATCATCGCTAAAATCCTCCTCGAGCATAAAAAAAGTAATTCAACGTATATGTAATGATAAGCCAATAGGTGTTGTTGTTTCTGCTGCTGGAGAAACAACAGATCAAATTCTAGAGATTATAGCATCATCTGAAATGGGTAATGACCATAAGAATGATTTAAGTGTACTCTTAAAAAAATTCATTGTATTGGCAGAAGAGTTAAATTTAGAAAAATCTTCTTATTTAAGCCTAATTGACTCATTGCAAGCTGAAGTTGAACCTTTTTTTAATGAGATTAAAAAAGGAAAGTATGCAAATAAAAAATCTAAGGATGCTATACTTTCAATAGGAGAACGTTTGACAGCACATGTAATAACGCAGACATGCTTGTATCATAAGTTAGATGTCGCTTTTCTTGATGCTAGGGAGGTGATTGTAACTGATGATAATTTTGGTAATGCATATGTTTATTATAAAGAATCATATTCAAAGATTAGAAAACTTTGTAAAGATACTGAAAAAATTTTTATAATTACTGGTTTTATTGGGTCTACAAAGAAGAATGAAACGACAACCATCGGTAGGAGCGGTTCAGATTATACAGCATCAATTTTTGGTGCGGCATTAAATGTCAAAAAAATTGAAATATGGACTGACGTAAATGGAATTTTGTCTACTGACCCAAATGTAGTACCTGACGCGAGGACTATTCCCAAATTAAATTACCAAGAGGCAATGGAGCTTGCCCATGCCGGGGCAAAAGTAATTTTTCCCCCTACCATAATTCCTGCTCTTTACAAGTCGATACCTATACATATCAAAAATACATTCAACCCAGAAAATGAAGGAACATTAATCACAAAAGATAGAATTCTGGAAGAAAATTTTGCAGTTGGTATCTCATCGCTTTATAATGTTTCAGTAATAAGGTTACAAGGTCCTGGTATTGTTGGGAGGCATGGTATTCTAGGAAAGATTTTTAGTTCATTATCTTTAAAAAAAATAAATATTCTTCTTGTCTCTCAAGTTTTTAGCGAACATTCCATATGTTTTGCTATACAACCTGAAGATCAAAATGATGCAAAAATTATTTTAATGGAAGAATTTAGTTTCGAATTAGATCATAAATATATTGATGATATTAAAATTGAAAATAACTTATCACTTGTAGCAGTTATTGGCGAAGGAATGATAAATAAACCTCAGATAGCTGGTTCATTATTTAATATAATAGGTGAAAAAGGAATCAATATAATTGCTATAGCTCAAGGTTCTTCAGAAAGGAACATATCATTCATAATAAACAATGTTGATGTCAATTCAACTATCAGATGCTTATATAACTATATTTTTTCAGAAAAGACAAAAAGGAACTTATTTATTGCAGGCTTAGGATTAATTGGCTCCAGCCTAATTGAACTAATNGAAAAAGATAANTCGATTACCATTTGTGGTGCCATTAATAGTAAAAAAATGATTACTAATTCAAANGGGCTTAAATCTNAAAATTTGAAAGTAGAATTAAATAGAGGTNTAGATGCAGATATTGATTCTTTTGTAGAGATAGCATCAGAAACATCAAATTCAATATTTGTCGATGTAACCGCTTCAGAGCATATATCTATGGAAACTTCAAAAATTCTGTCCAAAGGTATATCTGTAGTAGCAGCTAATAAAATTGCAAATTCCATAAACCAAGAATACTACGATGAAATTAGAGCCAGTGCACTAATTAGAGGAGCTCAATTTAGATATGAAACAAATGTAGGGGCAGGGCTGCCCGTAATTGATACCTTAAAGACATTATTAAAAACTGGAGACGAAATATTAAAAATCGAAGGAGTCTTATCGGGTACACTTAGTTATTTATTTAGTAAATATGATGGGTCAATTGCTTTTAGCAGTTTGGTAAAAACTGCTATGAAGGCTGGATATACAGAGCCTGATCCAAGGAATGATTTAAATGGATTAGATGTTGGTAGNAAAATTCTAATTCTTGTAAGAGAGACAGGNAAAAAAATTGAGATTCAAGATGTTTCAATTGATAGTTTAATTCATGAAAATATTGACCCAAATATTAGNATAAGTGATTTTTTAGANGAGCTAAAAAAGTATGATGATGAGCTATTAAAGAATTATACAAAATCTTTGAGTAGTGGTAAAGTATTACGATACATTGCTGAGTGGAACGGAAAAGATGCTAAAGTTGGGTTGAAAGCAGTTGGAAAAGAAAGTCAATTTTATTATCAAAATGGTAGAGAAAACTTCATTTCTTTTACTACTCGCAGATACAATAAAACTCCGCTAGTAATAAAAGGGCATGGCGCAGGAGCTGAGGTAACTGCAGCTGGTGTTTTAGGAGATATTTTAAAATGTTAAAAAAAAAAATAAACGTAAGTGTACTTGGTGCTACAGGTATTGTTGGCCAAAATTATTTATCATTACTTGATAACCATCCTTGGTTTAACGTTATTGATGTGGCTGCTTCAAAACATAGTTCTGGGAAAAAGTTTTATGATGCTGTCAAAGCAAAATGGTTTTTAAAAAACAATATTCCTGCCAAAGTAAGAGATATAATTGTGAGGGACGTATTTGATTTTGAATCCATACCGCCTGGCGTTTCATGTGTTTTTTCTGCAATGTCTCTTTCCAGTAAAGAAGATACTAGAAGANTAGAATTTGAGTATGCACAAAGAGGATTTGCATTAATAAGCAATGATTCTGCAAATCGTTTTACAGATGATGTCCCAATGATAATCCCAGAGATTAATCCGCACCATGCAGATGTAATCCCAATTCAGCAAAAAAATAGGTCGCTTCCTTCAACAGGTTTTGTTGCAGTTAAACCCAATTGCTCCATTCAAGCTTATATAGTAGTAATTGATGCCCTTATCAAAGCTGGCTTTAACCCAATTGAAATATCAGTTACTACATTGCAAGCACTTTCCGGAGCAGGTAAAGCAGGTCTTGAAAATATAGATCTAAGAGAAAACGTTATACCTTACATTCAAGGAGAAGAGGAGAAAACAGAAATTGAGCCTTTAAAAATTTTTGGCTCTGTTTCAAAAAAAGGAATTAAAAACTTTACAGATTTAAAAATAAGTGCTTTATGTACTCGAGTTCCAGTAATTGACGGGCATACTGCAATTGTTTCTTTAAACTTTTTAAATGACAGTTTGAATATCAAAAAATTTAAAACTATTTTAAAATTGTATAATGATAATCACCAATTATCAAATCTACCCTCATCTCCAAAAAAAATCATTAGAATTTTAGATGCAATTGATAGGCCTCAGCCTAAGTTTGATTGCGGTATGGAAAATGGAATGGAGACAGTTATTGGAAGAATTGAAAAAGATAAAATTTTTGATATAAGATTTATTGGGTTATCTCATAATACAGTAAGAGGTGCTGCAGGAGGTGCTATTTTAATGGCAGAGCTTCTTGTAGAAAAAAAATACATTCATGTTTAGTAAATCAATAAGAGTCCAAGCTACAGCTTCAGTAGCTAACGTTTCTTGTGGTTTTGATTGCCTGGGATTTTCTATCAATAATCCTTTTGATATTATTACTATTGAAGAAAAAAAGACCTCAGGATTAGAAATTATTTTATCTGGTAAAAAATCAAATAAAATTCCGATAGATCCAAAAAAAAATACTGCTGGTAAAGCCTTATTATCCTTTTTGAATAAAATAGAAATNGAACCAAAATATAAAATTCACATAAATAAGGGTATACCTCCAGGTAGCGGACTTGGCTCAAGTGCAGCAAGTGCAGTATCNTCTGTAGTTGGAATAAATAAACTTCTAAATGAGCCATTAAACAGTGAAGAATTACTTATTCATACTATCGAAGGTGAATCAGCTGCTTCAAATGCCTTTCATGCTGATAATGTTGCGCCAGCACTATTCGGTGGAATAATACTTATTAGAAGCTATAATCCTTTAGAAACTATTAGTCTTCCTGTGCCTAATAATTTGTATTGTACCGTAGTACTTCCTGATCTACATATAAATACAAGTGAAGCAAGAAAAATTTTACCGAAAGATGTTAGGTTAGAAATAGCAGTAGGGCAGTCTAGTAATTTAGCTGGATTTATATCTGGATTATTTAAAAATGATTATGAACTTATTGGAAGATCTATGATTGACCTTTTTGCAGAGCCATATAGATCAAAATTAATACCTAATTATGAATCTTTAAAAGCTTCTGCGCTCAATGCTGGTGCCTTAGGTTGCGGAATCTCTGGTTCCGGGCCATCTATCTTTGCTCTTTCTAAGAATGAAAATTCAGCAAAGATTATTGGAAGAAACTTCGTTAAATCATTTAATAAATATAATATCAATAGTACTAGCTATTGCTCTAAAATAAATTTAAACCCTCCTAAAATATTAGGTTAAAAATTGAAATTTTTTAGCACGCGAAATAAAGGGTTATCTGCTAGCTTTAAAGAAGTACTTTTAAATGGATTAGCTCCGGATGGAGGTTTGTACATGCCTGCTAAAATTCCCAAAATGAGTATGGATTTTTTTAAATCCCAGCAAAGTTTTGAAGAATTAGCTGTGAATATTATTTATCCCTATGTAAAAGAAGAATTTTCTTTATCAAAGCTAACAGATATATGTGAAGATGCTTTTAATTTTCCAATTAAGATAAAAAATTTAAATGAATCTGATCTTATATTAGAATTATTCCATGGGCCAACATTAGCTTTTAAAGATTTTGCTGCAAGATTTTTAGCACAAACAATGTTTTTTTTGCAAGCTGACAATAAAAAAAAGTTAACGATTTTAGTCGCGACATCGGGCGATACTGGAGCTGCAGTTGCAAATAGTTTTTACGATATTGATAATATTGATGTTATAGTTTTATATCCTTCTAATAAAGTCAGTGGAATTCAAGAAAAGCAAATAACAACTTTGGGTAAGAATATAACTGCTCTAGAAGTAGCTGGTACATTTGATGATTGTCAACGATTAGTAAAAAAAGCTTTTGTTGATAAGGAGATTATTAGTTCACTTAATCTTAGCTCGGCTAATTCTATAAATTTTGTAAGATTACTTCCACAAGCTACTTACTACGCTTGGGCATGGAAGAAAAGTAAAATTAATGATTCAATTATTTTTAGTATACCATCGGGAAATTTTGGAAATATAACAGGAGGTTTGCTAGCAAACCAAATGGGATTGCCTGTCGAAATGTTCATTGCCTCATTAAATATAAATGATGCTTTTGTTAAATTTTTAAAATCTGGAAAATTGAGTGAAAAAAAAGCAATTAAAACCATTTCTAATGCCATGGATGTTAGTATTCCAAGTAATCTTGAAAGAATTAAAAATATATTTGATAGTGATTTAAGGGAAATAAATAAAAAAATATCAACTTGGAGTTTTTCTGATTCTTTAACAAAAAAAATGATAAAAAATATATATGAGGAATATAATTATTTAGTAGATCCTCATACAGCAGTAGGCGTTTTGGGATTAAATGAATATAGGTTGAATTTTAAAAATTTAAAGAAGGGTGTCGTCTTATCTACAGCTCACGCTGCTAAGTTTTCAAATGTGGTAGAGCCAATTATTAAACAAGAGATTGAGCTCTCAGAGACTGTAAAAAGTCTACTGGATAAAGACAAACTTTCTATAAAAATGAGTAATGAGTTTGCAACATTTAAAGAATTTTTGTTGTCTGTATAAATAATAAAAGTGNAAAATTTATTTAAACAGAAGCAATAGACTTNGGATCAAAATACAGGGCCAAATTGCTTCTAAGAGGACAATTTGGCAAAATTATATCTTCTAATTATTTTTCTAAATCATACCCTGAGTCCTTCCACGCTTCTACACCACCTTCTAATAAAACAACATCTTCAAATCCCATATCTTTAAGTAGTTTACCTCCAATTGCAGCACAGGCNCCNATACTACATGTCATTACAACTTTTTTTTNTCTATNTTGAATTCTTTCATCTTTGTAATCATCTGGAACTTCGGAGTCNGCTTTGAAGTATAATGAGCCTAGGGANATATTAAGTGCTCCAGGGACNGATCCTCNATNGTCAACTACTTCTTTGTCNCTTACGTCNAAGATTACCATATCTGTATTATTTTTTATTAAACTATTTAATTGATCTGAATTAACCGTANNNAGTGTTTTAGATGATTCACTAACGATACCACNAAATGTTTTATTTGCCATAACAAGTCCTTATTTAATTAATGTACAAAATTTGATAAAAAAAGCAGAAATTGTCTAAAACATTTTTAGGTTTTTTGTTAGTAAAAAAATTTGCATTTAAGAAGATGGATAATTGTTATTATACGACTTTAGCATTTATTGTATCAAAATTAAGTTTGTTTAATTAATCGAGTATTAGTATTTATTTTAAAATTTTTTATTTTATATAAAAATATTCATGATTTGCAAGTACCTTTGAATTGTTTTAATTTTATATATCGCATTT
>NZIX01000054.1 GCA_002691785.1 Fidelibacterota bacterium | reverse complement strand
AAATACACTGTCTCCCTGCATAGCTAAAATTGCAGTGTTGAACATAGTCATTGGATGTGAGTTTTTTGGCATTGCTGATAGAACATTCCAAACATAATCGGGAACTTTTACATATTCAGAAAAATCCCTTTTTAAATCTTCTAATTCTTTTTCATCAGGCAATCGACTTGTCAATAAAAGAAAGAAGACTTCTTCAGGAGATATATGTGTTATTTCAAGAAGTGGAATCCCTCTTATTATCAAACCTTTATCTGCTGATACAGATGATGTGTCGCAAACAAAAGCCTTAATACCTCTTAAACCTGAATAAGCCTGAGCAACAGTCACATCACTAATTTTTTCTGAACCTTTTTCAGAAATTAGAGATTTAATCTCTTCTTGGACTTTTGGTATTTGACTAAGTACTTCTTTTTTTAACAAGTTCATTTTTATAGTATCCCTATAATATTTTATTAAAATATAATCTCAAAGTTAATCATTTCATATTTGAAACATAATCNATTACATCATCAAATGTTTTAGCATTATAGTCTGCAATGTCAACAACTGCTTTTCTATATACATTTTCAGTATATGCGATAAAGACAACGCTCTTATGAAGCTGTTTTATTTGGGCATCAGTACTACCATCGCCAATCATTATTATATTTTTTTTCATACCCAGTTTTTTAGCCAATAAAAACTTACCNTTNGATTNACTTAATGGATTTTGAAAGTCTAGTCCNATTATTGAATCATTATTGTCNTATAAAAATTCATTCCCAAANACTTGATTTTTCTTTAAGCCTAAACTTAATGCAATTGGATCAATTACCCTTTTAAAACCNCCTGANAATATATAAATATTGTCTCTATTTTTTTTTAGCCAAATTTGNTTTTTTNTTATCGAAGGCGAAATNAAATTTTTTANTTNTTTNTTTAATTGATCAAAATGNTAATCCTCAATTTGTAAATATCTTAACCTTTTTCTNAGAGAATCTTGAAAAGTAATNTTNCCTTTCATTCCAAGAGAAGTTAAATTTTTTATNTTTNTAATAATTGAGGCCGAATTTATTTTATTCTNAAGACAAATTTCAGCGAGAAGGTCAAGNGATTCTATAGATATCAGAGTACTATCAAAGTCTAAAATTAAAACCNGATTTTTNTGAATCATTTANCTAAAAAGTTTACGAGCAGATTCTAGATCTTCAATAAAATCTATTTCTAAACAAGGNTACTCCGATACATCCACAAAGTGAACATCTGTATCTTTTAAAAGCNGTTGTATCCCTGCTTCAAAATAATCATTAATTCCTCCAGCTCTGATCAAATTTTCAATTGAATCAGAAAATAAGTTATTAAAGTTCTTGGACAGTTTTGCAACGCCAATAAATTCACCGAGGCATTTAGATTCAATTAAATCTTTACCAATTGCAACAATTTTATTCTGACCGCCGTCGATAACTTTTACTTCCTCTCTACCACAAACTTTACAATCTACTGCGAGAGCTGTCTCAAATGAAGACTCTAATATTTTTTTTAATAATTCAATAGGATAAACAACGTCTGCATTCATTAAAATATGCTCATCTTGTCTTAAAATATCTTTACCTAATGAAACTGAATACGCTGTATTAGTTTCAAAGTAGTGATGATTTGTTAAAAATGAAAAATTTAATGATGAAAAATTTTTAGTAACATGATTCTTTAACATTTCTCTATGGTACCCAACTATCATTGTTACATCATTTATACCCAAAGCCTCTAAAGCTTGAAGTTGATAATCTATAATACACTTATTACCAACTTTTAATAAGCATTTTGGTGTATTATAAGTATGAGGATAAAGACGGCGAGAAACGCCTGCAGCTAAAATAAATGCTTTCATAATAAAAATAAATTACAAACATAAAAATTAAGCACCAATTATAATTCCAGAATCTGAAATCGCATCTAGAATCCGCTTTGAACAACCATAATCTATTTTCCCAAGAAACTTGTCAGATGCTTCCATTCTTTTTTTATGATGCAATTGGGGGTTTTTAATAGCCTTTCTAATTACACGTTTAAGTTCCCTAGCTTCACTACAATTAAATACAAAATCAATTTGATTGAGACGATCCTCATCAATTCTTTTTTTTAATAGACTTGGAAAAATTTTATACTTCATTCGAGATGTGTAGTACCTAGTCTGAATAATAGGTTTATCCATAATAAGATATTCAAAAATCGTAGATGAAAAATCAGAAATTAGGAGCATTGACTGGGAGAATAAATTCATTATATTGTACTCTCTAAATGGTGAGATACTAATATTTGAAAAAGATTGCACTTCTTTTTCTAATTTATTTTTTAATAATATATATTTTGGTTTTGTCCAAAAAAAGTGATGAAGCTTTATTATAAAGTTATAGTCAATTAGCTTACTGAATAGGGGTATGGTTTTTTCTAATGACGAGGGGAAAAAAGTTGGCGCATAAAGTAGAAAGGGGTCATTTATTTTCTTCTCATTCTTTAATTTAAAATCTAATTTAGGAAATCCGGTAAAAATAGCATTGTATTTTTTTTCTCTTAATGCAATCTGTCTTTCTTTTGATTCTACACAAATCAAATCTATATTTTGATTCAAGTCAGTGTAATAAGAACTTTTTAACCCTATACCATGATATAGCATTACAACAAACGAGTTTTTTCCTTTTATATCGGTTAAAGATGATTTGTTTCCAATAAATATAATATCAAAATTTAATTCTTTTATTATTCGACGCCTTTGCGGCTCAAAGTTTGCTTGAATAATTTCAATTTCTAATCTTGCGGCTTCTTTTTTAAAAATTTCTTTTTCAATTGTAGGAACACTTAAACTCAAAGAAAAAAAAATATTCCTTACCCCTCTATCTTTCAACTCAATTATTACAGGTTCAAATTGAGGAAGATAATATAGATGTTGATGTTCAAAAAGAATTTTCATGATAAAATTAGCTTACGAATTTGTCGCTTCCGGAACCAATTCCTTGGTTTTGATTTTAAGTTTTTTAAATCACTACTCCCTAATAATTCATAAATAGTTTCAATTACACGCCTAGAGGACTCACCATCTAGGTATGGGTGTATATCATTCAATATCTCTTTTCTAGATTGTGAAAATTCTTCTGGATCTTCAATTGATCTGATTAACGCACCTATTAAAAAATCTGGTTCTAAAATATTAATACCTTTTTCTAACCTAGTTTCTGCTTTATAGGTAATTATAGGTCTGTCAAATAATAAAAATTCGTAGGCGACAGATGATGTGTCTGTTATTAGTATATCAGATAAATACATATAATTAAGAATATCTATATCATTAATAATATGGAAAAATTCTGACTCTAATGTTTTATATTTCTCTACTACAGATTTATCCTCTAAATCATGGAATTTAACAAACCAATGGTATATACCATTTTGGAGTTCTTTAATTGAGTCATAAAGTTCAATTGAAGATTTATATTTTGGAGAGAAAGTAGGCGCATATAAAATCACTTTTTGAGTTGGGTCTATACCTCTTTTAATCTTTTGAGCTGATATTATTTCTTGTTTAAAATTATCTAATTTCGGCCAGCCTGTCTCTTTTACAATAAAATTTTTATGTTTCGATGATAACTCTTGAAATTTTTCTGTCATTTGAGGGCCAGGAGTACAATAAAGATCAAAAAATCCTGTTATGTCATAATGCCCTTTTTTTTCCTCACATAGTCCATGAAAAATTTGAACTTTTACACCAGGCCAATAATGAGGAACAACATTCCCTGGAACAATAATAGCATCAGGGTCGTAGCTAAATACCTCATCATCAGATTTTAGAGTTAATCCATTAATCTCAAGACTTTTTGCTGTTCCAGCCTTGAACCATGCAATATTTACTCCACTAATTTTATCACAATAATCTTCTATTGGATTTAAAATAGGAATTGAATATGGTTGAGTAATAAAAAATAAAAGTCGCATAAATTATAATATTTCTAAAATTTCAAATTTCATTAACTCTTAACTTTTCACTTTTATTTTATGGATCATATTTTCTAATATTTTTCAACCACAAGGCTGCTTTTAATCTTCTTCAAAGCAAACTTAACAGTCTTTTTGATTTCATCTAGTTTATACATAATTTGTGCAATGAATTCCAATATAAAACAAACCTTTGTCTGCGAAACAGTTTACCACTTATTTATAGCAGTCATTAAATCATTAAACCATAGAAATGCTAATTTAATAATTACAGATTTTACGCCTAGCTTAAGTAATTATATACCAGAATTAAAAAAAAAGAAAGTTTTTAACAAGATTATTTTTTTAAAACAACGTTTAAAAATTAGACCTGAGTATAATAAATTTTCACTTTTTAGAAAAACTTTTTTCAGAAAAGAATGTATTGAAAAATCTGTCAATGAAAATTCAAAGATTTTAAAAGTTCATAATGAAATATTAAATAGTGAAATCAATCTATTCTTCAATCTTGGACATGTAACAGCTTACTTTGTTAATAAATACAAAAACAATTTTTTCAGAATGATAGAGGATGGCCAAAGGAATTATATCTCTAGATTAGGATTTTTAAAGATTTATAAAAGAAAGTATATTTATAAATCTTTCATCGGGGAAGGTATTGATGATTGTATCAAAGAAATACACGTTCAATCTCCTGATAAGTTACCTAAAAGAGTTAGAGCTAAAGGTATTAAATTTGATTTAAAAAAACTCATCAAACGAGCTGAAAAGAGCATAATAAAAGAGATTTTTTTAAATACTGAATTAAATATTTGTGGGCAGAATAACAGTTTAATTATTACTCAACCCTTATCTGAAGATAGTAGATCAATAACAGAAAAACAAAAAGTAGCTATTTACAAAGATATTATTGATTCACATACAAACGGTAAAAATATTTACATAAAGGTTCACCCTAGAGAAAAGACTAACTATGAATCTTACTTTGATAAAGATATTAGAGTATTATCAAAAGATTTCCCCTTAGAAATATTAAATATTTTTGATGATTTAAAATTTGAAAAAGGAATAACTATTTGGTCTAGTGCATTGGATAACTTAAATTGCATTAACAAAAAGATATTTTTAGGTATCGACTATTTTCCAAAAATAAAGGAACAAGTGAAAAAAATTCACTTTTAAAGTAAATATGAAAAAACCAAAAGTTGTAGCAGAAATAGGTTGTAACCACCTAGGGGATATTAAAATTGCTAAAAGAATGATTTTGACAGCCAAAGTTTACTGTAAGGTTGATGTTGTTAAATTTCAAAAAAGAACTCCTAGAGCTTTACTTTCCGAAATAGAATATAATAACCCGCACCCTAATCCAATAAATTCATATGGAAAAACCTATGGCGAACATAGAGAATTTTTAGAATTCAACTTAGATCAGCATTATGAGCTTAAAGAGTATTGTGATTCATTGGATTTAATTTATTCATCATCAGTTTGGGATGTGCAATCTGCAACGGATATAATATCCTTAAATCCTAAATTTATTAAAGTACCAAGCGCATGCAACTTAAATAAAAATTTATTAAAAGTGCTTTGCGAAAAATATATTGGGAAGATCCATATATCATTTGGAATGACAAGCAAAAGTGAAGAAAAAGATATTTTAGATTTTTTCATACAACATCATAGATGTGATGATTTGATTATATATAGTTGCACAGCAGGATATCCTGTCCCTTTTGAAGATGTTTGCTTGAACGAGATATCAAGATTAAGAAAAACATACTCAGAAAAAGTTAACTCAATCGGATTTTCGGGGCATCATTTAGGAATTGCCATAGATTTAGGTGCCTTTATGCTTGGAGCTGAATGGATTGAAAGACATTTTACATTAGATCGCACATGGAAAGGTACTGATCATGCGGCATCTCTAGAACCTGAAGGATTTAGAAAACTAGTACGGGATCTTGAAGCATTATCTAAAAGTTTAAAATTTAAGAATGCCGAAATTTTAGAAATCGAAAAAGTTCAAAGAGAAAAGCTAAAGAAAAGTCAAATAGTATGGGGAAAATAGTTGCATTAATCCCGGCAAGAGCTGGAAGTAAAAGTATTCCAAACAAAAATTGTAAAACTTTTTTTGGGAAACCTTTAATTCATTGGAGCGTTTTAGCTGCAATAAAATGTAGATATATTGATAAAGTCTTTGTTTCTACAGATGGAAGGCTAATAAAAGATTCATTAAGAAGTATAAAGAGTAAAAAGTTGAAAATTATTAATCGAAGCCCAGAAACTGCAACTGATGAAGCATCAACTGAAAGTGCTATGTTAGAATTTTCAAAATCGACTAAATTTAAAATAATTGTTCTAATTCAATCTACCTCTCCACACATCAGCTACGAAGATCTTACAAATGCTATAAAATACTATAAAGATAGTGATGCAATTAGCCTTGTTTCAGTTGTCCGACAAAAGAGATTTATTTGGGAATCCAAAAATGATTATATCTACCCCTTAAACTATGAACCTTCCTTGCGTCCGCGAAGACAAAACTTTAAAGGATATCTTGTAGAAAATGGCGCATTTTATATTACTTCAAAATCAGCTTTAGAAAATACAAAATGTAGGATCTCAGGAAAAACAATTAAATATGAAATGTCAGATAAGACTTATTATGAAATCGATGAAGAAATTGATTGGATTGTTAACGAAGCAATAATGAAAAATGAAATCATTAAACTTGGGGAAAAAAAGTTTTCAATAAAGTTATTTGCTACTGATGTGGATGGTGTTCTTACTGATAGTGGGATGTATTACTCAGAAAATGGAGATGAATCAAAAAAATTTAATACCCGAGATGGGAAAGGTATTGAAATTTTAAGAGAAAATAAAATAAAAACAGCTATAATCACTTCCGAAAATACAAAATTAGTATACCAAAGAGGTAAGAAATTAAAATTTGATTATATTGAACAGGGAATAAATAATAAGTTGGAAAAAGTAAAAGAGATTTGTAAAACAGAGGGAATAGGCTTACATCAAGTTGCTTTTATAGGTGATGATGTAAATGATACTGAATTACTGAAAGAGGTAGGATTCTCAGGTGTCCCCTCTGATGCACATGCAATTAATATTCAAATAGCTGAATATGTATGCAAATCTAAAGGAGGTCATGGATGTGTCAGAGAATTTATTGAATTAATTACAAATCAATTATCAAATTGAGAATTATACAAATTATAATAGACACCTTCATTTTTATATAGATTTTTATGATTCCCTTTTTCGATGATTCTGCCATCTTTTAAGACAATTATTTGATCAGCTCTTTTTACAGTTGATAACCGGTGAGCTATTACCAAAACGGTTCTATCCTGCATTAAATTTTCAATAGCAATTTGTACTTTTTTTTCAGATTGGGAATCTAAGGCTGAAGTTGCCTCATCTAAAATAAGCAATGGAGGATTTCTGTATATTGCTCTAGCTATCGCTATTCTTTGTTTTTGACCTCCTGATAATCTCACACCTTTTTCACCAACAATTGTATCAAAACCATCTTTAAATTGTTCAATGAATTCAATTGCATTTGCAGCTAGAGCCGAACTTTTTAACATTGATACATTTATTTTATCTGCCCCATATACAATGTTTGATTTAATATCTGTATTTAATAATATTGTTTCTTGAGTGACTATCCCCATCAAGTTTCTAAGTGATTTCAAACTAATATCATTGATATTTTTATCATCTATCTTTATGGATCCATTGGATAAATTATAAAATCTAGGAATTAAATCTGCTATAGTCGATTTACCTGAACCACTTTCTCCCACCAATGCAACCATGCATCCTTTTTTTAGTTTAAAACTAATATTATCGAGACTAAAAGATTCATCTCCATATCGGAATTTTACATTTTCAAATCTTAATCCTGAATTAATCGAATAAATTCTACTTTTTCCAAAATCTTCTGCCTCAGAACGCTCATCCAACAATTCAAATATTCTTTCTGCAGACGCGTATCCATTTTGAAGGGTTATGTTAACATTACTTAAAGATCTAATTGGAGCCAACATAGAAAATAATAAGAACATAAATCTTAAAAAATCCTCTGAGGATAACTCTTTCCCAACAATTACTTCCGAACCACCCATCCATAATAATAATACCGCCATTGAAACGCCTATTGCCTCAATAATTGGAGAAGAAATATGTTTTAATTTTGCAGATCTTAGTAATAGGTTATAATATTTCCAAGATTCTTCATTAAAGCGTTTGCTTTCATTTTTTTCTGTTGAAAAGGCCTTAACTAATCTTATGGATGAAATATTCTCCGTAATTATAGCTAAGATTCCACCGATTTGTCTTGTATTCCTTCTCGCTTTCCTCCTTATACTTTTCCCGATAAATTGAATTAAAAATTGAGAAAATGGAATGATCAATACTGCAACAAGCATTAATTTGGCACTTATAATAAAAAGTAAAATCGTGAAAAAAACAATATTAATTGGTTCAACAATGATCTTATGAAATGTGGTTCCAATAGATTTATTAAACGTACCAACATCATTAATGATCACTGATGTAATATCACCATACTTTCTTTTATTAAAATATCTCAATGGTAACATTTGAATATGTTTATAAATATCATTCCTAAGCTTAGTAACCAAACGTAGTTGAATAATTGACATGGTAAGATTTTTTAAATAAAGAAAAAGGTTTTTAAGAATAAAAATAGATATAATTGAAAAACACAATATCTTCAAAGTCTCAATATTAGAATCTCTTAAGATCAAGTTATTAACAAAAACATTCAGTTTATCATTGATTGTAGGTATTTGTTTTTGCAGTAATTGATTATGTTTTTCCACAAGTTTACTGTAATCTGAAAGAACATTATTCACTAATGAAGCCGTCAACCAAATTGAAATACTATTGAATATTACATAAAATAGACCATTAAAGAGTGATACAAACAATACTAAAACTTCTGATCTTAATAGATTGAATACTCTCTTGATATTATTATTTTTTTTCTTCACGCTAATTTCATTTTGTAGTGAGCAATCCCCGCCTCATAAAAAGCCTCCCCAATTATTTCAAATCCTAATTTCTTGTAAAAGTTAACAACATCTTTTTGAGAATTGAGGTATATACTTTTTTGATTTTTTAATTTCTTTAAAAGAAACAATACCATTGCAGAGCCAACACCAAATTTCCTATGCTCTTTTAATACGGCAAATCTCTCTAGCTTCATTCCAATTTCAGTAGATCGATAACGAGCAGTACCTATTGCAATTAAATTAATTTTTGCTACTATATAGATTGCATTAACTTTTTTATCATCATATTCTAACTTTTCATTAATATTTTGCTCTTCAATGAATACTTTATTTCTAATGTATAAACAATCTTTGTAATCCTGATCTGTAGTAACTGTATTAATCTTTATTTCCATTGCCTAAATTTGGGAAACCTAATTTCATAAATCACGCAAAAAATTATACGTAATTTAAAAAAAGAAAGTTCAAAAATTAAATCTGGTATATACATCCATATTCCATTTTGTACAGTTAAATGCATGTATTGTGATTTTTACTCTATTAACAGTCACGAAGATTCAATCCCTGAATTTGTTCAATCTCTTATTTTAGAAATTAAACGTTGTAAAGTTGACACATCAAACTGGGAATTAAATACAATTTTTATTGGTGGAGGAACTCCAAGTCTGATAAAAAGTAAGTATATGGAACTTATCATTAATGCTCTTCATAAAAAACATAATCTAGATAAAGTTAAAGAGTTTACCATTGAAGTAAACCCCGGAGAAGCACCCAAGGATAGATTAAAAAGATTTAAAGATCTCGGTATTAATAGATTATCCATGGGTGTACAATCTCTAGAACCTTCTATATTAAAATTTTTAACAAGGATCCATGATGTTAAACAGGTTTATGATACTTTTGATTATGCTAGAGAAAGTGGTTTTAATAATATTAATTGTGATTTGATATATTCAATTCCAGGTCAATCTTGGGATGTTTGGTTAAGAGATTTAAAGGCAATTATCAAATTAGACCCTGAACATATCTCTGCTTATACACTTACCCCGGAAAGGGGAACNGAACTTTTTAAATTAATTAAAAAACATGAGATCATTATGCCAAAAAATGAAAAAACTGCAGATTGGTTTTTAAAAACCCATAAAATTTTAAAATCTAATTACTATAATGCATACGAAATATCAAATTTTTCGAAAATTAATTATGAGTGTAAACATAACCTTCACTATTGGAAAATAAATCCTTACATAGGTTATGGTCCTTCTGCTCATAGTTTTGATGGACATATTAGATGGAGCAATATTAAATCACTTGATAATTATATAAAAAAATTAAAATCTGTTAAAACACCCCTATNTTTCTCAGAAAAACTTAGTTTAGAAAGTAAAACAAACGAAATGATAGGATTTGGTTTACGAACTAGCCTTGGGATTAAAACCCAGAATATTCCAAAATCATTAATCAATAAGTTTAAAAATAATTTAGAATTCGCCATAGGTAAATGGGGAAATTGTATTATCATTGATGATGAGACTATTAAACTTTCGATTGATGGTCTAGCTTATGGAGATGCGATTGCAGTAGATCTAATGATTTAATTTAAAATTCGAGCTCTAACGAAACTGGACAATGATCTGAACCTAATACGTTTTGATAAATATCGGCATCGAGGCAATTCTTTTTCAAACCTTCATTAACAAAAAAGTAATCTATCCTCCATCCTATATTTCTAGGCCTAGCACTTGACCGATAACTCCACCACGAATACCTTTCACCCTCATCATGAAATAACCTAAAAGTATCTATCCAGCCATTTTCTATATAAGTATCAATTTTTTGACGTTCTATCGGCATAAATCCAGATGTTTTTGTATTTTGTTTTGGACGAGCTAAATCGATAGGTCTATGGGCTGTGTTCCAATCTCCCGTTACAATGACATTATGTCCAGATTCTACCTGTTCATTTATAATTGGAAGCAAATCATCATAAAAATCAAGCTTATACTTTAACCTTGCATCATCTTTTTGACCATTCGGAAAATATATATTGTACAACAAAAAGTTTTCATATTCTGCAATTATAACTCTACCTTCATTATCATACTTTTTTATTCCCAACCCTTCCTGAATGTATAGAGGTTCTTTTTTAGAAAATATTGCAACGCCGCTGTAGCCCTTTTTAATACCTGAATGCCAATAGTTAAAATAATCATGACCACTCAAAATTTCTTCTTTTAGTTGTTCTTTATGAGCTTTAGACTCTTGAATGCATAGTATATCAGGTTTCTCTTGATCAAGGAAGTCCAAAAAACCTTTTTTTACGGCCGCTCTTATTCCATTAACATTCCACGATATAAGTTTCATTTTTATAACCAATAATATTATTCTAATTTTATATAATGATTTATTAATATTCAAATTAATCATGCTCATTTAAAAAAAAATTTACAAATATGCCTNNAAAAAAAAGAGAACGATCAAAAAAGAAAAAGATTTTATCTATAGTTAAGAAGTATAATTTTGAATTTTTAATATCTTTTTTAGTCCTCTTAGGCTCATTTCTATTATTAGAAGATTTTGAACTAAAAAAATTCCTTAAAAATTTCTCTATTCAAATCTATGAAGGAATAAAATTCATGATATTTTTATTTCTCAATTCTATCTTTGAATATATTACAAAGATTGAATCCTCAGATATTATTGGTTTGATATTAATATTTTCTGCAATTATATTGATGTTTCTTCGATGGAGAAATAATCTAATATATCAATATTCATCATCTGAATTTTGTTTTAATTGTAAAGGAAAGCTTCAAAGAATTAAAAGAAAGGTTAAAATAAAAATCATTGCGTCTCTTATTAGATTAAAAATTAAAAAATACCAATGTAGAGATTGTAAATTGCAATCATATAAAATAACTAGTAAATAAAGGATTACTTATGGAATTAAAAGAGAAAATAATAAATGATATTAAGAATAACTCAATAATTCTATTCATGAAAGGTACAAAAGAAATGCCTATGTGTGGATTTTCAAATTCAGTCACCCAAGTTCTAAATCATTATGGTGTAAAATATAAAGATATTAATGTTCTTGAGGATCCAAATATTAGAGTCGCCTTGAGTGAACATTCCAATTGGCCAACGATACCTCAATTATTTGTAAATGGAGAACTAATTGGAGGTGCTGACATCACTCTTGAACTCCATCAAAATGGAGAACTTTTAGATATTTTAGATAAAGCAAATTCATAAATATAATTTAAAAAAATAGTTTGGTGTTAAAGAATTAATACAAATAAATTTATAAGTATAAATATTCGATAATTAACAATATGGCTCGTTCGTCTAGTGGTTAGGACTCCAGGTTTTCATCCTGGCAACAGGAGTTCGATTCTCCTACGGGCTACAAAAAAACCTCACGTTGTGAGGTTTTTTTTTAAATCGTAATTTACCAAGCATGTATTTCGAGATCCATCCTATCATTGTTCATTTTCCTATAGCTTTCATTACGTTAGCCTATATATTCCAAATTATTACAATCATAATACCCAAAAAAGTACCAAAAAACTTAAACCTCTGGGTCCTAATTCCTGCTGCTATATCAACATTACCAGCAGTTATTTCAGGTCAAAATTCAAAGAAAAATCTTGAAAATATATGCCTAGAAGCACAGCATACATTAAAAAATCATGAATTATTCGCAAACATTACAACCTGGAGTATCCTTTTATTAAGCTTGATTTGGATATATATAACACTAAAAGGCCAGGCTAATATAAGAGTACAAGAACTATTTTTTGCTTTTCTCAGCCTTATTTTTATTAGTACCATAATTACTGGATTATTAGGCGGTCAATTGACTCACTTATGGAAAGTATAATGCATTATTCATCCTTTTTAATATAAACTAGGAAAGATGAAGTATAAGAGCTGTATAATACTCCTAAGCCTCCTTCAATATTTGAATTAGGTAAAAGATAAATGTTTTGACCAACAGGGTCTCCACTGAAATAGTTAAAATATGACTCACTAGTTGACATGAAAGAAACTAAATGTAAACCATAATAATCAAAGTATAACCACATCATTGGTGATGGGGCTGTTTCAATATTCCACTGCCAAGGATTTATCCTGTATGGAGTACTGTTCTCATCTCGCAAATATTGACCCTTCCAAATTCTAAAACCAAGGGTTGTATCATAAATTAAATTCACAAAAACACTGTCTCTTTTTTGATTATAATTATAATCAAAGAATGATTCTCCTTCTTCAGAAATTGTATTACTTAAAGTATCTAATGGCTCTAAGCCTTTTTCATTCGCTTCAAGTGCGTAAGATATAATTTTCACAGTTTGATGCATATCTGCTTCAAAATCAACTCCAAACATTGGATAGCTTGCAAAACTTTGAGTAAAGCACTCACCAATTCTATAAGTCACTGAATCTACATTAATATTATTTTGAACAATATAATTATTCGGATCATTATNGAANTCAATCAGTTCTTGAAAGGATAAGTTCTCAAAATTATTTACATCNATATTTTTTGTAGCTAANATTTTTCCATCTGGACAATTATAATCACCTAAATCAGCAGATGATATGTTCATTTCATTGGGAACTATTGTCGTAGCTATTACAGAACCAATTTCATGATTAACAACTAGTGAATACGATTCACCTGGATTAATTATAAAATTTGAATATTTAGATATTTCATCAAGACTAGATTGTTCGTCGATTGGGAAATATTTACCTTGCCCTACATTTTTAAATGCTAAAGAATCTTTGGTAGAATCATTTATCATAAAAACTTCGGCATCATTTATCCATAAATCTTGAGCTAATACATCTTCTGAAACAGATGCAGATCTTGAAACCGTGACAGTATCAGCAATGGGTAAATTAGCAACTATTGAACCGAAAACTACCAATTTTTCCTGGTATATAATCTCTTGATCACTAAAGTCGCAAGAAAATAAAGTCAGAGTNAAAAGTATTAATAAATTATATAATTTTCGTTTCATTTTTAAAACTCCCATGTAAAACCAAAAGTTGGAAGTATTGGAAATAAACCAATACTTCTCTCATTAATTTTTCCTTCATCACTTTCATCAACATTCACTTCGCCAGGGTCAGGTTTACCATTGCCATTTGAATCATGAAGCTCTTCATCCCAATCACCATCGTCATCCAAACCATTGTAGGGATTTCCCAATGAATAAACTTTTCTAAATGTGTTGCTTCTATTTAACGTATTNATAATTTGAAAAAAGAAATCTACATTTGTTTTTCCTATCTTAGCATGGTAGACTGCTCCTATATCTAAACGACTGTATGGCTCATATCTGCCTGAATTTCTTGTACCGGGTATAGTTCGAAAAACTTCTTCGGGGCTCTCTGGAAATTTTTGCACATAGTAACCAATAATCGGTGTATATGCTTGTCCAGATTGTAGAGATAAACGCCAGTTGGTTTCCCATTTTTTGTTTATTTGGTAGTTTCCTAAAATACTAAGTGCATGTGTTCTATCCCAATTTGTATAATATTCCTTTTCACCAACATCATATATACTATTCATTATTTTTCTTGATATTGAGTAAGTGTATGCAANCCAGCCACTTAAACTTCCTGACATTTTTTGCCCAAATAATTCAACGCCATATGCATAGCCATTAGAAGGGGTAACTATATCAGCTAGACTTTCATCCGATACTTCAGCATCAGTTGTGGATCTGGTTTCTTCATATGTCAATAAATTTTTCAAATCTTTATAATATCCTTCAACCTGAACTTTATAAGTATTTCTAAAATATTCTTCATAGCCTATCACAAACTGAATTGACTTTCCAGGGCTAACGGAGGTGTCTGCGGCAATCCAATTATCTAAAATCGGAGGATTGAAATCATCTTGAAAGGTGCTGATAAATTGATGGTAATTTCCAACTGATAAATTTAGATACCTATCATCACTTAATATGTACTTTAATCCTAACCTGAAATCTGGGTAAAGCGAATCAGGATACACATTATAATAATTTAACCTTAGTCCTGGCTCAATTATTAGGAGGTCGTTTGGTTCGTATTTTAATTTAATGTAATTAGCAAATTCTATTGGATCCGTTTTGATCTCAAATTGAGTAGAATCGTTGAACTTATTTGTATATTCAAATCCTAGTCTTTTTAATTGCGAACCAAATTTTATTGTCGAATTTGATGATTTAAACCATGAAAAGTCACCAGAAAAGGTATTATCATCAATTTCATTGTAACTTACGAGACCATAATCTCCACCAAGTCCAAACTCAGTAAAAAATCGACTATTTGCTAGTAAAAAATTACCTACTAACCTTTCATTAAAAACTCTTCTATAATGTCCACTAATAGTATTATTACCCCAGCGTCCATCTAGACCAAATGTATCAAAGATTATATCATCAATACCAGAATAATAGCTAAAGGAGACTCTATCTTTTGATGTTATATCTGAAAAAATATGACCTTGAATATCATAAAAGTAATAAGGTGGAATAGTATTGGCTATATTTTCTGGTAATACTTTTGGTAAAACGAGATCAAAGTAGGTTCTTCGACCTGATAGAACCCATGCACCTTTATAAAAAGGGCCTTCAAGCGTCGTTTGAGCTGAAAGGAGAGACAAATTAGCTTTCCCTTTAAATTCATTTTCATTGCCTTCTCTACTAATGACATTAAGAACCGCAGATAGACGACCTCCGTATTCCGCGTTGTATGCGCCTTTGATTAGTTCAGCCTCTTTGACACCATCTACTATAAAATTTGAAAAAACACCTCCTAAATGAGAGGGGTTATAAACAGTGATACCATCAAGCATTATAAGGTTTTGATCTGTGTTCCCACCTCTAATTACAAGTCCAGTACTGTATTCAGAGGTTGTAAGCACTCCAGGCAATGCTTGTATAGTTCTAAATAAATCAGGCTCAGCTAAAGCTGGAGCCGCTTTCATCATTCTCGGACTAAGGTTAATCTTGCTTGGTTGGATATTATTTCTTCTTTGAAGTTTTTCTGCGGTGACCTCGATTTCTGACAATTCTACAAATTGCTCTATTAAACTAATATCTAATTTTTTTGACTCATCCACATCAAACTCTATTTGTTTTTTGAACATATCATAGCCTACATAGGAAACCATGACAGTATAATTTCCTGGAGCTATATCCTGAATTATATAATACCCATTTAAATCTGTCGCCATTCCTTGACCTGTTTCTTGCAAAAATATATTTGCTCCAATTAACGCTTCACCCGATGAAGAATCAGAGATAAACCCTGAAACAATAGATGTTTGTGATTTTAAAATTGAAATAAAAAATAAAATAATAAGTTTTTGTTTCATTCTATATTAACTCGCTAAATAAGATAAATTTTCTTTATTAAATGGAATAGGATTTATGTCATACTTTTTAAATATATCCTCTGAATTACAGGTACTACCCTTGACTAAATCTTTTAATTGGTCTCTAGTTACAGGAAACCCGCTCCACCAATCTAGAAGTGATGCTGCAATCATAACCACAGATACTGGTGCTGGTACCATAAGTACCTTTTTATTACTTGCAGATGCGATGTTTTTGATAATATGATCCCATGTAAAATCCTCATTACCACCAAGATTGATTATTTTACCAAATTCTTTTTTATCTGAAATTAATTTTACAAAAATCTTGGCCACGTCTTTAACATGTATCATTGAAAAACTAAATTCTCCTGAATTAAAAGGCATTAAACCCTCAAAAAAAGAGGGCGCTGGAAAAGGTAATGAGTTAGGAAAACCCGGAATAATTTCTAACATATCTTCTTTAAGAGCTTTACAAAATTCGGGCCTATTATTTCCTCTGGGGTCTCCAAATAGAGATGAGGGTCTAATAATTGTCCAATCCAAGTTAGTATTTTTTATCACTTGTTCAGATAAATGTTTTGCTTTTTGATATTTAGAAGCATCCATATCTGCATTCGCTCCAAGTGCACTCATCAGCAAAAATCGTTTAACTCCAAGTTCAGAAGCAATGTTAGCTGCCAACTCTGATCCTCTAAATTGTAATTTATCATTGGTAATACCTTTTTTAGGGAATTCTCTTATGACAGCTACCAAATAAATAACAGCATCTGATCCTTTAATTAATTCTCTAATAGAGTTCTCATCAGAAATATCTCCTTTGACTAGTTCACATTTTTTTGGAGCTATTACTTTTGATTCACTTCCTTCTCTTACTAAAATACGAGGAGTATGATCATTTGCAATTAGTTCATCGCATATGTATGAACCAACATAACCAGTTCCTCCAATTAGCGCAACTTTCATATGTTCACCTTATCAGTTNTTAATATATNTTTTTCTAAAACTAAGTACCCTACNGGNACTAAAAATAATGTAATTGCTGTCGCAAAAATAACTCCAAAACTTAATGAAACTGCCATTGGGATCAAAAATTTTGCNTGAGCACTCTTNTCNAANAGTAAGGGAATTAACCCTACAAANGTTGTCAANGANGTTAAAAATATAGGCCTAAATCTNCTTGGCCCAGCTTCTAATACAGCNTCCGTTATNTTATTTCCTTCACTCCTGTATCTATTNATAAAGTCTACCATAACTAAACTGTCATTTACTACAACACCTGTTAGNGCAACGACTCCCATTAATGATAATACTGAAAAATTAATTCCCATTATTAAATGACCAAACATAGCACCTGTTAAACCAAATGGTATTGATGACATGACTACTAACGGCTGAAAATANGATTTAAAAGGGATTGCAAGGAGCATATAAACAACAACCATTGCTAACAAAAAGTTTTTACCAATAGATTTTAAATTTTCTCCCTGTTCTTGCTGCTCTCCTTCTAAACTATAAGATATTGAATTATATTTTTTTAATATATTTGGCAAAATAGATGCAGTGACGGCCGCTATTACTTCATTCCCTGTCGTTGTTGTTAAATCAACGTCAGCAGTAACATTTATTGCTCGTTTCCTGTCTTTTCTTTGGATTGAAGATAGTCCCTCTCCCAGTTCTAGCTCTGCAATTTGTCTTACAGGTATGGTAGACCCATAAGGAGTTTTAATCATCATATTTTCTAAATTAGAAATTGAAGCTCTTTCACTTTTTGGATAACGCAACATAACTTTTACCTCATCACGTCCTCGCTGAATACTTTGAACCTCGAGCCCATAGAACGCTTGTTGAACTTGGCTTCCTAACATAATCATGTTAATTCCATAATTTTCAGCAGCAGGAAGCAACTTTATGCTTATTTCCTCTTTACCGATATTGAAATTATCTTTTACGTCAAAGACACCAGGGAATTGAACTAATTCTCTTTTTAATTCTTCTTTTGCAGAAAGAAGATCATCCATATATTTACTGGTTAACTGAACATTTACTGGTTCTCCAGCTGAGAATAAACTAGAAAANAATCCCACTTCTTTAACNCCAGGGACTGATGGCATTATATTTCTCCATCTACGAACAATCTCTTCTGCACCAATTGATCTTTCTTCTCCAGGAATTAATTCTAGGGCAACTTCTGCTAAATGAGGCCCCCCGTATGAGGCATTTAAATTGCCTGGTCCTCTGGANGTTTTAGTTCTTTGAGGCTGAAAACCAATAGTTGAAAGTCTATTCTTGATAATTACCTTACCTGGAAATTCCTCATTTAATTCTCTTTCTAGAGTCTTAGCCGCTTCTTCTAACTTTAAATAACCTTCTCTTGTAGTCTCAATGGAGGTTCCAGATGGATACTCTACAGTTCCGATGGCTAAATCCGCTTCGATGGGGGGGAAAAATGAGAATTTAATAATTCCACCACCGATAATTCCAATCGTCAAAACAAATACAGAAGCAGCAATACTTAAAAAGGTGAATGGTTTATTTACAGATTTTAGTAGGACAGGTTTATAAAAATTGCTTATTACATGAGCAAGTCCACTTTTTATTTTAGTTTGAAAATTTTCCCATTTGTCTGACAATATCCTAATCCAAGTTATTTTTGATTTTTTTTCTGAACTGTGAGCTAAGTGAGCGGGTAAAATAGTAAGACTTTCAAACAAAGACCAAAACAGTACCGAAATGGTAATCAAAGGAAAAATCCTCCATATCGCTCCAATTTGACCTTCGACTGCAAGCATAGGCGAAAAAGTTGCCATGGTNGTTAATACTGCAAAAAATACAGGAGTTGAAACTTGCGTTGCCGCTTTTACAGCCGCTTCTTTTGGGTCCATTCCTCTCTCACGAAATAATGCTATATTTTCTCCAACTACTACTGCATCATCCACAACAATTCCCAGTACAAGAATGAATGTAAAAAGTGATAACATATTTATCGAAAGATCTAAAATTGGCATGAACCAGAACCCACCCATAAATGATATTGGAATTCCAAGAGAAACCCAAAATGCTAATTTGGGTTTTAGAAAAATGGCTAAAACAAGAACGACTAAGAATAGACCTTGATATGCATTCTTTGACATAGTTTCAATNCTACCAACCAGAAGTCGAGATTCATCATCAAAAGCCGTTATACTTATACCATCAGGAAGTTTTTCTTGTTTTACTTTCACATAATCCTTTACCTGATTGGCTATTTCTATAGCATTTTGGTTACCAACACGGTANACTGTAATTAGATTAGATTTTTTACTGTTGAATAAAAACTCCAAATCATAATCGATTGAAAAATCATCCTTNATTGTACTGATTTCACCTAATCGAACCACTGCCCCAGATGGATCAGAAATAATTGGAATTGAAGAAAAGTAATCTGCTGAATATCCTTGCCCCTGAGCTCTAATTAATATTTCTCCATTTTTATTTTCAATACTCCCACTTGGGATATCGATTGATAAACTTCGAATAGCTTGCGAAATCTGCCTCAGTGTTAGATCATATTTGCGAAGTGATTTTTCACTAACCTCTATTGAAATTTCTTTATCTTTTTTTGCAACAAAGGAACTATATGTTACACTTGGTAACCCATCAATCTCGTCTTTAACTTCCTCTGTCAAATTTGTAAGTGTTAGATCATCTATATTCCCTCCAACTGCAACGGTGATCGTTGCTTGGATAGCTATGAATTGTTTCACAGTAGGTCTTTCAACGCCCTCTGGGAAATTATCTATTGCATCAACTTCTGCTTTGACACGATCTAACATTTCTGTTACATCTTGTCCTGATAAAATTTCAACATTTACACTTCCAACATTTTCTGAAGCCGTTGCTGTTATCTTTTTAACACCATCTAATCCTTGTAATCTTTCCTCGATACGAACACATACGGCATTTTCNACATCAGAAGGTGTTGCTCCTGGATANACTGCTGTCACATTTATAATATCAACTTCAATATCTGGAAATACCTCCATTTTTAAAAGTGGTATTGTCGCAATTCCAGATAAAATAATAAAGAACATCATTAAATTTGATGCTACACTATTATTAACAAACCATCTGATTATTCGTTCCATTTTTTTATCTCAAATTAAGAGTTACTTTTAAACCATTTACCAGAGACGAGACACGAGAAATCAATAATTTATCACCAATCTGAAATCCCTCTCCAATTAGCGCAAATTCAGATTCATTTCTTATAACTTCTACTGATCTATTTTGCATAGTCATCTGTTTATCCACAACCCATACAGTTTCATTTCTAACTGAGGATCTTGGAAGAACTGAGATTTTATTTAATTCAATACCTGAGATTTTTGCTTGCACAAATTGACCAACTGCTAATGGTGTAGTATACATTTGGTTATCTATGTTTTTAATTTTAGCAACCACCGCCATCATTCTCGTTATTGGATCGATTTCTGCCTCTGTTCTGATAACTTTGGCAGGCCACTGATTATCACCTTGAATAATCGTGACATCTAAACGTTCTTTATCATTAATTTTTTGCCCATTAAATTCTAAGCCACTGAAAAAAACATCTTGATCTGCNATAGGTAAACGAATTTCATAAGCGTTTGTTGCGTATATATTCCCTATTAGGGTTCCTGGAAAGACTGTGGTTCCTAGCTCAACCCTACTATTTCTAACTCGACCATCAAATGGAGCTAAGAATACCGTTCTACTTAGGTTTCTTTTAGCTTGTTCCAATGATGCCTCTGAAGCTGCATAAGTAGCCTTAGCTTGTGCCATTTGAGGCTTTCTTAGAGCTAAATCACTCCCAGATCCTGCCCCTACTCGTTTCCATTCTTTTTTAGCTAAATCTGACTCCGCTTCTTCTCTTTCAAGGTTGACTTTTGCATTCAATACTTGTGACTCTGCGGAGATCAGAGCTAACTCATAATCTCTTTTATCTAGNAATAATAATGTATCACCTTTTTTAAAACTTGACCCTGGTTCCATCTTGCTTGATATCCACTCAACTCTTGAAGTCAACTCTGATAGAANATTTAATTCTGATTCTGGCTGTATGATTCCTTGAGATGAAATAGTTGCTTTTACTGTCCTCGGTAATATCATCATAGTCTTNACATACGGTATATCTATTTTTTTTTCTTCAGCAACTGCAACTGATCTGCTTTTTATTAACATTCCAGCGATGATGATGCTTAAAACTAAAATTATTAATCCAATGTATTTTTTCATTTTTTACTTTTTATTTATGTTTTTTATTTGAATCGCCACCTAAAGCTAAAAAAAGAGATAAACGATTATCTATTCTTTGGCGACTCAATGATATATGTTGTGATCTTATATTATTATATTGTCTTTGAGTATTTAATACTGATTCTAAAATTGTGACACCCCTATCATACCTTTCTTTTGATAAATTGTAGGCATCCAGAGATTGATTAACTGCCGATTGAATAGCTTCTTGCTGAGCTAGCAGAGATTTTTCTAATTGTAAGAGTTGTTCAACTTCTGAATAAGCATTCAGTAAGCCTTTCAATAGTTGCTTTTTTGATACTTCTAACGCAGATTCTTGCAATCTAGCGGCAGCTCTTAATCTTCCACCATTAAAAATAGGTGCTGTTACAGCAGCACCCACATTCCAAATACCATAATCATCATTAAAAATATCTTCTAATTTTTGAGCTGAAGTCCCGCCAGTTCCGCTTATGGAAATTCCTGGTAGTAAATTTCGTTTCGACTGCATTAGGAGCAGTCCCTCTGCTTCCGCTTTAAGTATTAAACTTTTTATATCTGGACGTCGAGTTACAAGTTCAGCAGGTATAGTTGGTTGAATATTTGGTAATGAAACTGGTAATGACAAGTTTGTTATTAATGTACCATTTGGATATTGACCTATCAATACTTCTAATTGGCGATTTAAATATGCCAACTGTAGTGACCTCGATTCTACATTGACTTTTGATGTTAGAACAGATGTCTCTGCAAGTCTATAATCTAGACTAGATTTGAGACCTCTATCATATCTATCTTTGACGAGGTCACGAATTCCAACCAAGCTTCGATAAGATTCCTGAGCAATCATCATCTGCCCGTAAGCTTCNACTGCTTGGAAATATAGTTGAGANGCTCTTATAACNGAGGAAAACCCCAGATAGGAGAGATCATAGCTTACTGCTTCATAGTTTTTCTGTGCAGCTTTCCTACCATTTAATAATCGACCCCAAATATCTAATTCCCATTGAAAATTGATCCCCAATCCAGCNGTGCTATTTCCAAAACTAATTACTTCTCCCGGATTTCCACCAAAAATAGTACTACCAGCCTCACCAAAACCCGTTAAATTCTGAACACTTGTGTCAGCCCTCACATTTCCATTAAACGAAGGGAAAATTCCAGCGCTATTAATTTTTGATCTTTGGTAAGCAATATTTTTATTATCCATNATTGANTGAAGGTCTGGACTATTTTCCTGNAAGCTTGTAATAAATTTTTCTAATTCAACATCATCAAATATTTCCCACCAATCTCCAGTAAACTGATTACTATTTGGTATTTCAGTTTGCCACAAATCCGGTACATCAATATTCAAACTTTCAACATTTACTTTAGGAATGTTAACGCAACCTGAAAGCAACATGATTATTGTTAAAACAAATGTTTGAATTTGAATTNTAGTCATTCTCTAAATTTGATATTATTTTGGCTAAAACATNTTTAAATACTTTNATTTCTGATTCAGGAATTCCTAAAGCAACCTCTTCTCTNGTTTTGTTCATTATAGGAATGGCATCAATTAATAGTTGTTTCCCAGCAGAGGTTAAAATAATCCTATTTATTCTATGATCGATTTGATCAGANACNCTAACAACTAAATTTTTCTTTTCTAATGTATTGACAATCCTAGTGATACTTGTTTTGTCTTTAATGCACGCGTCACTAAGTACTTTTTGTGAAGCGTTACCATGATAACTTATTGGCCCCAGTACCATCCATTGATCCAAAGAAATATCTAAACCCGCCTCATTAGCGTTTTGGACAAACCGTTTTGTCATCATATTATGAGCAGAGCTGATGAGTTTACCCATTTCTAAATTGAATTGAAGTGATTTATTATTTGCCATTAGTTNAATCTACAACTAATAAAGTTGATACTTCAACTATTTTAAAAGATAAGTAAAAGAGTGAATCTTTTATTAATAAGCGATTTGAACTTTTTATAGTAAACAATAAAAATTAAATAAACAAAATAAGCATCTTAAATTTTACATAAATAATTTATTTTAGTTGTAGGTATAACTAATTTTATTTAATCTAATTTTATATTTAAGTTCACTGCTATAACAAGAGTTAAATTTTGAAATTGTTTAAAAAATCTATTATCAAAATCTAAAATAAAAAATCATGGACACTCTCAGTCATGCTCTCTGGGGAAAAGGTTTATTTGGATATAGAGGTTACGGAAAATTAGCATTGTTCTTCGGAGCTATGCCTGATCTTTCATCTTTTGGACTTTTATTTCTTATGCAAATTCTCAATGGTGTTTACAATCCTGGAGCTCCAAAACTAGAGACCTTGCCTAATTGGCTATTTTTTAACTATGATATTTCTCATAGCTTTATAACATCGTTTACATGCATAATTCTTGTCAATTTTTTTAATAAACAAGTTGCATTCACTATGTTAGCATGGCCTTTTCATATTTTACTTGATTTTCCATTTCACTCGAAAGCATATTTCCCAACAAAACTTTTTTATCCTTTTTCAAACTTTTCTTTTGATGGAATACCTTGGTCAAATCCTGAGATCTGGTTTCCTAATATCGCTGGAATTATTATATTATTTATTTACAGAACTGGTTCTTATAAAAAACTTAATTTATTTAAAAATAGTTCTTAAAACTTTAGGTTTTTAAAGATCAATATACTTTTCTATATACTCTTTAACTTTGAATTTTGACTTACACCCATTGTAATTCATATATCGTATTTTCCCGTAAACAGGTCTCTCAAACCAAGCTCTATCATGGATCCCTCCAATACTCCATGCAATTCCAGTATACCCACTAGGATCTCTACCATCTAACTCATATTTATCATTTAAATCAATTGCAGTTTGAAGAGCTATTTCTGGGGAGGGACTCCATTCTAATATTTTTTTTGCCCAATACATGCGCATGTAACCATGCATTTTACCATAATGTTTCATTTGATTTTGGGCTGCATTCCACAAAGGATCATCCGTTTCTGCAGCCTCAAATTGCCCAGGTGGATATATAAAGTCTCTTTCATCATGGCGGTGTTCATTTAATGTTTTTTGAGCCCAGGCATGAAAACCTTCAAAATAATCGTATTTTGATTCATATTCACAAAAATTATCCGCTAATTCTCTTCTCACAATCATTTCTTCTAAAAAAACATCCTTATCTTTATCCGATATCTTTGATCTTTTGATCTCATAAGCAACTCTTTGGGTAGATATATGTCCATAATGAAAGAAAGGACTCAAATTGCTTAATTTATCAAGTGTTGGGTTATTACGGTCCAAACTATAATTATTCATATTTGATTTTAAATAACCTAATCGTTTGAATGCAGAGATCTCTCCGGGTTTAATCCAATTTACACTTTTTACAGTTCTATCAACTTTTAAATTATCCACTACTTGCTTCCATTTTATATCATGCTTTTTAACAGTTCCAAAAGGATGAACAACAGTTTTAGGTATTTCTACAAGATAATCATCTAACAAACGATTTATTTTTCTCCTGATTGTATGAGCTGCAAACTCTTTTTTATCAGAAGTCTTCCAGACAGGTATAATATTATGAGCATCAACTTGGAAGATTGAACAATCAAGATTATTCATAACTTGATCTAATCGTCTTTTATATAATTTCAAAGGAGAATAATCTGTTAAAATAGTTCCGACTTTTAGTGAATTACAGAGTTTAGGAATTTCACTTTTGGCATTTCCATTTAAAAGGTGAAATTTTATATTGTGCTTATTTAGGCTTTCTACAGTTTCTTTTAAGCCTAAAAATAAAAACTCATATTCTCTTATCGTACCACTAGGTTTTTTTGGGTTATATTGAAAACAAACGTGAAGTGGAACTTTATATTTAATAGCAGCTTTCTGCGCAACATATAGAGTCCAATTATCATTAAATCTCTT
>NZIX01000053.1 GCA_002691785.1 Fidelibacterota bacterium | reverse complement strand
ATTTTCATAGTAAAAAATAATCAATTGCATACAAACATTGAAAGCTCATCAATTTTAATGGGTATAACTAGAGATACCGTTATTCGTATTGCNGAAAGTCAAAATATGGTAATTAACCTAGAGTCACTATCATTAGGNCAATTATTTTCAGCNGANGAAGTTTTTTTNACAGGTACTGCAAGTGAAATTACTCCTATCANAGAAGTTGATGGACGAAAAATTGGCGAAGGTCAACCAGGNCCGATAACTAAAAATATTCAAAAACAATATCTGGATTTAGTCCATGGTAGGATAAAAGGTTATGAAGAATGGCTAACAGTAATAAAGANNAAAAATAATGATTAAAGTAGGCATACAAGGNGGAAAAGGAAGTTTCTCTGAGCAGGCAGCAAACCAATTTATTACTAATCATGGATTAGAAAANACCATGGTTGAATATTTAATTTCTTCAGACAATGTTTTGTCATCTGTTGAAAACAATGAAGTAGATTATGGAATATTTGCTATGGAAAATGCTCAAGGAGGAGTGGTTATAGAAAGTGTAAAAGCACTAGCGAAATATAGATGTCAAATTATAGAGATGTTCCACATTACTGTTATNCAGAANTTATTGACTTTAGAAAATATCAATTTAGGAGATATCACNGAAATNCATTCNCATCAGCAAGCGTTAAGACAATGNAAAAATTATTTAAGTGATCATTTTTGGACTCGNCCTTTGATTGAATCAGATGATACTGCAGAAGCAGCTAGAAGATTATCAGAGGGTGAATTAATCGAATCNGCTGCTGTAATTGGAAACAAANCATGCGCAGATCTTTATNATTTAAAAATTTTAAAAGAAAGCATTCATGATTTAAAAAATAATNTAACNCTTTTNATAGGAATAAAAAAATTTTAAGATAATGNATAATGTTGGCATAATTGGATTCGGTCGTTTTGGAAAGGTTCTNTTAAGTATTTTAGAAAAAGGGTTTACAGTATCAGTTTATGATCCAAAAGTANAAGATTTNTCAAATAACGTNAANTTTCAAGATTTAGANTATGTTTTANANCAGAAAACTATTTTTATTTCNGTACCNATTTGTCANTTTGAGTCANTAATAAAAAATATTTCTCCTAAGNTNTCAAAAGGACAAACCATAATCGACGTTTGTTCTGTAAAAATATATCCACTNGATGTAATGATANATAATTTAGAAAAATCTATAGGCATTATTGGAACTCATCCAATGTTTGGTCCTGATTCATTNCAAAGTAATAAGAGNCTTAAAATGATGATGAANAATACAAGGGATACAAACAAGCAATATAGATTTTGGAAACAATATTTNAANGATCAAGGTATTCAGACANTTGAAATGTCAGCTCAAGAGCATGATTTAAAAGCTTCAAAAACTCAAGGAGTTACTCATTTCTTAGGCAGAATGCTNAAGGAGTTTGGTATTCAAAANACAACTATAGATACNCAAGGATTNAGAGATTTAATTAATTTAGTCGATCAAACCTGTAATGATAGTTGGGAACTATTTCAAGANTTACAGTTGTATAATCCATATACAAAAGAGATGATTAAANANTTAAAAAAAGCAACTAANAAAATAGATAAACANTTAAATAATTAATATGGNAAATAAATGGANAATAAATAGTTGGAAGAATTATCAAGTAAAACATGTTCCAANCTATAAGGACAAATTAAAACTTCGAGAAGTAAAATCAAGNTTAAAAAACTTTCCTCCACTAGTTTTTGCNGGAGAAGTGCGTTCTTTGAAAAAGCTTTTAGCAGAAGTTGCAGATGGCAAAAGGTTTTTACTACAAGGGGGTGATTGTGCAGAGAGTTTCACTGAATTTAACGCTGATACAATTAGAGATACATTCCGAGTATTACTTCAAATGGCAGTTATTTTAACCTCTGGAACAAATATGCCAATAGTAAAATTAGGTCGAATAGCTGGACAATTTGCTAAACCTCGTTCAAGTCCTAATGAAATCTTGAATGGAGTTGAACTTCCTAGTTATAGAGGAGATATTATTAATGGTATTAATTTTAAGAAAAAAGATAGAGATCCCGATCCTTCGAGAATGTTACAAGCTTATTCTCAATCTGCTTCNACCTTAAATCTCTTGAGAGCATTTGCTGTTGGAGGTTACGCTGATTTACGNCATGTTCAATCATGGAATATGGGTTTTGTAAAAAGTGGACCTCATGGAAAAAGNTATAGGTATATTGCTGAGAAAATTCAAGAGAGTTTAAATTTTATGGAAGCATTGGGTATTAANTCAAATAACACACCNCANCTAAGGCAGGTAAAATATTATACGAGTCATGAAGCATTGTTATTACCATATGAAGAATCTTTAACCAGAATTGATTCTACTTCAGGTGAGGTTTACGATACCTCGGCTCATTTTTTATGGATTGGAGATAGGACTCGTTTTNTAAATAGTGGACATGTCGAATTTTGCAAAGGAGTTCAGAACCCCATTGGAATAAAATGTGGTCCAACACTTGATCCTGANGAGTTAATTTCATTATTAGATNTATTAAATCCTTTAAATGAGGCTGGAAGAATAACTTTAATNACTCGTTANGGACAAAAAAAGATNAAAACTTATTTACCNAAGTTGATNAGGAAGGTAAAAGATGAAGGTAGAACAGTTGTTTGGTCTTGCGATCCAATGCATGGNAATACAATNAAGAGTAATAATGGAATTAAAACTAGGCCATTTGAAAAAATTCTAAGTGAAGTAAAACAAAATATTCAAATACATAATTCTGAAGGNTCAAGGGCAGGAGCAATTCATCTTGAAATGACAGGNCAAAATGTAACTGANTGTACTGGTGGNCTAGATGATATAAAGGAATCAAATTTGACTGATAGATATAGNACACATTGTGANCCCAGGTTAAATGCAAATCAAGCGATCGAATTAGCATTTCTNATCTCTGATGAATTAAAAAAGAATGATAATGCCAATTAAAGGAGAAATAGAATTTCCAGGTGACAAATCAATATCTCATCGGTTATTAATGTTGGCCTCTTTAGCTAAGGGTAATTCTTTCATCTATAATATTTCTTCAGGGCAAGATGTTATATCAACTAGACATTGTTTAGAAAGTTGTGGGATTTTAATTACAGATAAAAAAGACCATCTTATTGTTCAAGGAGGAGGTTTTAAATCACCAATTAAACCATTGGATTGCGGTAATTCCGGTACTACGGTTAGATTATTAATTGGTTTATTAGTTGGACAAGGTATTGAAGCTGAATTTTATGGAGATCAATCATTATCAAGTAGGCCAATGAATCGAGTTTTACAACCACTTAGAAAAATGGGAGCAATGATCAAAAGTAATAACGGTAAATTGCCTATTAAAATAAATAAAAGTAAAATTAAGGGAATTCAATATAAATCTTTAATTCCAAGTGCTCAATTAAAATCGGCTACTCTTTTGGCTGGACTGGGCGCAAAGAAGAATATTCGATATATTGAACCATTTAAATCCAGGGATCATACGGAAAACCTATTAAAATTTTTAGGTGCAGATATACATGTAAAAGATTTAGATATTAATTTAAAGTCCCATAAATCTTTATCATTAAAAAATTTTAATATAACTGTTCCTGGAGANCCTTCAACNGCATCTTTCTTTGCAACAATCGCGGCAATAATACCAGGTTCCAGAATAACCTTAAAAAAAATACTTTATAATGAGACAAGGACAGGTTTCTTTAAATTGCTAAAAAAAATCGGTGTAGGCATTGAATGGGTTTCAAGATGGAAAGAATCAGGTGAAATATTGGGTGACTTAAAAGTTTTTTATAAAAATCTTAACCCAATTAACATCAATGAAAAATTAATACCAAGTTTAATCGATGAAATTCCATTAGTTGCTATTTTAGCTACTCAAACAAAGGGGCAAAGTAAAGTAAGAGGAGCAGAAGAACTTCGAATTAAGGAATGTGACCGTATAAAGGCGATTTGTTATAATTTAAAAAATATGGGTGCAAACGTTTTAGAAAAAGACGATGGTTTTATTATTGATGGACCATCTAAATTAAAATCAGCGAACATAAAAACATTTAATGACCATAGAATAGCAATGGCTTTTAGTGTTGCAGGNGTCATATCAAAAANTAAAGTAGAGNTAGATAAACCAAGTTGTGTTTCGGTNTCTTATCCAGAATTTTTTGATACANTTNATAAANTAATGACATGAAAAAATTTGCTGTAATTGGAGAATCCTTATCACATAGTTTTAGTCCAATTTTACATAAAATCATATATCAAAAATTGAATCTTCATGCAGATTATGGTATGGTTGAGATTGCTCCCAAAGATTTACATAGTTTTATAATTAATAATCAATTTAATGGTTTAAATATTACTATACCCTACAAGGAAAAAGTTATTTCAGCTCTTGATAGTATCGATGAACCTTCAAAAATAATTGGTGCAGTAAATTGCTTAAATGGTCTTGAAGGTTTTAATACAGATTGGAGAGGCTTTTTAAAATCAATGCAAGTTAATAATGTTAATATGGAAGGTAAAAATTGTTTAATTATTGGAGCTGGTGGAGCTGCAAAAGCAATTGCATTTGCACTCATTAAATCAAATGTGAATTCTATTAAATTTAAAAATAGAACTGAGAGTAGATTGAAGGCTATTACCAGTTGGGTTAATAGTTTATTTATAAACAATAAAGATCACGTTACACCTGATATTATTATAAATTGTACACCTCAAGGGATGTTTCCTATTCAAGATAAAATTCCCATGAGAACAGATAATATCTATAAAAATCAAATATTAATTGATACTATATATAATCCATTAATTACAAATTGGTTAAAAGAAGGCGCTGAAAAAGGAGCTAGAATTATTAGTGGTATGGATATGTTAATAGCTCAAGCCATTTTTTCAATTAATATTTGGTTCGGTATCGATGCATTTAAAAAAATTGATATTATAAAACTAAAAAAGGAATTAAGTATATATTATGCTAGTTAGATTAAAATTTTTAACCGCTGGAGAATCTCATGGTAAAGCTCTTTTGGGAATTTTAGATGGAGTGCCGTCAGGATTTGAAATTTCTGAAAGTTATATTGGAGCACAGCTTGCAAGAAGGCAGATGGGACATGGTCGTGGGGGTAGAATGAAAATAGAAAATGATTGGGCAGAAATTCTTTGTGGGGTTCGTCATGGAGTAACATTAGGTTCTCCAATTGGATTAAAAATAAATAATAATGATTGGAAAAACTGGACAAAAAAAATGTCAAAAGAACCAGTTGATTCAGAAATTAAGAAAATCACACTGCCTAGGCCAGGACATGCTGATTTAGCAGGAGTAAAAAAATTTGGTTTTGATGATATACGNAACATATTAGAAAGGTCTAGTGCAAGAGAAACTAGTATGAGAGTTGGACTTGGTTCAGTTTGTAGGAAGGTTCTTGAAGAATTGGGAATTGAAGTTGGAAGCAGGGTGACTCAAATCCATGATGTAGAAGATGAGACTATTCTTTCATTTGAAAAATCACCAGTACAGATAAGTCAATTAGTAGATAAGTCACCTGTAAGATGCTTAAATAAAGATAAAGAAAAAAAGATGATTTCAATTATTGATAAAGCCAAAAAATCTGGAGATTCAGTGGGAGGAGTTTTTGAGGTTTTTTCAACAGGACTTCCTTATGGGTTAGGGTCGCCAATGCAATGGGATCGAAAGTTACAGGCAAAAATTTCGTCAATGATGATGAGTGTTAATGCGTTTAAAAGTATAGATATTGGTTCAGGTATAGATATGGCTTCAAAATTTGGTAGTCAAGTTCATGACGAAATTGGATATAATGGAAAAAATTTTACAAGATATACCAACAATGCAGGGGGAATTGAAGGGGGTATGAGTAATGCACAGCCTTTGGTGGTTCAAGTCTCAATGAAACCTATAGCAACTTTAATAAAGCCTTTAAGATCGGTTGATTTGATATCAAAAGAAGTTAAAAATGCTCATAAAGAAAGAACAGATTCATGTGCTGTTCCGGCAGCTTCTATTATTGCAGAAAGTATGTTATGTTTTGTTTTATTAGATTCAATACTAGAAAAATTTGGCGGTGATTCATTAGAACAATTAAAAAAGCATATGAAGGTTACTGCTAAATACTAAAAATGATTTTTCTTATTGGGATGATGGGAGCTGGTAAGTCAACGATTGGGCAGCTCTTATCAAAAAAAACTGGATTATCTTTTATTGATCTAGATGATGAAATAGTTAAAATAGAAGGACTTTCTTTAAATAAAGTTTTTACCTTGAAAGGAGAAAAGTACTTTAGAGAAATAGAAGCAAAAACTTTAAAAACCGTTAAAAGTTCTATCTGTTCTTGTGGAGGAGGAATTATTTTAAATCAAAATAATGTAGATTTTATAAAAGATCATGGAATTTCGATCTTTTTAAATGCAGAAATCAAAGAGCTAAGTAAACGCTTAGTAAATTCAAAAGATAGGCCCATTTTAAAAAATAAAATTAAGATAGTAGAGTTAGAAAAAATTTGGAGACAAAGGAAAAAAATATATATAAAATCTGCAGACTTAATTTTAGAAACAGAAGGTAAATCAAAAGAGCTCTTGATACATGAAATCAAAATATTATTACAATTATGAGTGAAATTAAGGTTAATCTAAAACAAAACTCTTATTCGATATTTGTAGAGAAAGGGATTATCAATCAGATTCCTAGAATGTTAAAGGACAAACTTAATGGGCAGAAATGGATTATTATTTCTCAATATAATTTGATGGAGATATTTGGGTTTAAACTATTGAGTGAATTTAATAATGAAGGCTTTGACGTTGATTATATAACCACAGTTAATAGTGAAAATGCTAAGAGTATGAATGAGTATAATAGAATTATAACTCAATTGTTTGAATTAGGTTGTGATCGATCTACTGTAATTATAGCATTGGGAGGTGGGGTTATTGGAGACCTAGCTGGATTTATAGCATCTTCTTTTATGAGAGGTGTTAAATATTACCAAGTTCCAACAACTTTATTATCCATGGTAGATTCTTCAATAGGAGGTAAAACAGGTATTAACATTGCAGAGGGTAAAAATTTAATTGGGGCAATTTATCAACCTTCTGGTGTATTTATAGACCCCAGACTTTTAGACTCGTTGCCTAAAGATGAAGTGGTTTCAGGTTTAGGCGAAGTGATTAAATATGGTGCTATAAGAGACAGAAAATTTCTTGATAAGCTTTCTGAATGGCTTGATAATATGGATGAATTCCCTTTTGAAAAAGCAATAGAGATATCTGTAAAAATAAAAGCAGAAATAGTTTCTATAGATGAAAAAGAATTAGGTCTTAGAAAAATTTTAAATTTTGGTCACACTATTGGCCATGGATTAGAATCTACCATTGGTTATGGAAAAATACGCCATGGAGAAGCTGTCGCTATGGGGATATTATGTTCAAGTTGGATCTCTAAAAAGTTTGGAATACTTTCGAATCAAGAATATGATTACTTAGTTGGTATCATTAACAAGCTTAATCTTCCTAAAGTAAGTCAAATAAACCATGAGACTTTATTATCCTTTATAAATAAAGATAAGAAGAAGCAAAATGGTATTATTCAATTTATATTATTAAATAGGCTAGGTGAACCAATTATTAACAAAAATGTTTCAGAGAATTTAATTTTAAATTCACTAAAAGTATTGAAATAAACTTTAAGTATCANNTAGAGTTAAATATAAGAAAATGAAAACAACTGAATAGCTTATTTTAATCATTGAAAAGTAAATCTATACTTTTACTCTTTGTTTTTTATATGTTTAATTATGATTTTGCTTTAGGTCAAAATTCTAACTTTAAAAAATATCTTTATAGTGTTGATTTAAATAATATTCAAAATGATGAGGCAAAAGTAACCTTAAAAGTAGCAGGCCTTAAAGAAGATAAAATTTTATTTAAATTTCCCAAAACAATTCCAGGGGTATATAAAAATATTAATTATGGAGCCATGATATGCTCTATTCAAGCATATGATGAAGAGAATAATAGATTGAAAATAAATAAAATAGATAAAAATTCATTTATGATTTTTAATTCAAAAAGGTTAAAAGTACTTGAATATTGGGTTAGTGATACATGGGACCATCCTAAAGCAAAAAATGGAATATGGGCTGTGGTTGGGACGAATATTGAAAAAGAAAGTAATTATGTATTAAATCCACCTGGGTGGTTTGGTTATTTTGAGAATTATAAAAATATTCCACTAATATTAAAAATTAATTATCCTACCGGTCTCAAACCTTTCACAGCTTTGCCATTTTCAGAAAATATTGGCGANAAATCTATCTTTTTAGCAGAAAATTATCATCATTTGATTGATTCGCCAATTATGATTTCTAAGGCAGATACCGCAACATTNTATATTGGAAAAGCTAAGGTCTCTATAGCGCTCTATCATGATAATGATAGGGTAGACTTATTAAAATCAATTAAAAGTAAGATAAAATCTTCTCTAGAAGCAGTAAATACTTTTTGGGGTGATCTTATTTTAAATGATTACTATTTTATCATATATATTCGTTCAGGTGAAATATTCGCAAAAATATTGAATTCAAATGAGGCTAGTCTATTAAAAAAAATAAAAACTTTTATAGAACATAAAAATTTACTTTCTTCCGGAGCTCTTGAACATAAAAAATCATCTTTTTATGTTTTATCCGATTTCGGTGATTTATCTTTCTTAAACTTGATAAATAGAATTACTATCCATGAATTATTGCATCTTATTACTCCCATATCATTGCATAGTTCATCAATTAATAACTTTGATTATAACAAACTAAATATTTCAAAACACTTATGGTTATATGAAGGCGTGATTGAATATTTTACAATGTTAACTTTATTGAAGTCAGGCTTAATTAGTCAGAAAAATTTTTTATTAGAAATAAAAGATAAAATAAGAAAAAACCGTAAATTTCCCTACAAGAGAATATCTTTTACTGAATTGAGTGAAAATATTTATCAAAAAAGATATAATAAATATTATTATCAAGTTTATGAAAGAGGAGCCTTAATTGCATTTTTATTGGATATTGAAATTATATATCTTACAAATGGTAAAAAAACACTAAAGGATATAATTTATGAATTATTTAATGAGTATAATGATGAGGATACTTTTAGTGAAGCGGATCTTTTTGATGAGATTACAAATTTAGTTCATCCATCTTTAAGAACTTGGTTTTCAAAATATATTGAAAGTAATTCTAAATTAAAAATAGAAAAATCTTTTGATCTTATTGGGTTGGCCTATAATGAAAAAGGAATAGATGAATTACCCCTGGATATAGTGAGTGATTTGGGAGTTAGGTTAAATTATTTTTCTTTAGATCATAATTATACTATAAAGAAAATAAAAAATAAAAAGTCAAATAGTTTTGAGGTTGGTGATTTTATAAATACGGAACATTTAAAAAATATACTTTATTCTGATACTGGCTATCCTATCCAAGAAGGTAGTCAAGTAATGGTTAATATTATAAGAAATCAGAAACAATTATCATTACCTTACAGTGTAAAATATAGTGAACAAAAATATATTGATATGTTAAGAATTAACAAAACTCCGACAGAATCTCAAAAGTATTATTATGGAGTCTGGAGCGCCTTTTAATTTTTAAATTATAATGATTCTTTCTTGAAAATAAAGATTTATGTAAACTAGCCCACTTAAAATACTTCATTCATTTAATTTTGGAGGTAAAACTACATGTCAAACTGGGATAAAGAGCAATTTATAAACCATTTAAGAGAACAATGTAGTAGAGAAGTAGCCAAAATAGGTGTTTCTATTATTGAATTTAGTGAAAAGTATGCAGATGATATTTCTTGGGGAAGAGGTCATGATCATGGAACACTTACATATAGATGTAATACTGATGTAGGAATCATACCGCTATTTCATATGACATCAATAGGACAATTAAACTTGCAAATCAATTTTATGCGTAATAAAGAAATTCCACCAATGGTTATTCGAGATGTGATTATTAAATTAGAATCGAATTTTCTAAGAGATTATGATGAAATTGAGTATCCAAGTGATGTTTTTGTATCGATTGACGAGTTATTTCATACGGAAAATCAAGTTGAGAAATTTCTGAAAACAATGGAAGGCTGTACTTATAGACTAAGGCAGTAAATTTAACTTTTGATTTAAGNTATATTTGAGAATAATTTAATGATCAAATTTATTTTGAGTGTTATTTTTTCTTATTCTTTATTATACAGCCAAAATATACTTCATGAAGATTTTATAGTATCTATTGGTAATAAAATATATAGTCCATTATCAGATAAACCATTCACAGGTAAGGTAGTAAAGTTTTTTCTTATAGAGCAAATTGAATATGAGTATAATGTAACTGATGGTCAAAAAAATGGTCAATTTATCTCATTTTTTAAAGGAGGAAATATTTTAGAGAAAGGATCTTACAAAATGGGATTAAANGAGGGTATNTGGATAAAATANGATCAGTATTANAATAGAAAAAGAGANTTNACTCATTTTAAATCAATGGAATATCTTTTTAAAAATGGGAAGCCAATTCAAGTGATTACTTNTTCTATTAANGGAGATNTTAGAAAGAAAGAAGANTTTTAGATTAAANTTAANAATTTATNGAATTATATTTAACTACATGAAAAGTTANACGTGGTTATTTATTTATTTTATTTTTTATGATTTATCCTATAATCAATGTAATGATGATGAAATTTTTTTATGGGATCAGTGTTATTCAATTCAATACACAACTGAATTAAATTTAGCAGGAGAGAGCCTTAGCGGCTCGATTCCGCAAGAAATTGGAGTATTGGTTAACTTAAACTATTTAAATCTTCAATCAAATCAGTTAAGTGGTTCAATACCCTCAGAAATTGGTGATTTAATCAATCTTGATATTCTCTATCTTCAAAATAATAGTTTGTCTGGTTTAATTCCTTCAGAATTAGGAGGATTAATTAATTTAACGGAGTTAAAACTTTATGGAAATCAGTTGACTGGACAAATACCTTTAGAAATTGGCAATTTAATTAACCTAAGAACTATGGCATTATTTAACAATCAATTAAATGGATTAATTCCTGGAGAAATTGGAAATTTGACTAATTTAAATTTTCTTTGGCTTTATAATAATTTATTTTCCGGTGAAATTCCTGAGGAAATTGGGAATCTTAACAGTTTAACATCCCTGTATATAAATAATAATAATTTAAGTGGTGCAATACCTCATCAGATTGGAAATTTATCAAATCTTATTTATATCCATCTCGAAAATAATGACTTTGAAGGGGAATTACCTGCTTCTTTAGGTAACATGAATAGTTTAAACACACTTATAATAAATAATAATCAATTTGAAGGTCAGATAGCATGTAATCTATGTAGTCTGGATATAATTTGGAGTAATCAATATCGTTTTAATGTAGATAATAATCAATTCTGTCCTCCATACCCGACTTGCGTTGAAGAATTTATGTTAAGTCAAGACACCTTAGGATGTGATCCTGAGCAAAATATACAGTATGATTTATGGGGACAGTGTTATATCATTGAGGATACTGATACATTGAATTTAAGCGAAAATGGAATGATGGGTGAAATTCCACCACAAATAGGAGGCCTTATAAATCTTATTGCTATTTATTTACAAGGAAATGAGTTTGAGGGNTCAATACCATCTGAAATTTCAAATCTAAGTAATTTAAAATCACTTTATCTGAATGATAATTTATTGAGCGGAACAATTCCCAACCTGAATGGTTTAGATAGTTTACATGAAATTTATTTTCAATATAATGAATTATCCGGAGAAATACCCTCAGATATCGGAGCATTAAGTAAATTAGAATATCTATTTTTATTTGAAAATAAACTTTCTGGACAAATCCCTTCTGGGATTGGAGATTTAATAAATTTAAAATATCTCTACCTAAATGATAATCAATTAACTGGATTGGTTCCAGAAAGTATCTGTGATCTTGAGCTTGATTGGACAAACCCATTAGTGTTTAATATTTTTAATAACAAATTATGTCCACCTTATCCATCATGCATAGAGCCCTTTTTAGGCTATCAAGACACATCAGGATGCAGTCAATACTTGCAGATTGAATCAATTGTTTCAAATGAGTATAAAATATTAAATGCTTTTCCAAATCCATTTAATCCAATGACTTCAATAGGAATTAATATTCCTAATAAAGCTAACGTAAATTTTTCTATATTTGATATTAAAGGGAAAAAAATAAAAACTCTTTTGATGGGGTTTCAAGAAGCTGGTGAAAGNTATATNACTTGGGATTCAACTGATGATGCNGGTTTAAAAGTTAGTTCAGGTATTTATTTTGCAATTTTTGAAATAGAAAGGTTAAAAAAAATAAATAAGTTAACGTTGTTAAAATAGATTGTATTTGATAAANTTTTAAAAAAAAATAATATTTTTCATAAATAATAATTAAGGCATATGATGAGTGAAAAAAAAGAGTTTAATAAATTATATAATAAAACGCTTAAAGAACTTCAGATTGAATTAGTTAAACTTCAAAATTGGGTTATTGCTGAGGGGAAAAAAATTGCTATTATCTTTGAAGGCAGAGATGCGGCAGGGAAAGGCGGTACCATTAAAAGAATCACAGAAAACTTAAATCCAAGGCATTGTAAAGTTATTGCATTAGCGACTCCGACGGAACGTGAAAAATCTCAATGGTATTTTCAAAGATATATACCTTATCTGCCAGCGTCAGGTGAAATTGTTATTTTTGATAGGAGCTGGTATAACCGGGGAGGTGTTGAGCGGGTAATGGGGTTTTGTAGCGAAAAACAATATATTAACTTTTTACAAACCTGTCCAGAATTTGAACGAATGATTATATCATCCGGAACCCAATTAATAAAATATTGGTTTTCTGTCAGCGCAGAAGAACAAATGAAACGTTTTAAAAATAGAGCTGAAGANCCAACAAAAGGTTGGAAACTAAGCCCTATGGATTTGGAGTCTGTTAATCGCTGGGATGATTATTCAAAAGCAAAAGATAATATGTTTGAACATACAGACACGGTTTTCTCTCCTTGGAATGTTGTAGAATCAGATAATAAGAAGAAAGCTAGGATAAACTGCATTAGGCATTTCATCTCTTTAATTAAATATGTTGAGATTCAACAAGAAGAGGTTATCTTGCCAGACAGAGTTCAGCAAAAAAATTATGAAAGACCTCCACGGTCAAATTTCACATATGTACCAGAGACCATNTGATTTTTGTGATAAAAGTAAAATAAGGAAACAGATAATTGAATAAATACCTGCTTTTACTTTTCATTATGGTCTTTTGTGGATTTTACTCATGCGAAGATAGTGAAAAAACAGATACAACAAATCCCTCTGTGGTAATTACATATCCATTTACTCTTTCAGTTGTTTCAGAGATTGTTCAGATTACTTGTGCGGCAACAGATAATGATTCATTAAAAAAAGTCACTCTCTGGATTAATGGGATAGAAACCAATGTAGTAGACAGTATAGCACCTTATGTCTTACCGTGGAATACTATTTCATATCCAGATAGCTCTTCACATAGCATTACAATTACAGCTCATGATATGTCAGGAAATATTGCTATGAGTTCACCTATTCAAGTTTTAGTTGATAATCGAACAGCTTTTCCAAATCCTGTAAATATTTCGTCAATTATTTATACAGAATCTGAAATGGTAATAAAGATCAATCCATCAATTGATGATGATTTTAAGGGCTATTTATACCTTTATTCGGAAATTGAAAATGGTGAAAAATATCTTTTAAGTGATACAAATTTTGTTCAAAAAGATACCATATTAACACTTACTAATTTTAATCCTAGTGTGCCACGTTGGTATTGGGTAAAAGTTGTAGATATTCATGATTTTAGTACTGTTGGAGATGGATACTATGTATTAGATATTAATCCAGAACCTGTAAAACTTAACCCAATCAAATATGAGGACAATTCATTTACTATAAGCTGGANTTCATCTAGTGAATTTGATTTTAGCTCATATGCTGTTTTTGAATCTCAATACCCTGATATGAAAGATTCCATATTAATTTATGATTCTATTGACCGTTTAGATACTTCATTTACACATAATAATTTNGAAGATAACTTATATAAATATTATCAGATTATGGTAAAGGATTATTGGCAACTATATTCTTTGAGTAATATAAAAGTTGGAAGTTCTTGGACTCGTTTTTTTGAGTCTTATGGAGATCAAAACTTTGATTATGGTAGATCAGTTTTACAAGCTGAAAATGAAGATTATATCATGCTTGGTTATAATAGCGCTTTAGGTAATTCAGCAAATAACATATCTTTAAAGAGGGTAAATAGTGAGGGTGATATAATTTGGGAACAAGATATGAACTTTAGTCAAACTGATAAAGCCTATGATTTAATTCAATGCTCTGATGGAAGTTATCTCATGGTTGGGCAAAGGACTTCTTCAAGTGACGGGAGTAGCGATGTTTCGTTGATAAAAACAAATTCGTTTGGTATTCTGGAATGGGATTTTGAATATGGGNATGAACAAGATGATATTGGGTATTCTGTGTACCAAACTNTTGATGGAGGTTTTATTGTATGCGGGAGNACTGTTTCGCCAAATACTGGTTTTAATTATGTATATCTATTAAAAGTAAATTCAAATGGTTTAGAAGANTGGAGTGAGAGTTATGGAGGTGAAGGAGATGATTATGGAAATTCTGTATTACAGGATTTAGATGGTGGTTACATTGTTGCAGGTGTTTCAAGATCGTCTGGAGATCCTAATGGTAATGGATTTCTAATGAAGACAGATACTGATGGAAATAAAATATGGTCTAAATCATATGGCGGTAATTCTGCTGAAATAATTTATGATGTTAATTTCACTAGTGATGGAGGTTTTATTTTAACTGGNCATACTAACTCATNTGGTAATGGTGCGAANGATGCATATTTGATTAAAGTAAATCCTAATGGTGAAACAGAGTGGATTCAAACATTTGGAGCTAGCGGAACAGATTATGGTCGATCAGGATCTCAAACAGCAGATGGCGGTTACTTGATTACTGGATATTCAGATTCCTTCGGAGATGGTGGATTTGATGCATGGTGGATAAAAGNTGATCANAACGGAAATTTAGAAAGANATAAAACNTATGGTGAGAGCGGGGATAATCGAGTTTTTTCTNGCCATCAAACGTTAGATGGTGGTTATATAATGATTGGGTACACNAAACCNGAAACTCAAAATAANCCTGATATATTNTTAATTAAAACAGATAGTCAGGGGCGGGTTTTTGATTANAATNTAATAGTTCTTTAAATTTTTTTAATGTTTAGAATGAAAAGAATGTTTAAATCCATTTCAGTTTTCATAATGAGTTTTTTTTATATAATGGTTGGATTAAGCCATTTTAAAAACCCTAAGTGGTACCTTCAAATCATACCACCAGTTTTACCTCTAAAATTAGAATTAGTATACTTAAGCGGTATATTTGAGATAATTTTAGGATTACTATTACTTTTTAAAAATACAAGACCTCTAGCTGGGTGGGGATTAATAATTCTCCTAATAGCCGTTTATCCTGCCAATATATATTTGGCAATTACTAATGGTGAAGCGATGGGAACTTCATCATTGATTGCTTGGGGACGTCTTCCTATTCAATTTATATTCATTTCTTTGGCTTATTGGCATATTGAGATTGAAGANNNGATCTNAAANAAANAGTTCATNNNAACAAAGTTTGTCCAAAGCTTATTTAGCTTTAAAGGTTGATAAAACTTGGGGCATAACTTAATACGAGGTAAGAGCGCTAAATAAGTTATGCCCCGGTCTCTACATACCAAACGTACTTCTTAAGTACCTTCATAAATATTTACGTTTTTATTTTAAAAGTTTCTTATATCCTTTTTTATTGCAGTGATGACCATCACATTTATTTTCTAAACAAAATATTGTTTTTTAAGTTTAATGACTTCAATATCAATTTATGATTAACAATAAAATTATTACATTTTTCGATGATAGATTATTTTTGGTTAGTTTACCTAGAATTATGGTAGGAGTATTTTTGTTTCTTCAAGTCCTTGGAATGTTTAATTATCCTGGTGGTACAATATGGAATGAAGAAACGACTAAATATGTTTTTACTAAAAATTATTTCTCTGATTTAGGAAGATATCAAGCACATAATGGCGAACCAAATTATCTATCGATGATATTCTTCTCTTTGTCCTTATTTTTGGTGTCTTTGACTTTTATTGTCCATTATGTTTCAGTTTTAAGATTTTTTAAAAACGATTATAAAAGATATAATAACATTATGGCTTTAGTTGGTACAATTTTTTCATTTTTAGGCGCTATATGTCTAATTGGAACTGCACTTACGCCCTCAGATCTCGTACTTGACCCTCATGTGTTTTATGCGAACAATATTTTTCATTCATTTTTGGTCACATCACTAATGTATACAATTGTTATTTATCGTTCTGAATTAATTCAAAATAAATATTCGGCTGGCTATGCCATATTCTTCTTATCAATTTTAAGTTACGTGATTATACTTCATTTTGGTCCTGGTCCTCGAGAAAGTCAAGCAGCCTTGATATTTCAAGTGGTTGCTCAAAAAATGATTGTTATTATTTTTATTTTGTCCGTGGTATATCAAACTTTTGGTCTTGATAAATCATCCAAAGGCGAATAAAACTACAAATAGTATATTCTATTTAGTTTAAAAATTTAATTGAAGTAAATTAATTTTAAAT
>NZIX01000052.1 GCA_002691785.1 Fidelibacterota bacterium | reverse complement strand
AGATGCGAGTGCAAATCATGCATCGGCTTTAAGTGCTTTTAATACAACGAGTTGGATTAGTCATTATGGAGGACATGTTCCAATTGTTTTTATTTGCGAGGATAATGGGTTAGGAATTTCCGTGCCAACAGATTCAAAGTGGATAGAAAAATCTTTCTCACAGAGGTATGGTATTAAGTATGTTTCAGTAGATGGACTAAATATGATTGATTTAATTTATAAAACAAATCAAGTTGAAAGAGATTGTAGATTAAATCGTATTCCAATCTTTCTTCATATGAAGACAGTAAGACTAATGGGACATGCTGGTTCTGATATCGAATTAGGGTATAAATCATTAGACCAGATTGAAATAGCAGAGAAAAATGATCCTTTACTTCATTCAGCAAGATTAATTTTAGAAAATAATTTACTTTCAAAAGAAGAGATACTAAAACTTTATGAATCTATTAGAAAACAAGTTTCAGCAGTTTTTGAAGCAGCAACTTTAAGGCCTAAATTGAAAACATACTCAGATGTTATGAGCTCAATAACAGGAATTAGTAAAAAGAAAAAAAATCCACCTCCTATTTCAATTAAAAACAGAAAAGATATTTTCAAAAAGGAGTTTAAGCGATTAAATATTCCACAGCATATGGCGAAGCTAATTAATTATGCTTTGGTGGATATTTTAAAAAAGTATAAGAATACTCTAGTTTTTGGTGAGGACGTAGCACAAAAAGGTGGTGTTTATAATGTTACTTCAGAATTATTTGACATTTATGGCCCTAGACGGGTTTTTAATAGTCCGTTAGATGAAACCTCTATTTTAGGCTTTGGTATTGGTTTTGCACATAATGGCTTTATACCTATTCCAGAAATCCAATTTTTGGCTTATTTACATAATGCTGAAGATCAATTGAGGGGCGAGGCTGCAACATTAGCCTTCTTTAGTGAGGGCCAGTTTACAAATCCAATGGTATTAAGAGTACCTGGATTAGCCTATCAAAAAGGCTTTGGAGGACATTTTCATAATGATAACTCATTATCAATATTTAAAGATATACCAGGAATAATTTTAGCGGTACCTTCAAATGGTTTAGATGCAGCAAGAATGTTAAGACAATGTGTAAGACAAGCCCATGAAAATGCCAGAATCACGGTATTTATTGAACCAATTGCTCTTTATATGACAAAAGACCTACATGAAGAAAAAGACGGTAAATGGAATTTTAAATACCCCGATCCAATTGACGAGATTTTAATCAGTCAATTCAAAGTGTATGGTGATGGAGAATCCTTAACTATAATAAGTTATGGAAATGGCTTATATTATTCTTTACAAGCAAAAAAAATAATAGAAAAAGAAATAAAAGGTAAAATTAAAGTCATTGATTTAAGATGGCTTTCAGATATTGATTATCAAAAGCTTTTAGTTTCAATTGGTAAAAGTTTAAATATTTTGATTGTTGATGAATGTCGAGAATCAGGATGTCATGGAGAAAGTATTTTTATTAACTTGGTTAAAAAAAGTAAAAAAACTCTAAATATAAAGCTTCATGCAGCCAAAGACAGTTTTATATCATTAGGTGATGCTGCTACAGTGACTTTACCAAGTAGAGAATCAATTGTTGAAGAATCTCTAGGTTTACTGAATGAATAAGGAAAGAATTGTCATTGTTGCACCTGGTAGAGGTTCTTATGTTAGAGAAAATACAGGTGCTCTCAATAAATATAAGAGTAGTATAAAAGATCAACTATCATTGATTGACTCAAAGCGAGAATCATCAAATCAGATAACTATTACTGAACTTGATAAACAAGGTTTTAAATCTAATGTGCATATGGTTGGAGAGAATGCTTCTCCTCTAATATACGCATGTAGTTTAGCAGATTTTTACTCTATTGATAAAGATAAATATGAAGTCGTTGCGGTAACTGGTAATTCAATGGGATGGTATACGTCATTATCACTAGCTAAATCTTTAAATGACGAGGATTCCTTTAATTTAATTCAATCTATGGGTTCAATGATGAAGGAGAAATTAATAGGTGGACAAATTATTTATCCTATAATCGATGAAGATTGGAAAATAAATGAAGAAAAAAGAAAATTTTTAAATAAACAGATAAAGAAGTATAAAGCCTATGTTTCGATAAATTTAGGAGGTTATGTTGTTATCGGAGGAGATTCAAATTCGCTCAATTTATTGCATTCTTCACTCCCAAAAAACGATAAATACCCATTTCAAATTCCATTTAATGGTGCCTTCCATACTCCATTGATGAATTTAATTTCTAGTAAAGTAAATTTATTATCTAATTCATTAGATTTTAAAAAACCAAAAATTCCAATTGTGGATGGTCGTGGTAAAATATGGTCACCATTTAGCACAGATATAAATAGACTTTCAAATTATACCATGAAACATCAGGTAAATAAAACATACGATTTTTCAACAGCTATTGAAGTTTCTCTTAAAGAATTTTGTCCAGATAAAATTGTTTTATTAGGGCCTGGGTACAATTTAGGTGGAGCAATAGCTCAAATTATAATTAAAAATAATTGGTTGGATATAAAATCAAAAGATGATTTCAAAAAATTTCAAAATAAAAATCCCTTTTTACTATCAATGGGATTAATTGATCAAAGAAAAAAACTTTGTTGAATGAAAAATTTTTAAAAATAACGTTTCTTTTTGTTTAACATTTATAGCTTAATTTCAACCAAAATGAGAATTAAAAAATGAAAGAACTTGGACCTGACTATTATAACTTAACTGATTCCCTTTCGGAGGAAGAGCTCCTTATACAAAAAACGGCATATGAGTTCGTTCAAAAAGAGTTCATGCCATTAATTAATAAGCACTACGAAGATGGAACTTTCCCAATGGAATTAATTCCTAAGATGGGTGAATTGGGTTTTATTGGATCATCACTCCCAGAAGAATCAGGAGGGGCAGGTATTAGTAATGTTGCGTATGGTCTAATTTTGCATGAACTAGAGAGAGGAGATACAGGCTTAAGATCTTTTGCAAGTGTTCAAGGTGCTCTAGTAATGTATCCAATTCATGCTTACGGTTCTGATGATCAAAAAAGGAAGTGGCTCTCAAAATTAGGGGATGGCACTAAAATCGGATGTTTTGGACTTACTGAACCTAATTTTGGTTCAAACCCTGGAGGAATGGTAACTAGGTGTGTCAGAGACAAAGATGGTTGGATCATCAATGGTAATAAAATGTGGATTACTAATGGATCCTTAGCAGATGTTGCAGTTGTTTGGGCAAAAGATGAAGAAGGAATAATCAGAGGTTTTCTTCTAGAAAAAGGGATGGATGGATTTAGTTCAAGTGACATTCATGGAAAGTTGAGTTTGAGAGCTTCAATAACGTCAGAACTTTCTATGGCAAATGTAAGAGTTCCAGATTCTGCTCGCTTACCTAATATAAAAGGCTTGAAAGGACCTTTAAGTTGCCTAACGCAAGCGAGATATGGAATAGCTTGGGGAATGATCGGAGCTGCTACTGATTGTTATAATACGGCATTAAAATATTCTTNAGAACGNAAACAATTTTCTAAACCTATTGCTTCNTATCAATTAACTCAATCAAANTTAGCAGAAATGCTNACTCGAATTACGGAAGGTCAATTAATGGTTCATANATTAGGCCGTTTAAAAGATTTAGGTAAAATGACATTTCAGCAGGTATCTATGGCTAAACGAAATAATTGCATGATTGCCAGATCTATCGCGCAAACTGCTCGAGGAATTCTAGGAGGGAATGGTATCACGATTGATTATTCTCCAATAAGACACATGGCAAACATTGAATCTGTGTACACCTATGAGGGTACTCATGAAATGCATACTCTCATTCTTGGTCAGGATGTAACAGGTATAGCCGCGTACGATAATTAGAAAATTAGTTAAAAATTCCTAAATAAATTGTTCTTCATTNTTGTATTAATAATCCTTTGGTTAATGCATGGATATGTTGCNTTTAAGCTTATATCCCCATTAGATATAACCTTTCTTAAAAGTATAATTCTATATAGTTTAGCTCTTATTCTAAGTTTACTTCCATTGCTTCCAATCATTTTAAGAATGAATGGTAATGAATCAAAAATATTAGATAAGGTTTCATTAATCGGTTATACAAGTNTAGGATTTTTTACTNTATCATTTTTAATATTNTTANTNAAAGATTTTTCGCAGCAAATCTTTTTATTTTTTTCTAGATATTTTGAAAATGATGAACCTATAGTTGATTCTAAAAGAGATTTTTTAAGAAAAACAGTTAATTTAGGTATAATATCACTTTCTGGNGCNGCAACTTTATACGGTTTTANGNAAGCNAGNAATGGACCTTCNATTATATATCAAGATATTTATCTAAAGAACCTTCCAAAAGAATTTGATAAATTTAGTATTGCTCAAATTTCAGATCTTCATGTGGGGCCTACTATTAAAAGACCCTATGTTGAATTAGTTCTNAATGAAATTTCCCATTTAAATCCAGATTTAATAGCAATTACAGGAGATCTTGTTGATGGATCTGTTCGTCANCTTAGATCNGATTGTGAACCCCTTGCAGAGATGATTGCCCCATATGGAACCTTCTTTGCTACAGGCAATCATGAGTATTATTCTGGTGTAGATCAGTGGCTTGANGAAACAGATCGTTTGGGAATCAAAAATTTAGTTAACTCTAATGAGATTTTAAATATTAAAAACTCTAAAATCTCACTAGCTGGTGTTACTGATTATAGAGCACAGACAATAAAACCCAGTCACAAAACTAATCCAAAAAAAGCTCTGGAATCTTTACCGGATGATATAGTAAAAATAGTTTTAGCACATCAACCAGCAAGCATCTTTAAAGTTCATGAAGCAAAAGCAGATTTACAATTATCCGGTCATACCCATGGAGGGCAATTTTGGCCTTTTACTTATCCAACTCGGTGGGCTAACCCTTATCTTGAAGGTCTGCATGATCATAATGGAACTCAAATTTATGTAAATAGAGGAACAGGATACTGGGGGCCCCCACTTCGTTTAGGAGTTCCTTCGGAGATAACTATGATCCGTTTAAGAAGAAAATAAAATTTATCTTAAATAAACCGAAGGNAATTGCAAAACCCTACCATCAGTTTCTATTTGAGCATGTCCTTTACTGTTAATGCCTTTAAAAATTCCAGAGTACTCTTTATTTTTATAATGAAAAGTAACTTTTTTATCTAAATGAGCACAAAATGAGAGCCATCCGTCCATAATAGAATCAAAATTTTGAATGGAGCGTTCTAAGAATGTTGTAATTATTGCACAAATAAGTTCTCTTTGAAATGAATTGTCGGTTTCTATAAATAGCGAAGTGGCTTTATCATGCAGTTCTTTTGGGAAATCATTAATAGTTTCATTGATATTCAAGCCAATTCCAATAATAAAAGAATTGATAATATTATTTTTTATGTCACTTTCGCATAGAATTCCGCCAATTTTTTTATTATTTAAAATAATATCATTAGGCCATTTTAATTTTGGCTTAAAACCTCTATTCTCTAGAGCTTTTGCAATAGCTAGGCCTGATGCTAATGGAATTAAAGTAGCTTTATTGATTGATAATGTCTTAAGATAAATAATAGACATGGCCAAACCTTTACCCGCTCCCATAAACCACCCATTATTTAATCGACCTTTTCCATTTTTTTGATTATCTGTGATAACCATCATTCCATGGGTTGCTTCATTATTATTAATTATAGATTTGGCTTCTTTATTTGTAGAATCAATCATTTGATAATATTCTATATCTTTTCCCAAATATTCAGTTCTAAGATTTGCTTGGATTAAATTTTTAAATATCATAATTATGAAAGATAAAAATAAAGTTCAAAATATGTAAAAAAAATCGCAAATAAAGTCCCTCCAATAACTTGACTCTTTGTGTGAGCTTTTAAAAACCATCTCGATAAACAAACACAAAAAATAAGGGAACTCATTATTATAGGATACTGAAAGCCTTGAATCCATAATGCCGTTAGTGGACCAGATAAACTTATTGCATGCAGGGATATTTTCCAGAATTTTGTTATAAAAGCAACAATTAATGTATTGATAGTATAGCAGAACATTAAACCTTGAACNATGATGTTTGCATTGAGTTTATATAATATTAAANAACCAAAAGAAAAGTATATTGANCTTAAATATAGAGGNAATACTCTTTCTAATCGGATTGAAATATTATAATCAGAAATATGCTTTAGTTTTTTTAAAGTTAAAAAAGTAATAAAGGGTATAATTGTTGAAAAAAGTAAGGTTATTATGTAATGAAAATGATTTACTTCGCCTAGGTTAGTTTTATATGTTAAAATTGTAAATATTATTGGAGTTATTGAAAATGGATGTAAAATAATTGAGGTGGCTGAAGCTAGATTTTTCAAAATAATTAAAAACCTTTATGTTCTCCATAGATGCTTCTAAGAGCATCTGATATTTCACCTAAGGTACAGTCATTTTTTACGCAATTAATGATAGTAGGTATTAGGTTTTTATTTAATTTCGCAGAATTTTTCAGTTTCTCAAGGTTGTTTTTAACTTGATCATTATTTCTGGACTTTTTTATGTTTTTTAAGTTCCTAATCTGTTTTGAAACTTGGTTTGGATCAATTTTTAATAAATTAGGTTCCTCATTAGATATATCTATAAATTTATTTACTCCAATAATTATTTTTTCATTTGAATCTACCTTCTTTTGAAAATCATAAGCACTCTTATTAATCTCTTCTTGAATATACCCATCTTCTATTGCTAAAACCGCTCCTCCAATAGAATCTATATGGTCNATAATTTTTTTAGATTTTTGAATAATATTTTCAGTCATTTCTTCAATAACATAACTTCCACCGAANGGATCTGGNTACTTTTCNAGNCCNCTTTCNTAAGCGATTAGNTGTTGAGTNCTCAATGCAAGAGTTGCTGATTCATTAGTTGGTAATGATATGGCTTCATCCTTTGAATTTGTATGTAAAGATTGAGTGCCTCCTAAAATTGCAGACATTGCTTGNATTGTCGTTCTGACTACATTATTGTCAATTTGAGATGCGGTGAGTGTTGATCCACCAGTTTGCGTATGGAATCGGCACATAAGAGCTTTTTTATTTGAAACTTCGAATCTTTTTTTCATAATAGAAGCCCATATTGCCCTGGCAGCTCTGAATTTAGAAATCTCCTCAATAAACCCATTATGAGAATTAAAGAAGAACGAAATTTGTTGACCAAATTTATTGGGGTCTAATCCACTATCAATTGCAGATTGAACATAGGCTATTGCATTTGAAAATGTAAAGCCTAACTCTTGTTCAACAGTGCTTCCAGCTTCTCTAATATGATAACCTGATATAGATATAGTATTCCATTTTGGCATATTGCTATCGCAAAATTCAAAAATATCAGTAATAAGTTTCATTGATGGNTTTGGAGGGAATATATAGGTACCTCTAGCGATATATTCTTTTAGAATGTCATTCTGAATTGTACCAGAAATTTTATTTAAAGGAACATTGTTTTTTTCAGCAATAGCAATATAAAAGGCCAATAGAATAGGTGCAGTTGCATTAATTGTCATGGAAGTAGATATCTTATCTAATGGAATATCTTTTAATAGTACTTCCATATCCGATAGGTGACAAATTGGTACACCCACTTTACCAACTTCACCCTCAGACATATTATGGTCAGAATCATATCCAATTTGAGTTGGTAAGTCAAAAGCTATTGAAAGTCCCATTACTCCATTTTCTAATAAATCATGATACCTTTTATTGGATTCATGAGCAGATGTATATCCAGCATATTGACGCATAGTCCATAGTCTATCCTGGTACATCTTTTCATATAAACCTCTTTTATAAGGAAATTGTCCCGGTAATTCTTTTTTTATGAGATGCCTCTAGTATCTTTTATTTTTTGATAAGCTTCATTCACTGCCTTAAATTTTTCTTCTGCTAAATTTTGTCTATCTATTCCAAGATGGGCTACTTTATCAGGATGGTATTTATTTGCCATCTTCCGAAATGCTTTTTTTACATCACTATCTGATGCAGAAGATTGGATCTCTAATATTCTGTAAATGGCTTCATGATCAGTTGCAAAGATAGCCTTAAGAGACTCGAAATCATTTGAGTTAATATTCAGATAATTTGCAATAGTTTGTATTACTTTAAGCTCTTCAACATGAACGTCTTTATCAGAAGCAGATAGTCCAAAAAGTATATGAATTAATTCTAAACGGCTTGGATGATCCATAGATTTTTGGATTTGTAGGCAGATTTGCTTTAATGGATATTCTTGATTTAGTATATCTTTAAAAATTATCATGAATTCACGAGCTTGATGCAGACCAAATTGTTGGATTAGAAACTTTTTTACATAATCAAGTTCAGATTTTAATAGTCTTCCATCAGCTTTCATAACTTTTGCAAATAAAACTAGAATGGTAATTGCAAAATCATTTGGTTTTGTCGTACGGCCAATATGAGGTCGTTGATTAAATTGTCTCCATTGAGATGAGTTATCTTGATTCATTGACGCGAAAGCAACCCCTAATATTGCACCGATAGGGCCACCCATTACCCAGCCTAATCCACCCCAAATTAATTTTTTATTAAATGCCATATCTTTATTTATACTTTATTTTTTAGACCAATTTTTATCAATATCTGGAAATGTTAAATTCAATTATGAAAATTTCATGGAGAAATAACCTGCTGATATTATGGTATAAATTTTTTCGTTCAAAAACTAATGCTAAAAATTTAGTTCGCATAGGAAAAGAGGGCAAAGGAATCTCAAATATTTTATTTCTATTACCAGCAGAAAAGAAATTTGCTCAAATCGCATCCCATTTTATAAAAAGTGAATTTAAAGATAATGTATCAAACGTTAAGTATTTAGTTCATGAAGATGGAATTCAATTTTACACTGATAAAATTAAATCACATACAATGACTTATTCAGATGTTGATTTTAATTACATTGGTGTTTTAACAAATTTTGAATTGATCAATGATATAAAGATGTCAAAATTTGAAGCCTTGGTTGATCTAAATCAATCAGAAGAGCAAACTATATCATTTTTTTCTCTGGAATTAGATATACCCATAAAAATTGGTTATAAATCTATGTTTTCAGATCAAATATATAGTATTGTTATTAAACCCTCATCAACAGGATTTTTAGAAAAAAATTATGAGATTATTGAAAAAATATTAGGATTAAAATGAAAATAGTTTTTTTTGAAGATGAAAAGGTTCTTAATTTGGAGCCATTAACCATCAACAGACCCGTTTTTGATTTAAGATACGGTTCAAATTCTCTTCTTGAGAGAATGTATCAGTTTTTTCCAAAAAGTTCAATTTTACTTTGGGTAAGAGAATCCATCAAAAATTTAACATCAGAGTTTTATCCATTAAAAAATGTCAATCAAATTACGGATGATAATCTTATTTGGCTGAATGCAAGAGTTATTTGGAATCGTGACTCAATTGAGAAGGTGATCTCTAAGCCATCACAGAAATATACGTCAGGTAAAAATTTGATTGCTGCAAATTTAAACTTAAATCAGTCAAATACTTGGCTAGAAAATAAAAAAAATGATGCAAAAGTTCATCCAGTTGTTGAATGTGGAGGGGAAATTGATTGCAAGATTATAGAATATCTATGGGATTTAATAGATCTTATCCCAGAAGCAGTAAAAGAGACGAAAAGTGATTTTAAGAATAATGTGAAATATGAAAATGTCCATTTTAATGAGAGCTTGGGTCAAGTGATCTTATGTGAAAATGTCCAAATTGAGCCTTTTTGTTATTTGGAGGGACCCTTATTTATAGGAAAGAGTACTACAATAAAATCTAATAGTAAAATCAGTAATTCTGTGATTGGGCCCCATTGTAAAATTGGTGGTGAAGTTAGTGGAACTATTATTCAAGGGTTTACAAATAAATCACATTATGGTTTTCTAGGTGATAGTTTTGTTGGTGAATGGGTGAACTTAGGCGCTGGCACTACAAACAGTAATTTAAAAAATAACTATAAAGAGGTATCAATGATAATTAATAATCAACTTATTAATTCAAATAAATTATTTTTAGGTAGTTTTATTGGAGATCATACAAAAACTGCAATAGGCACTATGCTAAATACAGGAACGAATATAGGAATTGGTTGCAATGTATTATCTCAGTCATTCCCTTCTAGAAATATACTTTCATTTAGTATTATCAATAATAAACAAATAAAAAAAGCAAGTTTGAAAGAATTTATTGAAGTTGCTAAGAAAGCAAAATTAAGAAGGAACAAACTATTACTCGAAGAAGAAAAAAAATACTTCAATTATATTTATAATTCTATGTAAATGTTATTGCTCAAAGCATTTCTCTCTTTTATATTGACCACCGATTTTAAAAGGATTTACAATGCTTGAAGGTTTAATTTGTCCCGTATGTGAGAATACAATTGAAGAAGTTGATCTAAGAGATTCACTTAAGTGTCCCCATTGCTCTGCTAACCTAAAAAGTAGAAAATTTCTTGATTTTTTAGAGTTTTTAATGGCCAATGGCATTGTTGAGAATCTTGATTTTTTTGATCAACAAGTTTACAGTGATGATGTTGATGATTTGGATCAAACCAAGGAAGAAGAAGGTGATCCAAGCGAGTTTGAAAAAAAGAAAGATCTATTTAATATTTACGAAAATGAACTTCATCCTAAAAATGTTGAAGAAAATGAAGGCATTAAAGACTACACTCAATTTGAGGGAATCAATGATGATTGGGAAGAATTTAATGACAGAGACCTTAAATCTTAAATTTTCATAGAGAGCATACCATGAATAAAGAAAAAAAAAATATACAGCAAATTAATATTGAACTTGACGAAAAAGTCAGTTCTGGTGAATATGCTAACTTTGTTGTTGTAACTCATAGCCCAGCAGANTTTATTTTAGATTTTACCAGNATTCTNCCCGGCGTTCCAAAGGCGAAAGTCCATTCAAGAATTATAATGGCTCCGCAACATGCAAAAGCTTTTGTTGGTGCATTAAATGAGAATGTCAAAAAATATGAATCTAAGCATGGTGAGATAAAAATGCCTAGTAAACANGAAGGGTTCTCACCATTTGGTGTTAAGCCTTCCAAGGATAATCTACCAAACTAGTTTTTAATGGTCTGGCTCTCTGAGTTCATGCCAAACCCAGAGTTGGTTACGTTTAAACATTTTTAATTTTAACTCAATCCANGTATTGATTATTATCCAAGAAATACTATAGCCGATTATNCCGCCAATTAATACGTCAANCGGNTAATGAACACCAACGTAAACTCTTGAAAAGCAAACTATAATTGCCAAAAAATATAGACTATTCTTTGTCTTAGGATAGAAATAACCTACCGTGGTTGCTAAGGCAAACATATTAGAAGCGTGATTAGAGGGNAAACTCCACTTGCCACCTTTGGGAACCAGTAAGTTTATGTATTCTAAAAATTCATGGGAAGGCCTTAATCGAGAAAAGTAAGGTTTAAGTATTGAAGCACAAAAATAGTCATTTATTCCAAGAATAATAATAAGAATAGTAAGAACAATTCTTCCTTTTATATGATTAAAAAATAACAAATATAGTATAAGAGATAAAATTGGTATAGTCCAATTATGTTTATTAGTAATAATTGGCATGATAAAATCAAAAAATGGAAATGAAAGAGTTTGATTGATAAAAATNAGAATGTTTTTATCAATTAGTCCTATATAATTTAAAATTTCCAATGAATTATAACTTTATGACGACTCTACCATTTTGATTTCCAGAAAGGATTTTATCAATCTCAGAAGAGAGTTCTTCTAGATTAACAATATGAGTAAGTTGATCAAGGTTGTCTAACTTCCAATCATTGGAGAACAGTTCCCAAATCATTTTTTTATTGGATAACTCAGCTTCAGCTGAATCGATACCCACTAATTGATTTGCTCGCAGAATAAAAGGGAAAATTGAAGTCTCAAAATTTGGATTATCTACTAATCCACAGCATGTTGCTATTCCACCATACTTTAATGAGCATAAGATTGAGCTTAGGGTTTCTCCTCCTGCAACATCAATTGCAGCATCCCATAAACCTTTTCCAATAGGCCTTCTTACTGATTTTAAAAATTGATTTCTGTCAATTACCTGTTGAGCACCTAGATTTTTAAGAAATTGATGAGAGTTCTTTTTTCCAGTGACTGCAGTTACATTTGCACCAAGCTTTGAAAGNAGCGCTACGGAAATTGAGCCTACGCCACCAGTAGCACCACTTACAATAGCATTTATTCCTTTAATAGATTTTTTATCTTCTATTGCTTTTATGCACAATCCAGCAGTTAATCCTGCAGTTCCGATTGTCATTGAGTCCTGTGAAGTTAATAAATCAGGTTTGATTACAGTCCAACTCGATGGTACGCTGATGTATTCAGAGAACCCACCTGGAGTATTCATTCCTAAATCATAACCACTGACTATAACGGATGATTTGATTGGGAAATTTTTATTTTTTGACTCTTCTACGATGCCAACTGCATCTATTCCAGGGGTGTGAGGATACTTTTTAGTTACTCCTTTATTTCCGGTTGCAGATAAAGCGTCTTTATAATTTAATGAAGAATATTGGACCTTAATTAGTAGATCGCTCTTGGGTAAGTCCGTGAGATTTTTTTCTTGAATTGAATAATTAAATGCGTTTTTTTTAGTTTCAGTAGTTACGAATGCTCTAAACTGTTTCATGCCTATTAATTATTATATAGCTTNATGTATATTGATAATTATATTATTTATTTAATGCCTCAGTTAACTTTGGGATTATTTCTAAAACATCTCCAACAACCGCGTAATCAGCTATTTCAAATATTGGGGCTTCAGAATCTTTGTTAATTGCTAGAATAAATTTAGCACCCTTCATACCAACGACATGTTGTATTGCGCCAGAAATTCCCACTGAAAAGTAAAGTTTTGGAGATACTGTAGCGCCAGAACTTCCGACTTGCCTAAATGAATCTATCCATCCTGCATCAACAATTGGACGACTTGCTGAAACTTCAGCACCAATTGCCTTTGCAAGTTCAAATCCAATAGGGATATTCTCTTCCTTTTCAATTCCTCTTCCAATTGACACTAAAACCTCAGCACTTTCTAAATCAACATCTCCAGCTTCTTCTTGGAAAGGTACCTCAGATACTGATCTAACTTTAGATAAATCTAAATCAACATCAAAAGATCTCATGTTGCANGANCCTATAGTTAAGGCTTCTTCATTGAATGCTGCAGATTGAAAACTCAGAATACAACAATCAGAGCTTGTTGAGGATGAGGCGTTTAATTTGGCATTTAGTACTTGCTTAATGTATTGGTTTTCNTCTAGAGAAATAATATCAGAAATAAATGGTATATTTAACTTTGCGCTCACTCTTGGCATAAAATCTCGGGTCTGATAGGTGTGGCCAATAATAATTTTACTTGGTTTTTCATCTTGAATGATTTGGCTTACAGTTTCAGCATAGCCATCGGCATTATATGATGAAACTAAATCATGATTAACTGTAATTACCTCTGAAAGGTTATATTTTGAAAGTATCTCTGCAAATTTTAGAGAATTTTCTCCAATAGCTAAAGCCGAAACTGAACCTCTCATATGTTGAGCTGCAACGATGGCTTCTTTGCTCATTCGATGGATTGAACCATGATTGTCTTCTAAAACGACTAATATATCCATAGATTAGATCACCTTAATTTCAGATTTTAAAATTTTAATTATTCTTGTAACACTTTTATCGGTATCCCCATCAATAAACTCAGTTTTTTTATCGGTTTTTGGAACAAAAATTTTATCAATTTNTTGGAATTGTTTTCGANTGTTATCTTTATTNTCAGGAATGACTTTTATTTCTTTTCTTTTGGCTCCCATAATTCCTTTTAGAGAAGGATACCTAGGGTTGTTTAGTCCAGATTGAATGCTAATGGAAGCGGGAAGAGGTAAGGTAACCCATTGAAACCAGCCCGATTCTAATTCACGTTTTACTTTAATTTTGTTTTCTTTAATATCAGTTTCAATAACAAGAGTTGCAGTNGATATCCCTAGTATTTCACCGATTAANACGCCTGTTTGTCCCATCCCAGTATCATCTGATTGAAGACNAGTGAAGATTAAATCAAAATTTTCTTCTTTAAGTACTGTGGAAAAGCTTTTTGCAATATTTAGAGGATCAGTTGCCATGGTATCTTCTTTAAGATGTATTGCACGATCCGCTCCTTTAGCTAATCCTTCTCTAATGACTTTTTGAATCCTTTNTGGACCTTTGCTAACTATAACAACTTCTCCTTCACCCAGTTCCTCTTTTATAAGTAACGCTTCCTCAATTGCATAATTATCAGGTGGATTCATTACATATGAGGCTACACTTTCATCGATCCATTTTTGATCATCTTTAATGGGAAGAGAGGACTCAGAACCTGGAACTTGTTTAACCAAAACTGCTATTTTCATTTTTAAATTTTATATTAGAGGTTTTATAAAAAAGTGATTATAATATTCAGGGTAAATATAATTAAAATGACAAGTAATCAGCAAACGACATGACAACTATTTATGGACAAATACTAGGGCACATTTTATTTGTAGGGGGTAGTATNCTTTCTCTTTATTGTCTTTGGATTTTATGGGCAAGGTGGAGCTATCGAAACTCGAAAAATGAAGATGATAAATACTGATTGACTCAACCGTTTACTTTATACTATACTTGTTAGGTTAGTCTAAAGAATAGACTTACATTTAAATAACTGAAAAAATAATGATATGGCTTTAGAATTATTAAAATGTACTTTTTTTAAAATTTATTGCTCTATTGCAATTAAGAACTTTAATATTNCAAGCTTTAAATCAATTTATTAAATCAATAAAACGGAGCACTTATATGATAAAATTGTTAAAGATTTCTTTTTCTATAATTATTTCAACCGTTACCTTTGTCCAAGCGCAATCAATTGAAGCAAATTGGCAGTGTACTTCAGCTATTGTTGAATATACCTATGTTGCTAGAGAATTTGAGAGCCCTCAAGATGAAGAGTCAGGTTCTCATAAATCAACTGCTTCTTGGCCAAGTTCAGCGGCTGCTGCTGCAGGCATGGGTTATACATTTACGCTAAAAGAATTTGCGATTGGCGATACCATTACTACTCAGCTAGTTCCTCTAGTAAATGATTCATTGCTGTTAGCAAATGGCGTTTCTATGAACGTGGATTTAAATGACGATGGTAATTTTACAATCAATGAAGGTAGTACTTATCCAACAACTGAAGCTGACAATTGTTCAACATTTGCAACCGTCCCTGGGGTTTCTGAAGCTGGTACATGGACAGCAGGTACAGGCTTTACTCATCCGGATGACCCAAATGCTTATTCAATGGGCTGGGGAATTTCATTATCTAGTGTTTTCGCTCAGTTCAGTGCAGCTGATCTTTTAAATGGGACACCTGGAGTAGATTATGGACCAGGTACTGATATGGAAAATTGGGGTATGGTTACTCTTGATTACACTGATGAAGCTCATACGGTTCCTACGAATCTTGAAATTTATTGGGAAGCACACGATGGCAGTGCTAGTGGTCTAGGAGATGCAGACGATGATGGACTTTTAGATGATTTTCTTGGTGTTCCTACTGCACCAGCGGATACTGTCACGCTTGTTAACATGGAGAATTATCTGGCTGTTGTCAACCCTGAACTTTACGAAAGATTGATGTGGACTGAATCTGAAGAATCATTTCAATTTCCAATTTTAGGTGGAACAGGAAATACGGTTAATGCTGATGATCCTGGATCATTTTATGTTGACCCATTTACTGGAGACTCTCTCTCGACGGGGACTGTCATGGCAAATCATGGATACATTTTTGATCCTGCAGGGGCTGATGGAATTCCTTTTAATGGGGATGAGCCTCTTGCTCCAACAGGTTACTTTTTTACAGCAAATTACCTCTTGGCTGCACAGGTTTTCCAAATGACAGTTGACAGTGTTTTTACTGGTGCTAATATAGAAGAAACGCTAATTGCTTGCTCAGAAGAAGTTGCTAATTACTTTTTTGCAGATGCCGCTGAGGCTATTGGTGCAGCTGTTGGAGCGCAATTATACTCAGTTTACGGTACGGATTTAGCAGCTGGAGCAGAAGCAGGTCCTACTGCGACTCTTCTTGCAATTCAAGATCAATGTAATTATGAATGTGGAGTTGATGATTCTGGTCATGATTTTGATTTTGAAAGTGATGAAAACACTGGAAGATTAGTCTATGAAGTTGATAATGTATGTATGCCTGACATGACAACCCAAAGGGTCAATACCTTTTGGACTAACACAGCTTTAACTGAGCTGGATGAAAGTGCTCCAGTAGCTGGTAAGTTTGAACTGATGGGCAACTACCCTAATCCATTCAATCCAGAAACAAAAATAAGATTTTCAACTGAAAGAGANTCTCAAGTTAAAGTGACNATTTACTCTATTCTNGGAGAAAAAGTAAATGTAATACAGAACTCTGAATTGAAAGCAGGTACNTATAATATTTCCTGGCTTGGTAAGGATNCACANGGTAATAAAGTACCTAGTGGTGTCTACTTTTACGAAGTTGTATCAGATAATCGCACTGCAAAAGGAAAGATGTTATTGTTGAAATAATAACTTTTAACATTTCACATTTTACTAAAATAAATAGCCTCAATTACTGAGGCTATTTATTTTAAACTATTCACTAATATGATTAAAATCTTTTTACTATTACTTCTTTTGGTATCAAATATTTACGGAGCGACAATTAAAGGCAAGGTCTTTGATTCTACAACAAAATCTCCTCTTATTGGAGCAAATGTAATCATTGATGGGACAAATTCTGGAGCTGCCACAGATTCTGAAGGTAATTATATAATTAATGAGCTATCCAAAGGGGATTATTCAGTTACAGTTTCTTATATGGGATATAAAACTTTTCAAAAAAGTTTTATAATAACAAATAATGAAGCAACAATTTTAGATATTAAAATGGATCCGGAAGCCATAAAAATGGAGACATATGTTGTAACTGCGTCAAGACGTAGAGAACGTGTAGAGGATGCTCCTGCTGCAATTTCAGTAATATCAAAAACTGAAATTAGAAGAGAAAGCAATACAAATTTGGGTGATTATCTTAAAGGGACAAAAGGTATTGATTTTACTCAATCAGGAATTGACAGTTATAATATGACTGCAAGAGGATTTAACTCTTCATTCAGCTCTAGATTGTTAACTCTAACAGATGGTAGAATGGCTAATGTGCCTTCTTTGCGTTTAACAGCCTATAATGTCATACCTGTTTCATTTGAAGATGTAGAGCAAATTGAGGTTGTTTTGGGCCCTTCATCAGCTCTTTATGGTCCGAATGCTCATAGTGGTGTTCTAAATATTGTGACATCCTCACCACTCAGGACTACAGGAACCAGTATTAATGTTCAAGGTGGAATGCTTGCTCAAAATGATACGGATTTACTTAAAAAATTAACTTTCAGAACTGCACACAAGTTTGGAAACTTTGGGTTTAAAGTTTCTGGGGTTGCCCTCTCGGGTCAAGATTGGACTCATATAAATGAAGATGAATATGAAGGTCACGATCCTGCATTCATTGGTCGCCCAAATTTAAAAAAAGACAGGCTTGATCGTGGAGGAAGGCTTGCATTAGAAAGTGATAATAATCCAATCTTTAGTCAGTCAATGATAGAACATGTTGATGGGGCAGATGAATCTTGGGTTGGATACTATTGGGGTGACTACATATCAGAAAGTGGAGGTGAATTTGGTTCTCCAGTTATTACAGAAGCCATGGTTGAAGAAGCATCGAATGATCAGTTTAATAGGTTTACTTTAGATAATGGTATGGTTTTATGGTTTGTAACTGAGGATAAAATAGGAAATTATTATTCAGATGGAATTGATAATGATGGTGATGGTTATATAGATGAACAAATTGATATTGGTGTAGATGATGAAGAAGAAGC
>NZIX01000051.1 GCA_002691785.1 Fidelibacterota bacterium | reverse complement strand
TTCTTTTTTACCGTAATTAACCATAGGTTCAATTGCTATACACATTCCTTTTTTTAATTTTATACCCTGTTTTGAAGATCCGTAGTTAGGTATTTGTGGTTCTTCATGAAGACTAGTTCCAATTCCATGCCCCACTAACTCCCGAACAATTGAAAAACCATTTTCTTCAGCATATGTCTGAATAGCATGCCCAATATCACCTACGTAATTTCCAGGCTTGGCCATTTTAATACCTCTTTTGAGTGATTCTTCAGTAACATCTAGAAGTTTTTTCTTTTCTGCAGATATTTTACTAACTGCAAAAGACCTTGCATGATCTCCGTAATAACCTGACAATTCTGCTCCACAGTCTATTCCAATAATTTGACCTTCTTTTAAAAGCTCATTTGAAGGGATACCGTGAACAACAGCATCATCTATTGAAATACATAAAGTCGATGGGAATCCCATGTAACCTTTGAAGGCAGGTCTAGCACCTTTAGATTTTATGAAATCCTCAGCCAAATGATCTAATTCAATAACTGATTGACCAGGTTTGATATAATCTTCAAGATAAATTAAAGTATCAGCTACTATTTGACAACTCATTGCAATTTTCTTTATTTCTTCTGCAGANCGAATATGTATCATTTTAAGCTCTTCTCCTACCTCTAATTTTTCCTTTCGATAAAAAACCATCATAATGCCTCATCATTAGATGAGACTCAATTTGTTGTAAGGTATCAAGAGCAACTCCAACTATAATTAATAAACTTGTTCCTCCAAAAAATGATGCTAAATCATAATTAATATCCATGAAAGTCATCAATAAGTATGGAAAGATTGCAACAAAAGCAAGAGCTATAGACCCTGGAAGTGTGACTTTCGTAAGGATATTATCAATGAATTCAGCAGTTTTTTTCCCAGGTCTCACTCCAGGAATAAAGCCTCCTTGCTGTTTCATTGTAGAAGATACTTGAACAGGATCAAATGCTATAGCAGTATAAAAGTAGGTAAAAAATATTATCATCAATCCAAAAAATAACCAATAAAATGGATGCTCAAACGAAAACCAATTCATCATTCCTTGCGCNAAAGCACTATCACCNAGAAANGTAGCTAATGTACTAGGAATAAACATAATAGATTGTGCGAAAATAATAGGCATTACACCAGCGGTATTTACCCTCATTGGAATATGAGTATTTTGACCACCATAAACTTTTCGCCCAACTACTCTTTTAGCATATTGAACAGGTATTTTTCGGGTTCCTTGAGTAAGCAAAACTACAAAGCATATAATAAAGAACATTATTCCCATGAGAATTATCTCAGATAAAATATTTCGAACACCTTGTTGGACTAACTGAACTTCATTGCTTAAAACAACAGGAAAAGCTGCTACAATTCCGACCATTATAATTAAAGAGATTCCATTACCAATTCCCCGTTCCGTAATCCTCTCACCTAACCACATTAAGAAAAGCGTTCCAGTTACCATACTAATTATTCCAGTAAAAGTAAATATAATACCAGGATTATAAACAACTGATTCACCATTAGCTGAAAGGCTTGGTAAAAAAACAGCAACTACACCATATGATTGCATTGAAGCTAAAAAAACTGTTCCATATCGAGTAATTTGAGTGATTTTTTTTCTTCCAGCTTCACCTTCTTTTTGCAGTCTTTGAAAATAAGGAACAACCGAACCCATTAATTGAATGATTATAGAAGATGAAATATATGGCATTATTCCAAGCGAAAATAAAGATGCCTTTTCAAATGCTCCACCAACAAATGTGTTAAATAATCCAAATAAAGTGTTCTTCATATCTGAAAAAGCACCCGTGAGGGCTTCTCCATTAACACCTGGAATAGGAATATGTGCACCTACCCTAACGACTATTAGCACTCCTATGGTGAAAAGAATTCGTTGCCTTAATTCAGGAATAGTAAAGATATTTTTGATTTTATCAATCATAATACTTTACAGGTACCTCCAGCTTTTTCTATTGCTTTTTTGGCAGAGATACTGAATGAATTAGCTTCAATGATAATTTTTTTATTGATGACTCCTTCTCCCAAAATTTTAATTGGAATAAGTAATGATTTAACCAGTCCTCTTTCTTTTAGAACATTTACCGTTATAGTATCTTCATCTAATTTTTCAATAGAATATATATTTATGATCTGAAATTCTTTTTTAAATATATTTGTGAATCCTTTTTTAGGCAACCTTCGTGCCAAAGACATCTGACCACCTTCAAACCATGGTCTTCTTTTGAATCCTGATCTCTGCCCAGCTCCCTTGTCTCCTCTACCTGAAGATTTTCCTAATCCAGAACCATGTCCTCTTCCGACCCTTTTTCTACCTTTCACAGAACCCTTAATTGGTTTTAGTGTACTTAAATTCATTTTTCTTCAACCTTTAATAAATAAGAAATTTTATTTATCATACCCCTTATACAGGCAGTATCTTTCTTTTCAACCGTTTGATTTAATTTTCTTAGTCCTAACGCTTTTAAAGTATTTTTTGTTTTTTTTCTATAACCAATACCACTTTTTATTTGAGTGATACTAATTCTTTTATTTTTATTCATTAGTTGAACACCTTTTGAATTGTAATCCCTCTTTTATTTGCAATTTTAACAGCATCTTTTAATCCAATTAATGCATTTAAAGTAGCCCTGACAAGATTCATTATATTTTTAGAACCTTGTCTTTTTGTAAGAATATTATTTACTCCAACTTGCTCTAGAACTAAACGAACCGATGCACCTGCAATAATACCTGTACCCGGCGCAGCTGGCTTTAAAAAGATTCTACTTGATCCATGTTTTCCAATTATTGAATGTGGAATGGTTCCGTTAATTATGGATACTTTTATTATACTTCTTTTTGCAATTTCTTTCCCTTTATTAATTGCAGTGATTACCTCATTAGCCTTACCTAAGCCTAGACCGATATGTCCATTTCCATCTCCAACAACAACAAGCGCAGAAAATCTAAACCTCTTACCTCTTGAGGTTACCTTTGCTGTCCTATTTATCTTTATTACAGATTCTTCTCTAAGATCAAGCTCTCCTGGATTTATTATAGCCAAACTATACTCCCTTATAATTCTATACCATTATCTCTAGCAGATTCAGTAAACGCCTTAACTCTTCCATGATAAGGATACCCATTTCTATCGAGTACAATGGGCCCAAGTTTAGCAGACTTTACTCTTTTTGCAAGTTCTTTACCAATTATTTTACATATATCAGTTTTATTAGATTGTTTCTTTGTTAATGATTTTATTTTCTTTTCTTTAGAGGATACCGAAACTAAAGTATGTCCTTTAAAATCATTAATTACTTGAACTTCAAAATGCTTTAAACTTCTAAATACTACTAGTCTCAACCTAGAAGGATGCATTCTGGATGTTTTTTTACTTCTATTTTTTCTTCTTTCTTCTCTTCTAACTAGTCTTTTAATTTTTGCCATAGTATTACTTTGAACCTACAGTTTTACCTTGTTTTGAACGAACATATTCATCTTTATACCTAATTCCTTTTCCCTTGTAAGGTTCAGGTTTTCTAAAAGATCGGATTTTTGCCGCTACAGAACCAACTAGTTGCTTGTCTGCACCCTCAATAGACAAGGTAGTTCTATTGGCAGTAATATTGATCCCAGTAGGTAATTCAAAGATAATATCATGAGAAAACCCAAGCTGAAGTTTCAATCTTTTTCCTTCCATAGTTGCTTGATAACCAACACCAATGATAGTAAGATCTTTTTTAAATCCATCAGTAACTCCAACTATCATATTATATATCATTTGCCTAGTAGTACCATGCAATGATTTGTTCTCTATAGAGTCATTTGGTCTAGAGACCTCTATTTTGTTATCAACCACCGAAATATTAATATTGTTTGAAGCGGTGAATAAAAGCTTGCCTTTAGGACCTGATACAGATAACACATTATTTTGATTATTAAATTCAACCTTATCCGGAATGGATATAGGGTTTTTACCAATTCTTGACATAATATTTAGTAAACCTCACAAATTATTTCACCGCCAACACCTAAGGTGCTAGCTTTTTTATGAGAAAGAACCCCCTTAGATGTAGAAAGAATTGAAATACCTAAACCATCTAAAACCCTGGGTACTTTTTTCTGGGAGACATAAACACGATTACCCGGCTTACTAATTCTCTTTATATTTTCAATTACGGATGAACCTTGAAAGTCATACTTTAGAAAAATTCTAATTAATGACTTATTGTCACCTTTCGCTATAAAAATAAAATCTTCTATATAAGATTCCTCTTTAAGAACAAATGAGATTCTTTTTTTAATAATACTACTTGGTACATCAACCCATTTTTTGTTAGCCATTATACCATTTCTAATTCTGGTTAAAAAATCTGATATAGGATCGGACATAGACATGTTTTTTTCTCCTACCAGCTTGCTTTAGTGATACCAGGTATTTCACCTTTCAGAGCCATTTCTCTGAAACATAACCTTGATAAATTAAATTTTCTGAGAACCCCTCTAGGTCTTCCAGTGGCAAAACATCTATTACGAATCCTAGTAGAACTGGATCTGCGAGGGAGACCGTCCAGTTTAATTACAGCTATTTCTTTTTCTTTAAAGCTTGATTTCGGGTTAGAAATTATTTTTTTTAAACTTTCTCTAGTCTTTGAATACTTAGCTACAAGTTTTTCAATCTTTTTTTCTCTAACAATTTTGGATTTTTTTGCCATTAGGCAGCCCCTTTTTTATCTAAATTTTCTATTTTTTCTCTTAATGGAAGACCAAATAACTTAAGNAGAGAGTATGCTTCAGAATCAGTATTTGAAGAAGTAACTATTGTTATGTTAACACCTCTAATAGATTGTATTTTATCATAGTCTATCTCAGTAAAAATAATTTGCTCTTTAATCCCAAAATTGAAATTACCCATTCCATCAAANGACTTATAGGATAAACCTCTAAANTCCCTAGTTCTAGGAAGTGCAACAGATATAAGTCTATCAAGAAATTCATACATCCTATTAGATCTTAGTGTTACTTTACATCCAACAGGCCACCCTTTTCTAATTTTAAAATTAGAAATATCTTTTTTTGCTAAGGTATTTACTGGTTTTTGTCCTGAAATAAGAGAAAGTTCATTAATTGCACTTTCAAAACTTTTTGAATTAGTTTTGGCATCACCAACACCTATATTTAGCGAGATACTTAAAAGTTTAGGTACTTCCATTATATTTGAATAATTATGCTGNTTCATCATCGATGGTAAAATCTCATTNTTNTANAGATTCAATAAAGTAGGNNNATTTATATTTNTTCTAGGATTATTNTTTTTGTCTNTTGTTTTCTTAGCCATTTTTAGACCTTGATTTCTGANTTATTCTTNTTNGATATTCTTACTTTAGTTCCATCTTTAAGTTTCTTCCAACTAATTTTAGTAGGAATACCATTATGAACTGCCATAACATTAGAGATATGAATTGGCGCTTCACGTTCAACAAAACCGCCTGATGTATTTTCCTGTGTTGGCCTAACGGTTTTTTTTACGAGATTGACACCTTCAATAAGAACTTTCGACTTTTTAGTTGAGACGAAAAGAACCTTACCCTCTTTACCTTTGTTGTTACCACTTATAACCTTTACTATCATATTTTTTCTGATTTTCATAATTATAAAACCTCAGGAGCCATAGAAATTATTCTCATGTAGCCAGTTTCTCTTAACTCTCGAGTTACTGGACCAAAGATACGAGTTCCTCTTGGCTCTCCTGAACTATTAAGTAGAACAGCTGCATTTTCATCAAATCTTATTCGACTGCCATCTTTTCTATTTATTTCTTTTTTAGTTCTAACAACAACAGCTCTGTGGACCTCGCCTTTTTTGACCATACCACCTGGAATCGCTTTTTTTACAGATACAACTATTTGATCACCAATTCTAGCATACTTTCTTTTAGAACCACCAAGAACCTTGAAACATAATATCTCTTTAGCTCCTGTGTTATCTGCAACTCTTAATCTAGTTTCTTGTTGTATCACAATCTATCCTAACTTGTTGGTTGCACGGATTATCTGACTAACTTGCCATCGCTTCAATTTACTTAATGGTTTGATAGAGTTTATTTGTACAATATCTCCATTCTCTGGAACAACTGATGAAACGTGCGCTAGATAATTTTTAAATCTGTTTACTTTTTTATGATAAAGTGGGTGAGAAATTTTTCTNGTAACTTTAACATTAACAGTTTTGTTCATTTTNGTNCTTATAACTTGACCTATTAAAGATTGTCTTTTTCTTTGGATACTCATTTTATATTATCCTGATTAGTTTTTCTTTTTATATCAAAATTATTCAAAATAGTCTTTATTTGAGCAATACTACGTCTGGTTTTGGATAATTGCGAGCTATCCTCAAGTTGTTGAAGACTTTTTTGAAATTTCAAGTTTAACAAAGAATCTTGATAACTAGAAAGCTCATCTTCAAGTTGAACCTTTGACATCTCAATTAATTTATTAATTTTCATTATACTACCCGCCTTTGAACAATCTTAGTTTTCATTGGCAGTTTATGACCCGCATCTCTAAAAGCTTTTTGAGCTTCTTCAAAAGTAACTCCATCAATTTCAAACAATACTCTGCCAGGTTTCACAACAGCTACCCAATGATCTAAACCACCTTTACCTTTTCCCATTCTTGTTTCTGCAGGTCTTGCAGTTACAGGTTTGTCTGGGAAAATTCTTATCCACATTTTTCCTATTTTTCTTACAACTCTTGATATCACGATACGTGAAGCTTCGATTTGTCTAGCTGTAACCCAACTTGGTTCGATTGCTTTCAATCCGTATGAACCAAATGCAACATGGTTACCTGTCATAGCCATTCCCCTCCGGTTTCCTCGGTGCACTCTTCTAAACTTAACTTTTTTCGGCTCTAGCATCTATTTCCCCTTCTTTGAATGCTGTCCATTACAAATCCATACTTTTATACCAATAACTCCATATTGTGTATGGGCTTCTGTGAGAGCATAATCAATATCAGCTCTAAGTGTATGGAGAGGAACACTACCATCAGCAAATTTTTCACTTCTAGCAATTTCGACCCCACCAAGTCTGCCAGCAACGTTAATCCTGATACCTTCCGCACCCATACGCATTGTTGCCTGTATTGTTTTATTAACGACACGACGATATGAAATCTTTTTTTTGAGTTGATGGGCAATATTTGAACCAACTAAAGCCGCGTTAAGTTCAGGCCTTTTCACCTCAGAAATATTAACCTGAGCATCTTTCTTACCAGTGAGTTGTCTGAGTTCTTTTTTAAGACGATTTACTTCTTCACCACCACGCCCAATTACAATTCCAGGCCTTGCTGTATAAATTCCAATAGTTACCTTTTTCGAGGTCCTAGAAATTTCAACTAAGGATATACCTGCATTCGGTAAACGAAGATTTAAGTATTTTCTAATTCTTAAGTCTTCTTCTAATTCGTTTGAAAAGTTATTCTTATTAGCAAACCAATTAGATTTCCATTTCTTATTTACACTTAACCTATACCCGACAGGATGTGTTTTTTGTCCCAAAGATTACCTCTCTATTTTCTGAGTGATATAACTATAGTTATATGACTAGTTGGTTTACGAAGTCTAGAAGCTCTACCCATTGAGGCCGCTCTAAATCTTTTCATTACAGCGCCACCATCAACATATGCTTCCTTTATTAATATATCATTTAAATCTATTGATTTATTCTCATTTTTTATATTGAGATTTGACACAGCAGATTTGATTAATTTTTCTAATATTTTAGCTGCTTTTTCTTTTGAAAAGTGCAACTGATTAAGTGCTTGATCAACATTAAGNTTTTTTATAGAAAATACTGTTTTTCGAATTTTTCTAGGTGATTGACGAACCGAACGAGCTATTGCTTTTGCTTCCATNTTTACCCTTTTCTNTCTCCAGAATGCATTCTAAAAGTTCTAGTAGGTGAAAACTCACCTAATTTATGCCCAACCATGTTTTCGGANACAAAAACTGGAATAAATTTATTACCATTATGAACNGCNAAGGTATGACCAATAAAATCAGGAGAGATCATAGATCGCCTTGACCAAGTTTTGATAACTTTTTTCTTACCATCTTTATTTAATTTATCAATTTTTTTAGAAAGTTTATGATCAACAAATGGTCCTTTTTTTAAAGATCTACTCATTATCTTGTCCTTCTCTTAACAATTAAANTATTAGATTTTTTATTTTTTTTTCTAGTTTTGTAACCCTTAGTTGGCTTACCCCACGGAGTACTAGGATGTCTTCCTCCAGAACTTTTACCTTCACCACCGCCCATAGGATGGTCTACAGGGTTCATAGCTACGCCTCTAACTTTAGGTCTTTTACCTAACCATCTAGATCTACCGGCTTTTCCAGATACTATTTGCTCATGAGATCTATTACCAACCTCACCAATCGAAGCATAACATTTTTCACTTACCATTCTAATTTCACCTGAAGGTAATTTCAAAGAACAATATCCATTATCATGAGCCATAACTTGCGCTGAATTACCAGCAGAGCGTACTATTTGACCACCTTTACCTGGTACNAATTCTATATTATGAACAGAGTANCCTGTTGGAATTGAGCTCAATGGGAGGGCGTTAGCTGTTTTNAGAGGTACTTTCTCACCAGCAACTATAATATCTCCAACAGATAAACCGGAGGGATGCAAAATATATCTTTTTTCTCCATCCATATAGGAGATAAGTGAGATGTTAGCAGATCTATTTGGATCATATTCTATAGTCATAACACGACCTTCAACATCTAGCTTATTACGTTTGAAGTCAATTATTCTATAGCGTCTCTTATGACCACCACCTCTTCTTCTCATAGTAATTTTACCAGAGTTGTTCCTACCACCTTTTTTTCTAAGNGCCTTGGTCAATTTTTTTTCTGGGGAAGAAACGGTTAATTCTGAAAAATCAGATCTGGTAGCAAACCTTGATCCAGGAGTTGTTGGCTTAAGNTAACGAATACCCATNAAGAATCCTTGTTATCGTTNTTAATAAAATCAATTTTATGATCTTTAAATAGAGTTACNATAGCCTTCTTAGTTCGTGATTTACGACCTATTGTTCTAATTGTACGACCNCCACTACGAACGCTCATTTGTTTCTCTTTACCAACACANTTCATAATGCCTATTTTTTTTACCTTNACATCAAATTTGTGTTCAATAGCTTCTTTAATTTCAATTTTATTAGAAGANATNTNTACGATNAAAGCATATTTATTTTGCCTCTCNTCAAGTATTGAAATTTTNTCTGTAAATATTGGTTTGATTAAAATATTTGCTTTCATTTTAATTTGATAATANCCTNTTTAAATCATTNATTGATTCTTTATCNAGCACNAGATGTTCGCAATCAATTAGNTCATATGCACTTACTGCCTGAGAGCTAACAATATAAACATTTTGAAGGTTTCTNGATGCCAGATCAAAGTTATTATTATTGGTTTTTGTAATAACTGTAATTTTTTTTCTAACGATATTCAACTTAGTTAAAATACGAACTAAATCAGATGTTTTATGAGAATCTATTTTAAAACTATCTAATATTGTAACTGCCTCGTCTGCAATTTTAAAAGACAATAATGACTTTCTAGCTAAACGACTTAATTTTTTACTCACCTTGTGATTATAAGAATGTGGACTAGGACCAAACACAGTACCACCGCCTCTCCATAATGGCGAGCGATTTGTACCAGCTCTAGCAGCTCCTCTACCTTTTTGTTTCCAAGGTTTTTTTCCTCCTCCATTAACCTTAGACCTGTTTTTTGAAGAATGTGTACCTTGCCTCATATTAGTTAGTTCTGCCAAAACAACTTGCCTTACAACTGCATTATTTGGCTTAATATTAAAAACGCTATCAGATATATCAATATTACCTGACTTTTTCCCTTCTAAGGTAATAGTATTTATTTTCATATTATTTTAAGACCATTATTATACCATTCCTTGCTCCTGGAACAGCTCCTTTAACCATAATATAATTATTATCTTTATCTATCTTGACAATTTTAAGATTTTCTACCGATACATTTGAGTTTCCATAACGACCAGCCATTTTCATACCTGGGAAAACTCGCGAAGGATCAGATGCTTGACCAATTGACCCTGGGGATCTCTCAGTATGACCTGTACCATGAGTTTTTTTCTGTCTAGAAAAATTATGTCTCTTAATGACACCTGAAAAACCACGTCCTTTTGACTTACCTGTTACGGTTACATAATCACCGACATTAAAAATAGATACATCAAATATTTGACCAGAAATATATTTAAAACCCGGAACTGGTTGAAATTCACGCAAAATAGATTTAGGTTGGGAATTATATTTATTATAATGACCAGCTAAAGGCTTATTAACTGAACTCAAAGCTGCATCAGTGAAACCGACTTGAACTGAGTCATACCCATCACATTTTTTTGTTTTTACCTGAACAACGTTACACGGACCTAACTCTAGAATAGTAACAGGAACGGCAAAACCTAAATCGTCAAATACTCTAGTCATACCAATTTTCTTTCCTATTAACCCTCTCATTCTAAACCTTTATCTCAATATCTACACCAGCAGGTAGATCAAGCTTCATAAGGGACTCTACAGTCTTCGGTGTAGAATTAAGAATATCAATTAGTCTTTTATGTATTTTTGTTTGAAATTGTTCACGTGATTTTTTGTTAACATGAGGCGATCTTAAAATAGTATAAATAGTCCTGCGAGATGGTATTGGTATAGGACCAGAAATTATAGAACCAGTAGATTTAGCGGTTTTTACAATTTTTTTAGTAGACTTATCAAGAAGGATATGATCATAAGCCCTCAAGCTAATTCTGATTGTTTGATTAGCCATATATTTATATCCTATTTATTTATTTCTGTAACCACACCAGCACCAACTGTGTGTCCACCTTCACGAATTGCAAAGCGTAATTCNTTATCCATTGCTATAGGTGTNATCAATTCCACGTCAAACTCTACATTATCACCCGGCATAACCATTTCAACGCCACTTGCAAGGGTNACAACNCCTGTAACGTCTGTAGTTCTAAAGTAAAACTGAGGGCGATAACCATTAAAAAATGGAGTATGTCTTCCACCTTCTTCTTTTTTCAGAACAT
>NZIX01000050.1 GCA_002691785.1 Fidelibacterota bacterium | reverse complement strand
AAGATATCTTTGCTTGATTATATGCTCTTTTTGCGGCTGCTGAGATTGCTTCCTGGGTCATATTAGGAGTGGCATAATAACCAAATTGACCATCTACTAGTACTTCAACCATTACTCCATGAGATGAATTACTTGAATTAATCACTGGTACACCATCACGAATCATCCTCGGTGTATGAACCTCATATACCTCACGAAGTCCTACCCATTCAGCAGGAACATCAATTGCATTTAATAAACTTTTTAAATTAACATTTAATTTCATAAAAAAACCTTTTAATTGATATTTTTTTAAACAACCTCTTATAATTTATTTAAATTAACAAAGACAAGGTATCTAATAATAATTTTAAATTAAAGTTAGCAATTTTCTGCTTTTTTGACATATATTTTTTTAAAAAACTTAATTTTATTTAAAAAACTGACTAAATGACAGTAAAATTACAATTTTACACCTTGGCATCATTTATGTATAAATAAAAGTAAATAAACAAAGGAGTTAAAAATGACTTTAATTAAATGGAAACCATCAAATGATTTGCCTACATATAATTTGGATAACTTTTTCAATACTAATGAATGGGGGTTTACTTCNAGTTCAGATTTTGAATGGTCACCGTNNGTAGACATTGAAGAGTTTCAAAATNTATACAAAATCAAAATGGATATACCAGGTTTATCAAAAAAAGACGTTAAAATCACNATTTTTGATAATGTTTTAGAANTAAGTGGAGATAGAAAAAACACTNTTAATTCAAATAATAAATACTATAAGTATAGTGAACGTTCAACTGGAACATTTAAAAGGAGGTTTAATATAAAAAATCTAATCAACAATGATAAAATAACTGCAACATCAAAAAATGGATTATTAGANATTTTACTTCCTAAATTGGAAAAAGATATTCCAAAAGAAAAAAACATTAAAATAAACTAATGTTTCANATTGTGTCAGTGGGAGTTGACTCTCACTGACACAATAGTATTAATAATTAAGAATGGTAANTAGTATTCTCGTATTTAAAAGTTTTTATAATTAAAGTTGATATTTANTTTATCACACGTATCTTTTATTTCTCNACTCATAGCTTTAGGACCGCTGTAGAACAAACTNATTTCAGATCTCTTATTTTTTGATTTTTTATTTTTTAAATCTTCATTCCAATTTGGTTTGCCAAAGCTTGAGCCGTTCCATAAATCTTCGATTAATTTAATTTCAGTTTTATTATTAAAAACATCTTTTGATATGAAAAGCAACTTATCATTAATCTGNTCNGGCTTTTTATCTACAAANTANATGTGATAATTAAANNTAACATNCAAATTATNATTTTTGAAATCATTTAATATTTTTACAAACCACGCAAAATATGTTTGATTAANTACTAACCAATACAAATCTATTTCTTTTATATTANTTTTACCANANTTTAGCTTTNGNCTAATATTTTTAAGNATCGGTGCAAATTTTGAAATCCCATGCCCTGCTCCAACCATTATCAAATATTNNGAGTCTAATAAATTATTAAGCTTACCACCATATGGCCCATCNACNCTAAAAGACCACTNAAACNTTTGATTAAATTCTTTTTTTATTTTNAATGTCTCTAANATTTTCTTTTGAAGTTTCTTTGTCCACTTNTTATTCACTTTTATTTGTAAAAGTANTTTACTATCANTTATTTTTTCAATAATAGTGAAAGGGTGCCAATCCATTATTGATACTTTTGAAGNATTNANATAAATAAANTCCCCAGGATTAAATTCAAATTTATTTTCAAATTTTATTTCAATTTGCATAATATCTGATGGCAACATCTTAAATCCTGAAACTACACATTCCACTTTACTTTTTTTTGGATTTACTATTTTATTATAAAATGATATTATTTTTGGAACCAAAAGAGATTTAAGTCCCNCTAAATCCTGCACTTGTAGATTACTTATTTTTATTTTTTTTGATTTACCTTTAAATAGTTTTGTACTACTTTTTTTCTCATATCTATCCGAAACGAGCCAAAAAATAGGATTTACAGTAATGCTATTAATAAAATCAGGATAATTATTTGCGGTATCTAAAAACTCCATATAGTCTATAGTTCCACTATTATCCTTATCTGCCACTGAAAAGAAATCATTTACTAACAAATCAATCTGAATGTGGTCAAACTCTAAATTGTTTTCATAAAAACTCTCCTGTATTAAGATTTTAAGCTCTTTTCTATCAATAAATCCGTTGTTATCAAGATCATGTAGTTCAAAAGCAAATTTAATTTTTGATAATTTATCACCTTCAATTATTGACTTAATGGTTTCTGTAAATTCAACTATATCAATAAATCCACTATTATCTTTATCAAACAGATCAAATAGGCGGTTTGATATAAGTTCATTATTGATTTTTAACCCATTTTTAAACTCGGTTCTATCGATGAGTTGATCTTCACCAGAAATTATTTTAAATCTGTTTTTTAAATCTAATAAAAATAAAGCTGATCGTTTTTTAGATGTATTTATCAATTATGTTTTAGATGTTAAGGNACAAAAAGATATTGTAATTTATTCCATATCAACTAGTATNAAAGACAACTTTTTATGGNGAAATAGATGATTTATGACAATATTTTAGATACTATTGGAAGAACTCCAACTGTTAAACTAAATAANATTGGAAGTGATTTAAAATGTGAGCTTTACGCAAAATGTGAATATTTTAACCCTGGAGGATCTATTAAAGACCGTATAGGNTGGAATATGGTTAAAGATGCAGAAGAATCTGGAAGAATNAAACCNGGAGATACNCTGATAGAACCNACNTCNGGAAATACNGGGCAAGGAATGGCTCTNGCCGCTGCNGTAAAAGGATATCGNTGTATCATCACCATGCCAGAAAAAATGAGCAAAGAAAAACAAATAGCNCTTGAAGCATTAGGTGCTGANATAATTCGTACTCCTACTGAAGCAAGCTTTGATGACCCTGANAGTCATATNGGNGTTGCAAAAAAGCTAAANAAAGAAATCNCTAACTCTCATATTTTAGACCAATATTCAAACCCATCTAANCCAGAAGCTCACTATAATGGNACTGCAGAGGAAATTATTGANGATTTTGGAACTAACTTAGATATGGTAGTTATAGGTGTAGGNACTGGAGGAACTATTACAGGAATCGCTAAAAGATTAAAAGAACATATTCCTNATATAAAAATTATAGGTGCTGATCCTATTGGATCGATCCTTGGTGGCGGTACNGAAGTTAAACCTTATTTAGTTGAAGGTATTGGTTATGANTTTTTTCCTGATGTGTTAGATAATTTAATGGTTGATGAATATGTAAAGACAAAAGATGAAGAATCTTTTTTAATGGCTAGAAGACTAATAAAAGAAGAAGGTTTACTTTGCGGTGGGTCNTCTGGAACTGCTNCNGTAGCAGCTTTGAAAAGTGCTCATATTTTAAAAGAAGATCAAAAATGTCTAATTTTACTNCCAGATGGTATTAGAAATTATATGACCAAGTTTCCTAATGATAAATGGATGGAATCTAAAGGATTTAAAATCTGAAATNTTTAACAAAAAGTTTATTATTTTTATTTATAGNTCTNGNTCTATCTTATTATGTAGCAATAGCTTATTTTTCTAAAAATAATCCAGAACTTATTTGGGACTGGNAATCCATAGATACTGAATATATGAACTTTCCCAAAGATTTTGCTTGGGGATCAGCAACTGCAGCTCATCAAGTAGAAGGAAACAATACCAATAATAATTGGTATCAATGGGAAAACTCGCTTGATNANAATGGTAATTATCGAATAGTAAATAATCAAAAATCTGGTTTAGCCGCTGANCATTGGAATCGATACCCTGAAGATATAAAGCTCATGAAAGANCTTGGNCTGACTCATTATCGCTTTTCAGTAGAATGGTCAAAGGTTGAGCCATCAATTGGTCAAATTGATTATTCAGTAATTGAACATTATAAAGACCTCTGCGATTCACTTATTTTAAATGATATTACTCCAGTTGTAACCCTTCATCATTTTACAAACCCAATTTGGTTTGAAAATTTAGGAGCTTTTGAGAAAGAGGAAAATATTTCTTATTTTATTAATTTTTCAAAAACAGTTTTTAAAGAATTAAATAATCTTGTACCAATTTGGTGTACTATAAATGAGCCTGCGGTATATGTAGCTCAAGGATACTTTAATGGTATTTTTCCACCTGGAAAAAAAGATCCAAATCTAGCTGGTATAGTTACTAAAAATATGCTAAACGCGCATGTTCTTTTATATCATGAACTTAAAAGGATGAAAGGTGGAAACACTTCACAAATTGGAATTGTTAAAAATATCTTTCAATTTGATCCTTTAAGAAGATGGAATATTATTGATTGGATAGCGTCAAACATGTTAAATAATGTCTACACAAATGATCCTCTCAACTTCTTTAAAACTGGTATTTTTAATTTTATTTTGCCCGGTTCAGATGAGATTAACTTTGAAAATGAACTTGCAATTAATAGCTTAGATTTCATTGGACTCAATTATTATTCAAGGATGCATATTAAAGGTCATCTAAACAGTAAAGAACCCTTTACATTTGAAACTAGAAAGCAAGATAAACAAACTGACATGGATTATTCTTTATATCCTGAGGGTTTTTATCGTGCATTAAAAACAGTCAATAAATTAAATATTCCAATTTATGTCACTGAAAATGGAGTAGCTGATAAAAGCGATTCTTTTCGATCAGAGTTCATTTCTAAATATTTATTTTCTATGTATAAAGCATTATCTGAAGGAATTGATATCCGTGGATATTTTTATTGGACCCTAATGGANAATTTTGAATGGGCTGAAGGNTATAAAATGAAATTTGGNCTTTATGATGTTAANTTTNAAACTCAAGAAAGAACTCTTCGAGAGGGAAGCAAAACTCTTATTGAAATCATTAATAGAAAAGGGGTTGATNATAGAGGTTTTTTAGTATCNATNGGTGATCANACACCAAATTTTACGATGAATTTTACTGATGGTACTTCTGCAAATATATCAGATTTTTTAGGAAAAATTGTGGTTTTACAATTTACAGCAAGTTGGTGTTCAGTTTGCAGATTAGAAATGCCTCATCTCGAAAAAGATATTTGGCAAAAGTATAAAGGAAAAGATGTAATAATTATTGGTATTGATCGCGATGAGCCTCTTGAAAAAGTAATAGACTTTAAAAGAGAAATGAAAACTACTTATCCACTTTCTTTAGATCTAGGTGCCCATATATTTGGCTTATTTGCAGATAAAAATTCAGGTGTGACTAGAAATGTTGTAATAGATCAAACTGGAAAAATTATATTCTTGACAAGATTATTTGATGAAATAGAATATAAAAAAATGCTTGAAATAATAGAGCAAACTATATAAAACAAAAATTAAATCTTTTTATATTTATCTTTTCGACTCCAAACCTTTCTTAAATAATTCTGAGTTTCTTCATATTCAAGATCTTCTATTAAAGTATCATAAAGTTTTTTACTACTCATTTTATTTACAGCAAGAGCAGTAGGTTTTAATTTAGTTGTATTAGTTAAAGCTTTTGCTACATTACCTGCACCTGTATTGTATGCAGCTATTGTGCATAAATAAGCATTATCTGAGTCTCTAATACTTTTAAAGTATCCATATCGAATTTTAGCAAGATAAGCACATCCTAATTCAATATTATTTTTTGGTTTATAAAGATATTTTTTATTTAAATATTTATCTTTTTTATAAACAAAGTTATAGGCATCTCGTGCACCAGATTTAGGAACTAATTGCATAAGACCATAAGCCGGAATATGTGATGTTGCTTTTGGATTAAAAGATGATTCAGTTTCTGTAATTGCCATTGCTATAGACGGATCAATTTTAAAACGATTAGCCTGTTTAACAATTTCTTTTTGATACTTTTTTATTCTATTATCTTTATGNTCNGAGGATAATTTAATATCAACTTGATATGAGGTTCTTTTTCTACCATCTTTTCCTTTGTAGTTTTTAATATTTTTTGAACTATTTAATATTTTTTTAATTGCGAATGATTTCTCATTTTTTCCATTTTTAACTANTTTTCCTTTTTCATCAGAAAGTTGATCTTCTAATATTGGANTTCCATCATCTCCTCTTTCAGCTATAATACTTAAAAGTTTCTTGATTAGCTTTTTTTCTGCAATTTTTTCAAAAACAGGCTTACCTTTATTCTGATCTAATTCAGATCTAATATGACCCGCATTCTGATAATCAGAGTAGAGATTATTATAGTTTAGTAAAAAGCTTCCAACAATTGATGGAATGACCTTATGAGAAAATCTAAAATATTTGAATTCATTTTTATAAAAGTTTATTGATTCATCCATAGCTAGCTCATCATCAAGTATGATTTCAATTGATAAATCACCCTTATCAAAATCTACAGATGCTCTTGATTGAAGATCTTTATCATATGAAACATATATTTTATTTGACGAGCTTTTAAAATTTTGCCACTTTAATTCCACGTCAGTTTTAAATTTATTAAAAGCTTCCCTTTCTGCATCTTCGAATTTCTTATATTTTTTGGTGATTGAACTTTTATATGCTTGAAAAGATTGGTTTTGTTGATTTTTATAATCCTCAAAGGATTGTTGAGAGTATAATATTACTATGGAAGAAAAAAATATTTTGTAGTATTTCAAGTTATATTAATCCAAAAATTAAAATTTAAGTTAATTTTTACTAAAAAGACCTCAGATGAGGTCTTTTTAGTAAAACAATTATATACAGGGCAATCCTTATTTAATAAGGTTCCATATTATCTATTTCTTCATTTAAAGCATCAAATCCTTGAACTGCTTTAAACTCATTGTATAAGGCTTCATCTTTTTTGGCTTCAGCTTCAACTGCTTTTTTTGCTTCAGCTTTTGCTTTTTCAGCATCATAAACAACCATGACAAAAACTCTTCCATTACTGATCTCAGTTTTTTCTATTTGACAACCTTTAAGAGTTGTAGATGAGACTGATTTAGTAACATCTTCAGTGAACTCTACAGCACTAGCATTTGCACCCATACCTGAAGCTTGTAGATAACTCTTAATCATGGTACTCATTTTAGTTTCAACAGCTCTTGATATCTCAGCTTTAGCTCTGGTAGTAGCTACAGTTTTTGACAGACTTATCTGTGGTCTCTGAGCATCTCCTACTCCTATAAATTTTCCTTCAATTTTAGGTGGNTTTAAATACCAATCAGGAACATCTTTTTCTTTAACAGGTTTTGAATTTGTTGATGCACAACCAGCTAAAAAAATAAAAANTGATATTGTACCTAATAAAATNTTTTTCATGAAATCCTCCCTTAGTAATAGCTTTATTATAAAGTAATCTAGTTTTTTAAAATTATTTATAAAAGGTTTATAATCAAAAATTTAACAAGCAAAGATTTATTATATTTTAACTTTAAGTATTTTATTATTTTTAATGAAATTAGCTAAATTATTTATAGCTTTCTTTCCAGCATTACTTTTTTTATCGTAATCGCCNGCTTTTATTTCTGGTAAATTAATATAAAATATTTTTTCATTTACATTAATCATATTTAATGAAATATTTCCTTTTGTATATGCAATATAAGGAAGGTTTAGATTGCTTCTACTTTTCCTTTCAAAAGTATCAACATTTAAAGTCAATATAAAATCAGATTGAGCTTTGTCTTTTGTAAACTCAACAAAAAATTCATATGAAAAATAACTTTTTATTTCTTTTATTATCTCTTTACCATTCAAAATTTTACCAAAATTTTTAATTGATGTATCTAAAAAAAATTTTGGGTTATTTGTTTTGACATTTGTCTCAATAAAATAATTAATAGAATCTGATACATTATTTTTATCAAATAAAGAGTAATCTATATCTAATGATACTCTAAGTACTTGATTTTTTTTATTGGTCCATAAAGAACATAATTGAAAATTGGCTATGCCATCATTATTACTAACTAATCTCTTATATTTACTTTGGTGAGTCCAAGATGCCCTAAGAGGTAAGTTTTTTAAGATTTTATTATTTACCTTATTAATACATTTTATTTTAATATGATTTGGTTGGTTTGAAAAATTTTTAATAAAAAAGTTGTCGCCAATAAATTCAAGATAAACTTTTTCATTATATTTAGAACTTCCTTGATGATAATTAGTAATAATTTTATTATGATTGCATGATAATAGGATGAATAAAAAACACATTAATAAAAGTTTCATGCTTAAAGATATCCTAAAGATTTTCATAAAAAGATAATTTTAGATATATGTCTNTAANAAAAGAGGTNATTACTTTACAAAACAACACGATTTTAATCCTCAAAAATACAAGGATTAAAANAGTTTTAGATAGGTTTTTTTANTTTAGTCTCTAAAAAAATTGTCTTATTCTTTTGTTTTAATTTTTTTCCATAAGGACCTAATATCTTTCTCAAATTTGATAGTGAAACATTTAAACTATTCACAAAACTTTTATCTTGGACATCGGGCCAAATCTTATTTTTAAGTTCCTGGTGGTCAACTTTTTGNTCATTTGAGTTCACTATACATATAAATAATTCTTTTATNATTCCTGGTCTCTCAGATTGATCAAAGTTCAAAATTTTTCCATCCAAAAAGACTTCAAGTGGTTCTATTGTTCTTATTTCTATTCCATTTTGAATTATTGAAATTGATTTTTTATATCTTTTGCGATAGTATAAATAAAAAATTATGAATATCAATAATATACCTGAAATTATATAAAATATAATCTTTTGAGGTCTTCCATTATTTAGATTTTTAACTATTGGTAATATAATCGCACTAGTATAGATATGTACCTTATCATCAACTATATCCTTCTGCAAAAAGGTCAACATATTATTGTTTTCATCATATCTTAAAGAAGAAGATACTAAATCAAATTTTATCGGAAGTGTTTCTTTTAATATTGCTTGATTTGTATCATCTAAGGATACTGTCCATATATTCAATAAATTATCACTTTCTTTANTAAATATATTTTTTAAGNAAAAGAAAAAAAGTTTGTCTTTAGCGTAAACAGCTTGAATTAATCCATCANCTGGTATTTCTGAAATTGGAAAAACATTCTCCTTTAATTTTGTAAGAGTTTCCTTTTCAATATCAAATTTCCATAAATCATTAAGTTTATTTTTACCATATCTTTGATGACCATATTTATTGCCTGTTTTTCCATAAATAAGGACTGATTTATCATCAAAACGGGTAATAATTGCACCNCATCTATAGTTAAAAGTATCATTAACGATTAATTCAATATTTCTCCATTTTTCTTGATCAAAATCATACTTTCTTATATTATTTTTATAGGTATATTGACCGTATCCACCTACCATGAAAAAATCATTTCCTAAAGAATCAGTAAAAGTAGATGAAGCATGATAATTTGTATCAAAATCTTTTTTAATAATTTTATTTTCTTTTTCAATTGGAAATAATGATGACCCTCCATTATAAAAAAACGATGTTGGTTTTTCTGAACCTGTCAAGTGAAAAAATTGGTATTTCATTGATGAGAAGTCAATTAATTTAGAACTATTAGACTTATATAAAACTTGGTAAGGTTTATCATAATAGTTACCAATATATATATTTTCATCATTATTGATAATATATTTTTTTTCACCATAGACTGTCTCTAAAAAATCTTTAGTTTCGAATCGTCTTGTTAAAATATTATTTATTCTAGGTTGATATATATTTTCATCTAAATTTGTTTTGAAATATTTTNTATTTAGTTTGTTAAAATTATTTTCTAAATCTANGTTAATTTTTCTTGACTTTAAACCATTCCATGATTCAACAATTATAGTTTTTATTTCAAATGTATGTTGTAATGATTGCGTTTNACTNANAGTACTNATTGAAAAGTNTTCANATTTTTTTATTGAANNTNTGCACTTTAATNAGANTATCATTATAANANATNGANATTTGAGANNNANCNTTATTGATTTTAAATTNNATNANNTGANNATTAAACCTTGANATNTCTNNTCTNTTTAATGGNANANNATNTGANNAANTNGNATTTTTNATATTAAANACTATNGCTCCTNTCTTATCATCATGAAAAGGATCATAAATCAANTTTANNANTGGTTTANCATTNCCATTNAGNTGAATNAATTGAGNAGAAACTTCTGGAAACCATAANCTCAAATCAACTTNAGCATATCAAACTATCTNNTAAATNTATTTTCTCNGTTTTAAAATAATTTGGANTATTTGGGTTTAATAATAAACCTATAGAAAAAGCTAGCCTAGTTAGCATCAAAAAAAATAAAATATAACGAACATAAATAATCATAAAACTCTTTTCTTAAACTAAAAATAAAATGCTATATGGAATCTAAATATTGTCTTGAGTAGCGTATATATGCTTTTTTCTTATTTAAACTATTAAATTGACCCTAGATTTAATAATAATTGACCCTAGATTTAATAATAATTTATTCTTTTTAAAACAGATATTCCTTATTACAAATTTATTACATTTATTACATTTATTACATTTATTACATTTATTA
>NZIX01000049.1 GCA_002691785.1 Fidelibacterota bacterium | reverse complement strand
ATAACTAGAACAAAAGGATTTTTTATCTTTTTTAGCAAATCAATACTTTTTTTTGTAATAACACTCCCTGCTTTTTTCATCAACTTTTCTGTTGAAATACCAAACCTTTCTATCGATATTTTATCTAATGTTNGTGATTGATTTGTTGTTATCAAATTCATTCTGGAAAANATATTACAANNGCNGTTGCATAATCATCTGTGTGNGANATTGAAACTTTTAATNTCCAACCATACTTAAATATTGTATTAATAATTGGTTCACCATTNTTTTTTCTATCAATTTCAATTGATTTTAGAGAAATTGATTCTTTTATACCAGATGACATAAGGGCTTTTTTAGCCGCCTCTTTGGCTGCGAATCGACCTGCATAGTGGATACTTGGCTCTGAATTGGAATTACAATAATCCTGCTCAGTTCTAGTAAAAATTCTATTTAAAAAAGTATTTCCATTTTTTTCTATTATAGAATTAATTCGTTTTATTTTAACTAAATCAATACCAATAAAAAAGCTCATACATCAATCACCCATTGTAATCATTAATAATCATGACAAGTTGATATATGTCTTTCAAATCCCAGTCAGCTCCTGAATTGGTTGTTCCAAAGGTATCTCCATATTTTGCAAATGCTGTTTTCATTCCTATTTGTTTTGCTCCAACAACATCACGCTCTGGCCAATCACCAATCATAAGCGTCTCTTTTGGTTTGAGATTTAGAAGATTTAATGCCATTTTAAATGGTTTGGCAGATGGCTTTCTTTCTTTAGTATCATCATAGGTTACAACAGCATCAAAAAAATGATATAAATTTAAATAATATATTCGCATCCATGCTTCTCGACTTGGTGCATCAGAAACAACACCTAATTTTATTCCTGATTTAGCCAATGACATTAAAGTTTTATTCACATTTGGATATGCCATTAAATTTGCTTCTCTTGCTCTTCTATAAGCGACTATACCTGCTGCTAAATATTTATTGTCAACCTTACCAATTTGTTTTTTAATAAATACATCAAAAACTTTTTGATTTTCCCAACCGAATTCTTCGTAAATAGAGATTATTTCATCATATGCTAATATTTCATCTATCATTAACCCTGCCTCAATCATCCCTTTTATTGCTGATTTAACAGCAAATTGTTTCATTTGCATAAAATCAAGCAATGTATTGTCTAGATCAAAAATAACTCCTTTAATTTTAGGGTTTTTCATTGTTATTTTTGATATTTTGCTGGATTATTTATTTCATCGATTTTTCTTTCTGCTAATTCCCTCCATTCTCTATCTTTCCGAGCTTCTTCAAAGTGTTTTTTTGCTCTAGTTCTATTTTTTTTACCTAATTCTGCAATCCCAAGTTCAAGCCACCCTCCTCCAAATTTTCTCTTCAAATCAACACATTTTTGAGCAGAGGCACTAGCCTGAACCCAGTCTTCATTTTTATTTTGAGCAGAGGCAAGATTAAAAAACTTATTATAATCCTTATCATCAAGTTCAACAGAAGACTTTAAATTATTAACGGCCTCATTATATCTTTCCTGAGCAATATATAAAAGTCCTAGTCTCATGTAACCATCTGCAAAGTTTGGATCAATTTGAATAATTGTTTTTAATAAATCTTCAGCCTTTAAATATTCTTCTTTCTCTGTTAACAGTTTACCAACGTTTCCGTATGCTTTAGAATATCTAGGATTTAACTCAATCGCTTTTAAATAATGTTTAATAGCTTCATCAATTAATTGATCCGATTCATAAGCCGTTCCAAGAGTAAACCAAGTTTTATCGTGTTCTGGTTTTATTTCTAAAACTTTATTTAAATTGGAAATTGCTAATTTAGAATTTCCCTGTTTTTTTTCAAGAACACCTAGCTGGAAATATGCAAGATAAAATTCAGGATCAAATTCAAGTGACTTATTATAAAATTTAATTGCTTTAGATAAATCTCCATTTTTGTATGATTTATTTCCAATATTTAAAAATTGTTTTGTAACGTTATCCAAACCCTTTCTGGCTTTAATATGATCAGGATATATTTTTAGAGCATTACTAAAGTGCCTTGCAGCCTTATCAATATCTTTTTGCCTAAATCTAGTCAAACCCATGTAAAACTCAGAATCTGGAAAGTAAGGATGAGTTTTTAGTATTTTATCATATTCTAAAATTGCCTCTTCATATAAGCCTTGTTGTACATTTCTATTACCATTCTGAATTTGTTCAGATATTTTTCCTATTTCTATTGACCAATCTCTGAAATCTTCATCAGCCTGTACAGCTTGATTTGAATATTCATTTGCTTTTTTTAAATCGCCTTTATGAAGAAATAATTTTGAGAGTGCTTGAAGCGCGGGTGCAAAAGAAGGATCTATTTGTAAAGCTTTTTGAAAAGTTTGTTCTGACTCTAAAATATAACCAGAAGCAAGCTCATTTTGGCCTTTTTCTAATAAAAGTTCAGGATCTTGTGTGAAAGCTAAGGATGTGATTAAGCAAATAGTAAAAAATTTTAAAATATACATTGTCAAGACCTCTCTGAAAGAAATAATTAGCGGATAAATGAATAGTTATAACTAAGATTAAAATATAAAAAGAAAAAAAAATATAGAAAATTAAAATCTATCATTTATTTTGAAGATTTTCTTCTACTTTATCAGATACTGCTTCTATTTTACTTGATACTTTTTCCATTTTATCATACGCTTTAGTCAAATCTTTATTAACGGACCTTATATCTAATTCAGCATCCGATAAGTTTTTATTCATTTCTTTTAGTTTTGATTTGAAGTTATCTAGTTCAATGAAGATATCATCGATGTTTGAATTTATTTTTTTATACTTCCTCTCTGCTTCAAATTTTTGTTCTTCTAAACTTGTACTTACTAAAAGGTTACTTTCTTTTATGTCGTTTTTAATAGATTTTAAACTATCATTTACAACCGAGTTATTTTCAATAAAGTCTTTAGAAAGATTAGCAATTAAATCATTATTTTGAATAAGAGAGTTTTTATTTTTATTGAGATCTAAGTTAATTGATGAAAAACTCAATTGAACTTTTTGAACTTCTTGAATAATATTTGCAAGTGATCCAGAAATTATATCTATTTGATTTTGCTGATTTTGTTGTACTTGCTTATAACTTTGTAAATCTTTATTTATATTTGAAACAGTTCCTGATAACAAATAAGACTGATCCCCTATTACATTTAATTTTTGTTTAACTTCAAAAGATTTATCTGATAAAACCTTTAATGAATCAATGATAGTAGTGATATCTTGTCTGTTTTTTGAAATATCTACTTTATGATCCATATTATCTTCATTAAGGTATTCTACATTTCTTTTAAGGTCTCTTTCGCGTGAATGAAATCTAAGTAAATCTATTTCTATTTCGTTTTGAATAACTTCTAAGTTTCTATATAAGTCATATAAATCTTCAAGCGCAATATTTAATGAATCACTCCAATTATTTACCTTTCCTGTTAACCTTTGAACATTAGTTTGCAGATATTCAATTCTCTCAGAAAAGAAAGATAACTCTCCTTTTTTCGCACTATCTTCCCTTCCAATAACATCAACAGGATAAATTTTAACTGTGCCTTGTTCAGTTTTAAGAAATATCCTACTTTGATTCTCATTTACAATAGTTCCTTGAATTATTGAACCATCTTTTAGAAAGAAAATTGATATGTTTTGAGAATATAAAAATAATGTGGAAAATATAAATAGAATTAATTTTAGTTTAATTTTCATCTGAATGGGAATGTTAAGTAATAGAATCTAAACTAACAAAATAAATGTTTCAATGATTAGGTGATAAAAAACATTCAGATTATTCAACTATTGTACCGAAGGCCGGACTCGAACCGGCACAAGGTTAACCTTACTAGCCCCTCAAGCTAGCGCGTCTACCAATTCCGCCACTTCGGCATTAATATTATTCAGTTTCTTCTTCAAGATCTAGTACAGCGTCTTGAGTTTGTAAATCAGTTTCAATTACGTTTTCACCTCTTTCAATTGCCGCTTCCTTTACAATAGATGAAGCGGNACTATTTGAAGGTCCACTTAAAACACTAATAATTATTGCAAGGATAATGAAGAAGGAAGCCAACCATGTTGTAATTTTACTAAGAACATTNCCAGCATTCTGACCTCCTAGTACTGAACTTGCTGCATTACCTCCAAAAGTACCAGACAAGCCACTTCCCTGACTTGATTGCATAAGTATTAAACCAATTAATAAGACACTGGTAAGGGTGTGAATAAAAATCAAAAATCCTATCATAAAATCCTCTTTTAAATAATATTTACATTTTTAATAATTGAAGTAAACGAGTTAACATCTAAACTTGCACCGCCGATTAAAAATCCACTAACACCNGGTACTCTGATTAAGTTTTTAGCATTTTTTGGTTTTACAGAGCCACCATATAACACGTGAATATGTTGCGATTTAGGATAAAGTCCAAATAAAATTTCTTTTATTTTTAAATGAGCTAGCTCTATTTGATTTTCATCTGCAGTAAGACCGGTACCTATTGCCCATACAGGTTCATATGCAATTATTATATTATCAATATCTTTTATGTTTTTTAGAGCTCGCTTTAATTGGTCATCCAACACTTTTTCTGTATNATTATTCTCTCTATCACTCAATGTTTCTCCAACACACAGTATAGGTTTTAAACCAGATTTTAAAACCGAGACAACTTTTAGATTTATATCTCTATTTTTTTCACCAAATATATGTCTTCTTTCAGAATGACCAAGAATTACATATTTAGTTCCAAGTTCTTTTATCATTTGAACCGATATTTCTCCCGTATAAGCTCCTGATTCTTCCCAATGGCAATTTTGAGCAGCCTTAAAAATAGGAGGCTCCGCATCAAAACTGCTTAAACTTGTAAATGGAACACTTAAAATAATTTCAACATTAATTAAATTTTCAAAAGAGCCTTTTAGATNTTCATAAAACTTTACGCTTTCATTTGGTGTTTTATGCATTTTCCAATTAGCTGCAATAATAGGGNTAAAATTCATTCTATATCTCCAATGCTTTTATAGCGGNTAATAATTTTCCACTTAGAAGTTCTAATGAAGAACCTCCGCCAGTAGAAACATGAGTCATTTTATTAATCAAATTGAACTTAGAAAGTGCTGATGCTGTATCTCCTCCACCAATAATTATTTTAACATCTTCAGAAATCATATTTGACAAAAAATCAGCAATATCTTTAGTACCAGTTTCAAAATTTTCATTCTCAAACAATCCAAGGGGGCCATTCCAAACAACTGTTTTTGATTCTTTTAAGATTCTTTTAAACGTTTTTACAGTCTTTGGACCAATATCTAATCCCATTAATTTTGATGAAATCTCATTGACATTAAGGGTAGCAATGACTTTTGGACTCGAAATATTTTCAGCACAAAGTACGTCTTCTGGAAGGTGTATTTGGACATTATTATCTGATGCTTTTCTTAAAAGTTTTTTTGCAATATTCAACATTGAACTATTTACAAGAGAACCACCAACCTCTTTACCTCTTGCTTTAAGAAATGTAAATGCCATGCCACCACCAATTAATATATGACTTGCATTATGGATAAATTTATCAATTAAATCTATTTTTGAATCTACTTTAGCGCCACCAAGAATCAAGGTAAGTGGCTTTTTGGGTTTCCTCATAAAGCTATCTAAAAAATTAAGTTCTTTATCCATTAGCCACCCAATTCCATAATGTTTAAAATATGATANAACTCCAACATTAGAAGCGTGGTTTCTGTGAGCAGTTCCAAATGCATCATTGATAAATATTTGACCATGCTTTGCTAATTTAGAAGCAAATTTTTGGTCATTTAATTGTTCAGAATCATGAAAACGTAAATTCTCTAATAGGTGAATTTCTCCTGGTTTTAGTCCAAAAGAGGTATCAAAAGCATCTTGTGATACACAATCGTTTGAAAATTTAATAGGCATCTGAAGCAAGCTTGCTAATTCTTCACCGATTGGCATTAAGCTTAACTTTTTATCATATTCTCCATTAGGTCTCCCCACATGAGACATTATAGTCAAAGCTGCTCCACTTTCAATACAAGTCTTAATGCTTGGAAGTGTAGATTTTATTCTAAAATTATCAGACACCTTGCCGTCTTTCAATGGAGTATTAAAGTCTACTCGCATTAAAACTTTCTTATTTTTTAAATCAAATGCTTTTAAGGTTCGTAACATATTNTTAAATATTTAAACGTAACACATCAATAAATGCATTTGTTTTTTATATATTATTGTTNTTTACAGTTATAAATTAGATTAGATTATAATCATAGTTCAATGATTATATAGAAAAAATTATTCTTTTATGACTGACTTNTTTATAAGAAAAAAATCACAAATTACCTTTCATGAGTTAATGCCAAACAGAATTCATGAAATTTTACTTGTTGCAAGTCAATATGATGCCTTTATTCTAGAAGAAGACGGGCATTTAACTGAACAAATACTTACAGAATACATTGGAATGAATTTTAATTATGCTCCAAGAGTTACTCATGTATCTACTGCTCAAGAATCTTTTAAGATAATGTCAAAAAAGAAGTTTGACCTTATCATAGTAATGGTTCGAATAGCTGATTTAGATCCAATTTCATTTGGAACTGNAATAAAAAAAAAGTATCCAAAAAAACCAGTAATACTTTTGGCCTTCGATGAATCTGAAATAAAACAAATACCTATAAAGATTACTAGGGAATCTATTAATAGAACCTTTATATGGTCTGGAGATGCAAGTGTTTTCACCGCAATTATAAAATATGTTGAAGATAAGATAAACGCCTCAAAAGATATAATTGATTCTGACATCAGAGCAATATTAATAATTGAAGATTCACCTAGGATGTACTCAAAAATACTACCCTTCATATATAAAGAAATTGTATTTCAAGTTAAACATTTAATGAAAAAAAACTTATCATTATCTCAGAAAATACTATATCTAAGAGGCCGTCCAAAAGTCCTTTTAACAACGAATTATGAAGGTGCTAAAAGATTAATGAAAAAATATCAACAAAATATTATTGGTGTAATATCAGATGTTAAATTCCCTAGGAAAAATCTTTTAGATGAAACTGCAGGATTCAAATTTACTCAATGGGTTCTTAAGAAAGACCCTTCAATGCCATTAGTTTTACAATCAAACAATCTTATAAACAAAAAAAAAGCAAATGAATTGAGAATCGATTTTTTAGATAAAAATTCAAATACTTTTTTTAAGGATCTAAGATTACATATTGCAAAGAACTTTGGTTTTGGAGATTTTATTTTTTCTCTTCCAAATAATAGAAAAATAAAACCAGCAAAGAGTATCAAGGAGCTTATAAGTGCTATAAAAACAGTACCTATTGAGTCTATTATTTATCATGCAAAGAGTCATCATTTTTCAAATTGGTTAGCTGCCAGAACTGAATTTAACCTTGCTTCAAAATTGAGAAGTATACAGGCAAATAAATTTAAAAATAAAGAATCATTAAGAACTTATATTTTAAACGAATTAGAAAAAGATAATAATAAAATAAAAAAAACAATTATTAATTCCATACCAAAAGACTATGATGATAATAACTTAAATTTTTATCGCCTTTGTGGTGGATCACTTGGAGGAAAAGCAAGAGGGTTAGCCTTTATCAATTCTCTTCTGAATGAATCTAAAATCGAAGAAGAGTTTAAAGAACTTAAAGTCAGTATTCCTCAATGTGCAGTTATTGGAACAAATGAATTTGATAAATTTATGAGTTACAATAATTTATGGGAAATAGCATTAGCAACTGATAATGAGCAGAAACTAAAAGAATATTTTTTAAAGGCAAAATTATCTAATAAACTTAAAAGTCAACTTAAGAAGTATTTATCATTGAATAAGTGTCCGATTTCTGTAAGATCTTCAAGTTTATTAGAAGATTCTCAATATAAATCTTTAGCTGGATCATTTGATACATTTATGCTACCAAATAATTCAAATTCAGATGTTGAAAGATTAAAAGAATTAACAAATGCTATTAGGCTTGTTTTTGCTTCTATGTTTAAATCATCAGGTAAAGTTTTGATCAAAAATACTGGTCATAATATAGAAGAAGAAAAAATGGCTGTCATTATCCAACATATTTCAGGGAAAAAGTATAAAAGTAATCGTTTTTATCCTACTTTTAGTGGAGTAATAAAAGGAATAAATTATTATCCTTTTTCTTATATGAATAGAAACGAAGGAATTATGTATCTTGCATTAGGTTTTGGTAGAACAATTGTAAATGGTGAAAAATGTTTGGCGGTTTCACCGAAGTACCCTAATATAATTCCTCAATTTCATTCTACAGCATCCATTAAAGAAAGTACACAAAATCAATTTTATGCATTAAAGTTAGATGGCAAACATAATATTAATGATGACCTAGATATTTATTCTTTGGATGATGCAGAAAAAGATCTTTCATTAAAATGGATTGGAAGTGTGATATCTCATGAGGATAATCAACTAAGAGATTCGTTATTATCAAAAGGAACTCGGGTTGTTTCTTTTGCCCCAATCTTAAAATGGAATACCTTTCCACTCAGTAAATTAGTAGCAAGATTACTATATTTAGGAAAATCATCATTAGGTTGTGATGTGGAAATTGAATTTTCTGTTAATCTAAGTAAAACAAATAAACCAGAATTTAATATTTTGCAGATAAAACCAATGTCAAATATTGGAACTAATCTAAAAAAACAGAAAGTTAATCGAAATATGATATTTTCAAAAAGTAATCACTCTCTTGGGCACGGAACTTATAANGGTATAAANGATTTAATTATTGTGAGAAGTCAAACTTTTTCTCCTNTAAAATCAGAAGANATAGCATTAGAAATTGCAAGTATNAATAAGCAATTTTTAAATGANNGACATTATATTATTTGTGGTCCAGGAAGATGGGGATCATCAGATCATTGGCTTGGAATACCTGTGACATGGAAACAAATATCCCAAGCGAGTGTATTTATAGAGGTAGGAAGAGATGACTTGCTAGTAGAACCATCATTTGGAAGTCACTTTTTTCAAAATCTCACTAGTATGAATAAAGCTTATTTAACAATTAATCAAAAGAGTAACTCTGATTTTTTAAACCTAAAATGGATTGAAAAAAATGAACATTTTAAAAAATATGATTATATTGACCATTTTAAATTTAAATATCCACTAGTAACCAAAATTGATGGTAACTCTGGGTTAGGTGTTATTCAAATGCCCATAGATAGAAATGATCGAGGGATGAATGAATCTGAGTCTTCTGGAATCTAAAAATAACACTTTTTATACCACTCCTTGNTCTATCATAGAATCAGCAACTTTTATGAACCCTGCAATATTTGCACCTTTAACATAATCAACAAATTTATTATCAATAGTTCCATAATTTATACATGCTTTATGAATATTTATCATTATTTCTTGTAGACGATTATCTACTTCTTCTCTACTCCAATTCAATCTCATACTATTTTGACTCATTTCAAGACCACTTGTAGCTACACCACCAGCGTTTGCTGCCTTTCCAGGACCAAATAATATTTGAGCATCCAAAAAAGCATTAACAGCTGAAGGGTCAGTTGGCATATTTGCACCTTCAGAAACGACTTTACAATTATTTTTAAGTAACTCAAATGCATCATCTTTGTCTATTTCATTTTGANTTGCNCAAGGGAGTGCAATATCGCATGCTATTCCCCANGGTCTNTTTCCCTCNTAATAGTCNGCACCAAATTTANCAGCATATTCTTTTATACGACCTCTTTTATTATTTTTTAGGTCCATAACCCACAATAATTTATCTGAATCAATTCCGTCTTTATCGTAGATAAAACCTGATGAGTCAGAAAGTGATACTACCTTAGCACCGAGTTGGGTAGCTTTTTCAGTTGCATATTGGGCTACATTTCCTGAACCTGACACACAAACAATTTTTCCATCAAAACTATCACCTTTGTTCTTTAACATTTCTTCAGCAAAATAGACACAGCCATATCCTGTAGCCTCTGGTCTAATTAATGACCCACCCCAATTCAGACTTTTTCCTGTTAAAACTCCTGTAAACTCATTTTTAATTCGTTTATACTGTCCGAACATAAAACCAATTTCACGACCCCCAACACCTATGTCTCCTGCAGGTATATCTGTAATAGGACCAATATGACGGTAAAGCTCCGTCATAAAACTTTGACAGAAATTCATTACTTCGTTATCTGTTTTTCCCTTTGGGTCAAAATCAGAGCCACCTTTTCCTCCTCCCATTGGTAGAGTAGTTAAGCTATTTTTAAATACTTGTTCAAACCCTAAAAATTTTAAAATAGATAAATTAACAGATGGATGAAACCTAAGACCTCCCTTAAATGGACCTATTGCNGAATTAAACTCAACTCTATAACCTCTATTTATTTGTACTTCTCCAATATCATTTCTCCANGGAACCCTAAATTGTATCACTCNCTCNGGTTCNANCATTCTTTCTAAAANTTTAGNNTGTAANTAATNATTATTATCTTCTAAAAANCCCCATAACGATTCNACAACTTCTTCCACCGCTTGGTGAAATTCATTTTCACCAGGATTTTTTAAATGCACATTATTCATAAATTTTTCTTTTGATAGAGTCATTTAGTTTCCCCGTAGTATCTCTTTAAAATATAATTTTTAATCTAAATAGTTATTAATAATCCTAAAATTATGATAAACTATTTCAAAATAATAAATAATTTTAAAGATTTTTTTTCTGTTTCTTTTATTAAATTTTAATATGAATACTAAACAAAGTTTAGCCCTTGATTGGTTAAAAAGATATACAGGAACAGCTCCTGAGGAGTTTGGTGATTGGATATTGTTAACTAATTTTCAAAACTATGTTGAAAAATTCTCCAGAAAATTTGATTCAAAAGTAAATGGATTAGGAGGTCCAATGACCTCTTCAATTAATAAAGATGGTCTTAGTATTATAAATTTTGGAATTGGAAGTGCGAATGCTGCAACAATAATGGATTTACTTTCCTCAATACAACCAAAAGGTGTACTTTTTTTAGGAAAGTGCGGTGGATTAAAAAAGACAACTGAAATTGGTCACTTCATACTTCCGACAGCTGCAATTAGAGGAGAAGGAACAAGTGATGATTATTTTCCAAAAGAAGTTCCCGCGATGCCCACGTTTAAATTACATAAATACGTTTCAGAATTATTATTTGAAAGAGAAATAGAATATAGAACAGGAGTTATTTATTCAACAAACAGAAGATTATGGGAACATGATAAAAAGTTTAAAAAGTATCTAAGAAAAGTAAGAGCCATGAGCATTGATATGGAGACAGCAACTCTTTTTATTACAGGTTTTTCAAATGAAATAAATCGTGGAGCGCTGCTATTAGTTAGTGATACTCCCATGATTCCTGAAGGAATTAAAACTGAAGAAAAAGATAAAGATGTTACTCTTAAATATGTTGATTTACATATTGAAATTGGTATCGAAGCAATGACAAAAATTGGTAATGAAGGTGAAAAAATAAAACACTTCAAATATTAAAGTCGCATGATCTTACCTGGAATATTAAATGTGGTTTCAAACTAAAGTAACATTAAAAAATTATAGTCGTGGATTTCATATTATCACCGATTATATTCTCAATAATACCCCTCATATAAAAGAAATATCTTATGGGCTGTTAAATTTATTTATCCAACACACCTCAGCATCAATATCCATAAATGAGAGTTCAGACCTAACAGTGAGACAAGATTTAGAAAATCATTTTAATAAGTTAATACCTGAGAATCAACCATATTACAAACATACGTTTGAAGGTCCTGATGATATACCAGCACATATCAAATCATCAATATTTGGATCTTCTTTATGCATACCTATTGAAAATGGAAAACTAGCTCTTGGTGTTTGGCAAGGAATCTATCTTTGCGAACATAGAAATCACGGAGGAGAAAGATCTATAATAATAACTATTAATGGTAAATAATTTTTCCATTAATTTCCATTAACCAAAATTAATCCTTATGGTTCCAATCATATAAATTTTATT
>NZIX01000048.1 GCA_002691785.1 Fidelibacterota bacterium | reverse complement strand
AAAAAAGATAATTTAGAGCTTAATCCATCCACTTTTATGATGGCTAAAATCAAATTTACCTTCATGTAGTATCTCCATAAGTATCTCTAGACTATCAATGATTCGGGGTCCTGGTCTATTAAAATATTGATTACCATCCGTCATGTAAACTCGTGCTTTTTTAACAGCGTTAAGTGATTCCCACTGAGGATGATCTGTAAGTACCTTCATCTCTTGAATTGTTTTTGAAATGTTATAGCCACAAGGCATAACGATAATGACATCAGGGTCCTTAGCCTTTAAGGCCTTAAAATCCATCCACGGGGAATGCTTTCCTGCTTCACCAAATAAATTCTGGCCTCCTGCAAGTTCAACCAGTGTGGGAACCCAGTTTCCTGCTGCCATTAGAGGGTCTACCCACTCAATACATGCAACAGTCTGAAAAGGCAGATCTTTGACAGATTGATTCAATTTCTGAATCTTATCCTTCATTGTCTTGATTAGTTGTAATGCTCTATCCTCAACATCAAGCCCCCTTGATACTACCTTTATGTCATTCCAAATATCAGCAAGAGAATTTGGCTGAAGGGATATTATTTTGGGCTTTATCCCAGCTAAAGATTCAACAGCAGATTCCACATCATCTAAACTAACTGCACAAACCTCACACTGAGACTGAGTAATAATAATGTCAGGNCCTAAATCTGCAAGCATAACCTCATTGACCTCATAAACCGATAATGCTGATTGAAGGGTTGCCTTCACTCGATCATCAATCTCCTTNCTACTNCCNTNNACGTCAAANCGCGGTTGAGTACAGTGTGGCAAACNTTTTACCTCTTCAGGAAAGTCACACTCATGGGATCGACCCACTAAATTGTTTCCACAGCCCAGGGCATAGACAATTTCCGTACTACTAGCAATTAACGATAATATTTTCATATGAAAAATTAAATAATTTTTGATANTCCATTCCANNNATCTNAAAGGAAAGGAGTTCCTAGTTTTGTTTTACTAATATTGTTTTAGAATTAAAACTTCTTTGTGACTATATTTGAGCNTTTANAACGATATTAAAAGGAGTATTTATGATAAAATATTTTACAAGCNTTATTTCGATTGCGATNATAATGTCTTTNAACTCATTGGANGCTGGGTGNGGTGGCTGTGGTCCTGTNAAAAAAGNCGCAGTCAAAAATATTCTTCCNAANGATATTCTTACNGTNGTACCTGCAAANAGNATNTTAANNGGTAAAGTTGAAGCNTCNTGTGGAATGTGCAATTTTGGTATGGACAGTCGTGATTGCAGTCTTGCCATTAGAGTTGGTGAGNAAACTTTCAATGTNAAAGGAACAGGAATGGAAGATCACGGAGACTCCCANGCTNACGATGGTTTCTGTAATGCNGTTCGAATTGCNAATGTGAAAGGTAAAATATCAAAAGGGAAATTTAAATCTGAGTCNTTTGCACTNATCGGTTCAAAATANNTTAGTNNNANANNGTTCANTTTTTCTNAAACCNAANTGTTGCCTGAAAGAGCTTCTANTNTTGTCCAGAAGNTCTTTTTTTGAATCTTTTCTCGNCATAAAANTGATATGAAAAATATANANGATGTTNTGATTATTGGCGGAGGGCTATCNGGNAGTTTGCTCGGCTCNATGATAGTAAAAAGNGGTCTGGATNTTCTNATAGNAGAAAAAAGTAAACTCTTGGGAGGTAGATGTTCATCAAAACCCGTTGATGGAGGGCTTGCAGACTACGGGTGTCAACTGTTCAAACCTAAATCCAAATCCGCTCGACTCTTGCTTGAAGATTTACACAAAAAACAGATCGTCCAATATTCAAACATTCAAGATCAACATTCCTCTTACATTGGAAATTATGGAATATCCAAAATACCTCAATATCTTTCATTAGGCGTTCCATCCTTAACCAATACTAAGATCGACCGTTTAAGGTATCANGANGGNCTCTGGAATGNATACTCAGAAAGTAAACACTTCACNAGTAAAANCGTTATTATGACCATGCCCACTNAACAAGTTAAACNTTTACTATCCAAGAGTACGCTAGATTATGATCTTACCACCCCAAAACCAAAATATCGAGCTCTGTACACCTGTACTTTTTCATCAATAAGCGATATTGAGTTTATGGAATCNACAGATCACAGAGATTTCTCATGGATTATAAATAATNCAAAGAAAGGAATTCATAANTCTAAATCAATNTACACNGTAAANAGCTCGGATANACTGACCAAAAAACTTCAAATCTTAGATAAACCTNACCAAATAAACNTTGTTAATAAAACCNTATCCAATTACGGTTTTAAACAAATCAACGATTTAAAAATACACTATTGGAAATATGCTTTTACTGAAAATAAGTCACCTTTNGAATACAGTTGGAATCCTAAATATGGAATTGGAGCNTGTGGTGATGGCTATGGACNTGGAAATATTGACGGAGCGATTACCAGTGCACATCANATAAAAGACCNAATTATANACCTTCTAAATCAATAGGTTCTTGACAATTCATACAAAAATCNATTCTTCTTTTTCCGANNCGATCNCTTTTTATNAANCCTCCGCATATNATACAAGGTTGNCCTACTCGATTAAATACCATATGNCTNAGTCGATGAAAATTAGTTTGATTCCCNTATTCAGATAAAAGATATTNCTTATCGAGTGTGTTTCCTTTTTGATAGTAAGCTCGCATACTTATCCGTTTAATAGAATCTGCGAGCAAATCTAATTTTGGCTCAGTTAACTCTTTAGGTTTTTTATAATACATTATACCAGAGAAAAATAAAATTTCACTACGAAGATAATTACCTAATCCTGCAATAAAACCTTGATTCAAGAGTAAACCTGCTAACATTCTATTTCTAAATCTTTTATGGATTAAACGGTTTAAAATCAACTCTTTTGTTGTGGTTTGCATTAAAACATCAGGTCCTAATNTTTTAATATATGGATGTAAATTTTCGTCTTTNGTGTCATAAAGCGTTATGTCTGTCGCTGACCACAATCGAACTGAGTAGGCTTTTGTATTCATTTGAATTCTTAGAGCCCGTCCAGTCNTAGGTATGGTTTTTCTCAGGTTGACCGTCCACTTACCATACAACTGATTATGAGTGATGATTGACTGTCCATTATCCAACTGACANACCACCGCNTTTCCTCTNGAATGAACATTTAAAANTTGAGAAAAATCATCTAANCTTAAATNTAGAAGATTATNGTGATAAAATTGAACAGAANCGATTTTCTTTCCAACTAGGGCACGCCCNATAGAATCAACCATTCGTCTGGTTTCTGGNCCTTCAGGCATNNTNGTTTANATTANAAATTAGAAAGATATTAAAAAGCNNACTTNTCATTNGTAATTTTAAACANAGTTTTAGNAAGATGTCCAAACATCTTAGTTNCNANATCAAAATTGAACAAAGGATTNTANTCATGAAAAATGTTTTAGGTGAACCACTAGAAATTTGCTGTAAAAAACCATTAACGGGTTATTTTAGAGATGGTTTATGCAGAACCGATCAGAGTGATCGAGGTACTCACATAGTCTGTTCAGTGATGACAGAAGAATTTTTATCTTTCAGTAAATCAAAAGGGAATGACCTATCAACTCCTAGACCTGAGTATAATTTTTCTGGGTTAAAAGAAGGAGACTGTTGGTGCTTGTGCGCACTCAGATGGAAAGAAGCTCTTGAAAATAATATGGCGCCACCAGTTAGACTTAGCTCAACCTCATCTGAGATGCTCAATTACGTAACACTCGAAGAGCTTAAGAGACACTCTGGAAACTAAATTAGTCCTGCTTATATTTATTTTGATCGTATGACTTAAAACGCCCTTTCTCAAATGATCTAGTTGCGCTGTGCTTTGTCTTTCTTCCGGTGACTCTTTTACGCCAAAGTTTGAAAGAAGACGACTTTAATTCAGACCTCATGATCTTAATTACTTGACTCTCGCTGACTCCAAACTGAGCCTTGATTGCATCAAAAGGTGTTCGATCCTCCCAAGCCATTTGGATAATGCGATCTGTATCTATACTCTTTTTATCCATATTTTTAATTTACTGCTATTAGTAGATTTTATAAAAATTAATTAAAGTGTTATGTTAATGTATAGGCTTCAGAATAACAATGCGACCTGGGTTTTCTAAAGCGACATAAATACATTCATTGGGTCCGATCTCCACATCGCGTACTCGACTTCCCGGTTCAAAAATAATTTCCTCATCCACCATTTTATTACCTTCTATTACAACCCTGTGCAATCGTTCAAATTTTAATGAGGTAATTAGAAGATGGTTATTCCATTTTTTAAATAATTCACCTGAATAAAATTTGATACCACACAGAGCAATGCTTGGTGTCCACTGAAATACTGGTTGCTCCATCCCTTCCTTTTCAGTCAGGTCAGTAATTTTTGTTCCAATGTAGTTGATTCCATAGGTAATCATCGGCCATCCATAGTTCAAACCCTTTTGAATTCGATTTAGTTCATCTCCGCCTCTAGGTCCATGCTCAGTTGACCAGAGCTCTCCCGTTTCAGGATGAATGGTTAGTCCTTGAGCATTTCGATTGCCATAGCTCCAAATGGATTGTATATGTCCAGTTTTTTTATAAAAAGGGTTATCATTAGGTATTTCACCGTTATCACGAATTCGGTGGATTTTGCCATTGGGAGTTGTCAATAGCTGAGCCTCATCTCTTTCGCCACGATCTCCTATACTGAAATANAGGTCATTATTTTGATCAAAAGCTAAGCGAGAACCAAAATGATAAGGTTTTCCAGTTGCATGGATTTTATCCACACGATAGATAACCTCAAAATCAACTAATTTATTTTTATTAAGCTTAGCTCTTGCAACGGAAGTAAATCCTGTTCGCTTTGGAAAGGGATCACTGTAGGCAAGATAAATCCATGAATTTTTTGAAAAATTAGGGTGAATCTCAACATCTAAAAGACCCCCTTGACCTTTTCTAAAAATTTTAGGTACCCCTTCAATAGCAATTTTTTGCTTTCCATTTGAAGTCACTTTATATAAAATTCCTGAAATATCTGTCACAAGCATTTCTTGGTTAGGTAGGAAGGCCATGCCCCAAGGAATCTCTTCAAACCCTGCTGCCCAGAGAGAAACTTCATAGGTGTGAAGCTTGGTCTCAACTGTGTCTAAATCCCAATCATCTACTTCATTGTTTGACCATAATAGTTGAAACTGAAACATTAACACGTAAAAAAGAGCTCTTATCATAGTTAAATAATAGGAACAATCTTAAGACAATTGTAAGGATTAAAAGCGAATCACAACCCGCTTATCATTGGATGTTTTCATTTTAGGAGTTTGCTGTTCATCATACATATTAGCCACAATAGGAACATTTCTCTCCAGATATTTACCAATCTCTGAAATAGTTAATCTTCTGTCACGATTCATATCAGCTCGCCCTTGAAGTCCTTTCATTAAAAAATAGCTGAATAAACCATGTCTTTTAGACGGAATAGAGGACGAAGTTTCCATATCTGTGGTTGCAAAGAAAACCGATAAATTAGAAGTAGAATATTTATCTGCATCATATATGATAGGTGAAGTATCAATGAGATTCAAAGTCCTGCTTCGTGCCACCCCTGTAAAACAGGCATCAAGAAACAGAGTAACAGAACTGGCTCCTAAGACGGTTAATTGATCATAAAGTGTATTCAGCTTGTATCCAGTTTGAGTAACTTTTTCAGGTGAACCATCGTAAGGCAACAAGTAAGCAGTATTGGTATAAGAATCCGAAGCACCTTTACCCGCAAAATAAATAAAAACATTGCTCTGATCCTTCTTAACGCGCTGGCTTATCCATCCACTTTCAGAGAAAGCCTCATTGAAGGTTTCTCTATTCACTTCTGAATCAATTTTATAAAATATATTTTCAGCAGGAATGCCTAAGATCCTCTGAAAGTACCTTTTGATCCAATACGCATCTCTTTTTGCAAAAGAAACCCCTGCAAGACTTTTATAATTTTCAATTCCAAAGATAACAGCCACGTCTGACCTACCATTTCTTCCAAAGTTAGGAACGTCACTTTCAATGTCAACTAAGCGAACAGGCCTATTATTAAATAAATCCTTTTGAACGGATTTTTGACCTCTAATGTTAAAGTATTTTATATTGCCTTGAGGCTTCTCAGTCTCTAAATCAAAGGTCAACACTCCCTCTTTGGTTTTATCAGTGTAGCTGACAGCAATCTTTAGATTTTTGGCCATATTTTTTTCTGGTATAAAGGAGAATTCTAAATCTCTAAATTCTCCTGCATTTAAAATAGGGAAGCTGTAAGATCTCTTGCTTTCATCCTCAAAATAAACATCCTTAGGAAGCATGATATCAAAAGTTACATCCTCCACTAAGCCTAATCCTCTATTTTGGACACGAACCTGCACTGTGGCCACTTTACTTTCAATAATTTTATTGCCATTTTCTTTTGTACGCACACCGTAATCAATTAAAGTAAGGTCTGACTCTAAAAATGGAGAAGTTTCAAATTTAATCCGCGTTGGTTTTGGATAATATCCATAGCTTTCTTTTGCTGAAACTTCTAGCACATTTCTTAATTCTCTGACATCTTGATTTGCCTGAATATCAATAATGACTTGCTTACTTTTCCCGGCTTCAATAGTTCCCACTACCTTATACGGATTAAAGAGTATTCCATCGTTAAATATTTCATTTTTAATATCTAGAGTTAGTCCTACCGCTGGCCCTTTTCCTGTGTTATCAATGATAACTTTTATCTTTGCTTTTTCATTGGGATCCAATACACCATTTCCATTATCTTCAATAAATACGGAACTTAACTTTATATCAGGACCATGAGCCGGTTTTTCACCTGGCAACATATTAGTACCATCAATGTTTTTAGTAGGCCCAAATGAAAGTCTCTCTCCAGTGGTTGGGTGTATGAGGACAAGGTTAAAGTAATCAAAATATTGAGCATTTTCATTTAACTTTCTAAAGCCTTCAATTTTAGCAAATCTAAATTTTCGTTTCAGTGCCTTCGCATCATCTCGTTTAAGATTAATGTTATAGTAGGCCCGCTCCTTGATGAAATTTTCCCTGTAAACCTCGTATCGAATAGGTTCTTTTAGTGCAACCTTAATAATATCTTTATCAGCTCCTAAAGATTCTTCCTTAACATAAAGTATTTCAGGTTTGGTCACCTTGTGAATCATATCACGAGGTAACCTCATGGTGGCTCCATTAATCGAACCATATAAATTTACTTCCATAAAGTTCTGGAAGTACTTTGATCCAAATCGAGTTTCTCCAATGGTTCCATATAATCGAGAACCATAGCCAAAAACTTTTACATCTTCATAAATATATGTGGTCTTAAAAGATACTAATATAGAGTCAAACATTTCTGTATCAGCATTGTAGTTTCCAACCGCAACTAATTGACCNTCTACCANTGATAAAGAACTGACGATTTTCTTTTCTTTCTCAAGAATTTTTTTTCGAAGTTCCTCTTCATCTTTTTTCTTTTGTTTAAGCTTAGCTATTAGANCCTCAGCGACTAAATTATTTTCGGATAATGAAATGAATTCTCTCTGCTTTTCTTTTCGAATTTTATACTCAAAACTGCTTTCAAATTCATCTTTTTGATAAAACAGATTAGGTTTTTCAATCATGGCATTATGTAAAATTTGTCGCTTTCCAAAGTGAGTTAAGCTTACACTGGAACTGTCATTAGGTATCCATATGGTTAATTTTTGGCCAGCATATATATTTAAAGGTCCCTCCTCTAAATTATTCCACTCTCTTATTTTTGCTTCACTCACAGCTAATTTTGAAGCAATCTTTTCAAGATTATCTCCAATCTCTGCTTCATAAATATAATTGATCATTTCTGGAAGATCAATGTCNTGCTTAAATATAGANTTAATAGTATTGTTNANATCATAAGATATTGTTTTTATTTTANTTATACTTTTNTCATCNCTATATTCAATTGCAAGAGAATCNTTGANGGTATCNTCTCGTGCACTTATGGGATCCANNACNAANGCTNANAATAAAAAAGTGATNGGNAACATTAAATNTTTCAATNTAATATNCCTNNAAGGAACGATTTNCNATGNAAANTACCCTCGTCCCAACTAAATAATATAGTAGTGATNGGTATTACCTTCATTTAAGTCAATTGTGTTAAAACTCCGCTCTATAATTTGTATAATTATTTTGAGAGAACCAAAAACAAAAACATGGATAAGGTAATTATTTTTTACATATTGTTTTTATTAGGTTTAAAAAACAAAAAATTTAATATTAAGCTTAAAAGACCTTACAGTAAGATATTGAAGAAGCATCCAGAATCACTTTTCAACTACTTTCATTAATTGCTTTGACCAAAAATAAGCTAAGGTAGATACGGACAAAACTGAGAGCACAGCAATAAGGTAGACCCCACTATGACTATTCACGATACCATATCGAACAATATTTAAACCAACCATGGTACCTACTGTAATTGGAATTAAATGAACATTGTATTGAATGAAATCCCTATGAATGGCATAAATAATCAAAGACAAAGCTAGGCTAGAGGCTGTCCAGATTAAGAGAGATTCAAATGTAGCACTCCCGTTCATACTTGCTACAAAACCCAAGGCTAGTACATAAATAACTCCTGCTGGTAATAGCTTAGACCAATTCTGAGTTACAGCAGTTAACCCAATGCAAATGGTTAAGTACAATAAAGTCATTTGGATAAAATTACCTACAAATGAAAGTAAGCCTCCAAGAAAAGGAATCTCATAATTTAAATCCCAAACTCGGCCCATTGAAGGCTCAATTTGAGGATATAAACTATATACAAAAGACAGAATACCACTCGCAAATATTCCAAGGTAAACACCATTAATAAATGAACTTTGATTATTCCTATTTTCTTGAATTAACTTATGAGTAAGCCCAATAATTAAAGCACCAATAAAACTCAAAAAAAGAACGCTCATGACTAAATCAGAAAAAATTGATTGATATAATTGACTCGCATAGGGTTTTGAAGTTGAAAAATTCCATATTGTATTTGAAAAATTATTCAATAAGGAGACTATCCTTAGCACCATCAAAAAGATTAGACTTTTTATAAAAATTGAAATGCTAAATTCTTTCTTACTCCAACGAACAATTCCGAATACTACAGCCAGTAATACGGTCAATGCAATTACTAAAGCTTCAATTAAACTAAAAGGCATATTTTTCGATTGTTTTTCTTCCTCCGATCTTAACCAGTCTTCTGGAACAAAAACTTCTCTCCATATATTGGTAATTTCCTTACCTGCAATTTTAATATTGATTCTCAACTCACCATCGCCAACATTTACCTGGTTTCGATTATCTCTATAACGAAAAAACCAATCCATTCGATTTGGTTTTTTTTCAGATTTAGCTTCCAATTCAGTTAAGTTTTCAAAGTCTATATTATAGAGCTTAATTATTTCAGCCTTAGCCAAGTTCCTGGCTTCATTTTCTTCAAGAGATTTAGCAGGACTAGATTCAGGTAATGTATGGGTAATTCCAACGTTACCACTATTAGTAACCCAGCCTGAGTATTCTTCAGCCCTTTCTTCTGTAGTTCCATCTCTAAGCCTATAACGAATTCTCCAACCAGGCTCAGGTAAATAGGAACCTACGAGTGAATCATACTGTGCCTTTCCTTGAGTTTGCCATATGAATTTTCCCGAATTTCCTGTCCAAGCTTGTACTTGAGTTTCTCTCGACCATCTATTATCAAACGTTATATCTTTTTCATCAAAGGCTTTTTCTGCCATTTTAATGCCTTCTTGCTTAGAAATTTTTAAAGCAGGTAAATCAGATGAAAATCTTGAGAAAAATCCCCAGGATATAAATCCAACAATCGCGCAGACTATCAAAGTACTTTTTTTAAAGAATTTGGGTTCAACGGAAACATTGAACTCTTTAAACTTTAGCTCTTCATTTTTATTGTGGGTTTCATAAGGTTCCTCCCAGTCTCTATTATAGACAGAACCCAATTTATGAACCCACCTTCCAAATTTTATTCTAAAAAATAAAATTACCCATAATGGAACTAATAAAAAGAAAATAATGATAGATCTTTGCACCCATATTCCAGGCACATCTGCTGAAAAAATTTGCAATGAAATCATAGCAACGTCATATGCATAGTGCATAATAATTCCTGGCAATAATCCGTATTTTAAATANATAAACCCAAAANCAAGCGATGGTATCATAAGCTCTATAACTCGAGCATAGGCTGGTTGNACTGGATAATTTGCGTGCGCTGCTCCAAAAATGACAGCCTGTACGAGCATACCAATTCCAATAAATATTTTTCTCTTGCCAAAGTATTCACCAATCAAAGCCGCTCCAGCCAGAGGAACTGCTCGAAATAAACACTCCTCCCAAAACCCTGCTCCCAATGAAATTGCTATAGAGGTTAGCCAAGGAAAGTAAGCCGCCAGTATGTTAGGGTCATATTCAGTATCAGTTGGAGACCACCANCCNAGACTTTTAGTAAAGGTATANAATGCAAGCGCATAAAACATAAATANCCCTGTACCTAAGTATCCACCTAAACTTTGNCCNAGNACAGTAAGTGAGTTACTGGTTCTTGANGAAAATAATTTCCAAAACTGAACATGATTAGGAAAAGCCTTCCTAGAAAGACCTTCTGCAGCAATAAAGGATAAGGTATAAATCAAACCCATTATTAGCATATTTGCCAACGCACCCAACATAATTTGAATCATAAAAGAGTTTTCAGTGGATGCGGTATCGTATTCCATCCAAAGCATCGGCAAAAAATTTAGTTGCATCAGCGACTGAATAAAGGCGATTGCCAGCCCCCATTTAACTGCACCTTTCCAGAGAACTCGTTTCTGTCTTAAAAGNATAAAAATTCCNTANACNCAACCNNCTAAACCGTACAANAGNAAAATAAACATATTAGCTGAAAANGCAATCGTNTCATTAAAAGATCTAATTTCACCAAACCTNCTCTTAAAACCTTCAGGAACATGNACGTAGTGNNTNACNTCAGTTAATTTGNCACCANTCACNGATAATTTTAATCTTANNGCACCTTCNTCACCNAGCTTNAAACCAATTCGTTCATAAACAAAGCTATGGTCAATNCTTCCAATGGGTTGAATTTTCTNAGATTCNTCAATCAGTTNAAATTTATCTANATCAANATNCCAATCTCTTTTTANATNTTGNNTNGCAATAACAAAAGCAGAATCTCGGGAAAGAGAATCGCCCGNTTCNTCTTCNCCTAATTTTTGATAAAACCCATATGGATCACCTGCGGGAGTAAATTTAACCGTGACTTCATTNGGATTTTTTTCTTCAAAATATCTAACCTTCCANCCGTAAGGAAAATAGAGACTATCTTGAAAAAGACTTTTAAAAATTTCAAGACCNTCTTTAAANTCACTTCCACCTTCTCTTTCTATGAANGTTTGNGTCTCACGCTCTGAGTAAAANGTAATTGCAGAATTCCCATTTTCTGGCTTCCAATTATATTTTTNAGATAANTCTTNTGCAGCGTCTAAAGCCATTTCTCTATTCATTTTAACNTCTAGAGATAATGAAGGAAATGCTTTATTGTAGTTATTTACAAAGTANAATAACGATAAAAAAGAGGCTATTGTAAATAAAACCCAAAAAATAGTCTTTCTAGTCATAGGACCCCCNATAAAAAAACCTTTTTTATATTAGAAAATAAAATAATTTAAATCCCCATGCTCCTTAGAAATGCCTCAGAGTTNGGTTCTCTACCTAAAAATTCTTTAACCAGATCAANTGGGTCTACNGTCCCNCCTTTCTCTAAAATAATTTTCCTGTATTTCATACCTACATCGGGATTCAGGATACCTTCTTTTTCAAAAACAGAGAACATATCTTGAGCGTAAACCTNNGACCATTTATATCCATAATAAGCNGCACCATAACCGTTNAGATGACCAAAGGATGCTTGCTGATGAGTACCNTCCTGATAAGGGAANAGTGTAATTTCATTTTTCANTTTTTTAATAAGATCTGTAGTGGTTTCTTTTCCATCTGGATCGTACCCATCATTTAAACTCAAATCGTAAATACCATAAAAGATCTGCTGAAGTGCCTTTGTACCTGAGTTAATGTTTTTNGCAGCGATCATTTTATCCAAGAGCATATTGGGTATNACTTCGCCTGATTGATAGTGCTTTGCAAACATAGCAAGCGATTCTTTATTCCAAACCCAATTTTCTAACATTTGTGAAGGTGCCTCAACAAAATCTCTTGCCACAGATGTTCCTGCATATGACATGAGATCAGATTTCGTTAGCACGCCATGAACTAAATGACCAAATTCATGAAAATAAGTTTCAACATTGTCATGGGTTAATAGCGAAGGCTGAAACTCGGTTGGTTTAGGAAAATTACATACGAGAGCAGTCGATGGTTTTTGATAGGCTGCATCTGTTCGTTTACCCATCACAACACTAAATGCGGCCGCATGACTGTACTTATTAGCACGAGGAAACATATCTAAATAAAAGGTTCCAATAAGCTCATCAGTTTCTTCATTAAATATTGAAAACATCTGAACATCTTCATGCCATACAGATGCATTTTTAACCTCCTCAAATCGAACACCAAATAACAACTGATATATTTTGAAGAGTCCCTCAGTTACATTATTAAATTCAAAATATTGTCTCACTTCTTCAGAATCAAGATTAAACCTTTCCAATTTAATTTTATTTTCATAATAGTCAGACTCCCAAGGCTGAATATTAAAAATCAGCTTGTTTCCAGTCCGTTTTGATTTTAAAGCCATCATCGCGACCAGGTCTTTTTTGGCTTTATCTCGAAGTTTAACTTTCAGATCTTTTTCAAATGCCCATACGTTTTTTGCATTTTTTGCCATCCTATCTTCAGTCCGGTAATCAGCATAACTACGATAACCCAGCAGCTTTACTAAATCCATTCTCGTTCTAATTATGTTATCAAGCACCTCAATATTGGTCTCTACAGCTCGATTATTGAACATAAACCTCAACTTTTCTCTGGCCTCATCTGACTCTGCTAAAGTCATAAAAGGTCTGTAACTTGGATAAGACATATCTATCGCATATTTCCCACTTTTTTGTAGGCGTTCTTTCTTGTAATTATCCGGTAAACCATTCAATTCAATTTCATCAAGAAAGAGCGTGTCTTGGGCACCTCGTATATTTTTATCAAACTCCAAGCCTAAATCTGTTAGCCTATCTAAGGCCGCTTTAACTTGAGCCCTCTCTTCAGAGGACAAATTAAACCCAGTTCGTTTATAACCTAGGAGGGTATCATCT
>NZIX01000047.1 GCA_002691785.1 Fidelibacterota bacterium | reverse complement strand
AATAGTAATTCTCCTTCTTTTTCCATTTGAACTAATCTCAAAACACCGGTTGTTGTTTCCTCAGATACTCCGATAATATTTTCCGCAACATTGTGCCAATGATTTGGATTTTTTTCTAATACTTCTCTAAGCAGTTCTTCAATAATTTGTTCTTCTTCAATTTCTGTAGTGATCTCTGGTACTTTACCNTGTTTATTAAAATAATTTTCTAATTGGTAGCCTTTATGTATNAGTAGTGTTGCGTCTCCACCATCATCTACTATCAAATCTGGCCCACTACCATCAGGAAAGGTCAGTGCCTGAAGTGTGCACCACCAATATTCTTTTAAACTCTCTCCTTTCCATGCAAAAACAGGTACTCCAGACTTTGCAATTGCAGCGGCAGCATGATCTTGAGTCGAAAATATATTACAACTAGCCCACCTTACATCCGCACCTAATTCTGCAAGTGTTTCTATTAGGATTGCGGTTTCAACTGTCATATGCAATGAACCTGTTAATTTTTTACCCTTTAACGGTTTATCAGGTCCATATTTTGAACGCGTCATCATNAAACCTGGCATTTCTTTTTCTGAAATCGAAAGAGCATCTCTACCTGAGTCTGCTAACTCAATATTTTTTACTTTGTATGGTAAATTTTCAGTTATCTGTTTTGAATTCATAATTTTGTTTAGTTCCTTTTTAAATTTTTGATTGGAGTTNGTCAATCATATCTGTTTTTTCCCANGTAAACTGTGAAAGCTCTCTACCGAAATGTCCATATGCTGCCGTTTNTCTATACCTTGGTTTTTTAAGATCTAAATGTTGAACAATCTCACCTGGACGAATAGGGAAGACTGACCTTGCAATTTCAGTTAATTTTTCATCATTAACTTTACCTGTGTTAAAACTTTTTACATAAAATGATGTAGGCTCCGCTACTCCTATACTATAAGATAACTGGACTTCACATCTATCAGCTAATTCAGATGCAACTATATTTTTTGCAATATAACGAGCCATATAGGTAGCACTTCTATCTACTTTAGAAGGATCTTTACCCGAGAAGGCGCCACCACCATGTGGAGCATAACCACCATAAGTATCAACTATAATTTTCCTTCCTGTCAATCCAGTGTCTGCTTCTGGTCCACCATAAACAAACCTTCCTGTACCATTTACGATAAAATCTTTAGAATATGGATATCCATAAGAATCAAGCACTGGTTGTATTATTTGATTTATAACTTCTTCTTTTACAAATGCTAACTCTTTTTCTTCAGTCCCATATTTAGCAAGCATATCATCATGCTGCGTTGCTATAACAACCCTATCAACTGAGATTGGGTTTCCGTTTTCATAATTAACAGAAACTTGAGACTTTCCATCAGGACGAATCCAAGAAAGAGATCCATCTTTTCGCAACTCAGATAATTTTTCCGTCAATCTTTGTGATATTTGAATTGGTAAGGGCATTAATTCAGGCGTTTCCTTACATGCATAACCAAACATTAAACCCTGATCTCCCGCACCCTGTTCTCTTAAATTTTCAGAGTCCACACCTTGAGCAATTTCAGGACTTTGTTCATGAAGCATTGAAATAACTTTCACTTCAGCAGGATCAATACCACTATTATCTTTATGATAACCTATTTCTTTAATTGTATTTTTAACAATTTGATCTACATCAGGAGAAAAAGATGTCCTTATTTCTCCAGAAACTACCACGACTCCCTTTGTTGCTAGGGTCTCACAGGCGACATGGGCATTATTATCTGCAGATAAAATATTATCTAAAATAGCATCTGAGATAGCGTCGCAGGCTTTGTCTGGGTGTCCTTCAGTGACTGATTCTGATGTAAATAATAGTTTACTCATAGTATTGTTTTCCTATCTTTTTAATCTAATTTTTAAAATTAACGGTGGTTAATATAAAGTTTAATTACATATCTTAATAATGATTTGATTTGATACAGAATTCCCTATAAATCTTTGCTAATTCTTGTAACATTTCTACTGATAATTGGAAGTTATAGGACATTATATGTTCAACATTTAAACCTATTGGGACTTTTAATTTTTGTTCTATTATATGATTAAGTATTTGATTCATAACTTCAATTGCTATGTCAAGTGACCTCTCAGCCATAGAACCTGGACGACCCATTAGATATTTTTCAGTGTCTTTTGGTATTTCAACACCCAACCATTTTAAAAATTCAATATTTTTCATTGATGATATTGGAGCAAAGCTTAGCAATATTCTTCTTGGAAAAGTATTTTTTTCATTACATCGTGATTGATATCTATCTATCATTTTAATAATATTTTCCGAATCACATAAAACCTGAGTAGTAAAAAATTCAGATCCAAAGCTGCTTTTTTTTATCAGGTTTTTTGATTCATTATCTCTGCTTGGAATTGCAATACCTCCACAAAAAATATCCCCTCCTTTAGAATTATATCTATAAGAAACTGCTTTAAGTACTTCATTCACTGTTGGTCCTATATAATTTATTTTACTTGATTCTCCACCCACAATAATCATGTTCTCTATTTCATATACTTTATGTGTTTCTTCAAACCATTTTAATTGATTATCATATGAATTGTGGACTACAACTCTGTTAATGATCGCTTCAATTCCAACAATATCTTGAAGCAAACGTCCAAATTCTCTAGGCTCTCCTCTATTTTGATTTGAAACAGGTCTTTCTCCTCTTCCTTCTTCTTCTCTTACCTCTGGAATATTTATTGCATCTATATGAGTTTGGGATAAAAGTGAGCTAATAGTTTCTGCATAGGTGTTTAAAGTTCCATCTTTTTCCCTAGGCGGTAAAATTTCATATGAAACTACTGGTCTTTGAGGTTTTTTTATTTTATCTCTAAATCTCATAATTCTGTATTATTTTTCAAAGTACTAAAATATCTTGATTCAGGATGGCTAAAATACCAGCCACATACTGAAGCAGTTGGGAACATTGCTCTACTTTCCGTGAGCTTTACTCCAATCTTTTTCTCGACATCTAATATCTTCCATATTTTATCTTTTTCTTTATGATCAGGGCATGAAGCATATCCTGGCGCGGGCCTAATTCCAATAAACTCTTCTTTATTAAGCTCATCAATCGAGTAATTTTCATTTTTTGAATAACCCCATATTTCTTTTCGAATTTTTTCATGTAGCCATTCAGCNGTGGCTTCTGCTAGGCGATCGGCTAAAACTTTTACCATAATTGCATTATAGTCATCATAGTCCNATTCAAANTTACTAACCATTTGNTCTACTCCATGACCTGCNGTAACAGCAAATAAACCAATATAATCAGTTTCAGTAGGCGAAATAAAATCAGCTAANCAAAAATTTGGGGTAGGTCCTTTATCTAATAATTGTCTGGGAAAATTAAATTTTATATCATGATCAAGAATTTTCACCTCTTCATTTTGNGATTTTGCCTTGAATATTCCAAAAATTGCTTTTGCTTTAAGTAAACCATTATTAATGATTTTTGATAATAACTTATTTGCTTCCTTAAATATTTTTCTAGCTTCCTTTCCTTTATCATTATCATCTAATATATTTGGATATACTCCTTTAAGCTCCCACGCATGGAAAAAGGGAGTCCAATCAATATAATTTTTTATAGATTCTAAAGAAATTTCATCCAGAGAGTTAATGCCTTCAAAATTTGGTTTTATCGGCTTATATTTTAATTTTACTTTTCTTTTTCTGGCTTCATCAATAGAAACTAACTTTATATTTTTTTGATTTTCGTAAAAGGATTCCCTGATGAGTCCATACTTTACTGATGTTTCCTTTGTAAAAATTTTTTTTGATTTTGATTTTAATAATTTTGAAACTACCCCAACACTTCTGCTAGCATCAACAACGTGGAAAACTGAGGATGGATATTTTTCATCAATTTTTACGGCTGTATGTTTTTTACTAGTTGTAGCTCCACCAATTAATAAAGGAATTTTAAAATCTTGTCTTTCCATCTCTGATGCAACATGAACCATCTCTTCTAAACTAGGTGTAATTAAACCTGATAAACCAATTATATCCGCATTCACATCTCTTGCCTTCATTAAAATATTTTCCGAAGATACCATTACGCCTAAATCGACAATATTATATCCATTACAAGCGAGGACAACACCTACAATGTTTTTTCCAATATCATGAACATCTCCTTTTACCGTTGCCAATAAAATTGTTCCATTAGAGATAGATTTAAGGTTATTTTTTTTCTTATTTTCTTCGATATAGGGAACTAAGTGCGCAACTGCTTTTTTCATTACTCTAGCCGATTTTACTACCTGAGGAAGAAACATTTTACCAGCTCCAAACAAATCTCCTACTTTATTCATACCATCCATTAAAGGCCCCTCAATAACATCTATTGGATTGTGTATTTCAGCTCTAGCTTGTTCTGTATCCTCAATAATAAATTGATCATTACCATTAATTAATGCTTGAGTAATTCGATCAAAAACAGGAAGATCTCTCCACTTTTTATCTTCTTTCTTTTTACGCTTTTTTCCTTTAAAATTTTCTGCAAGCTCAACTAAAACATCTGTTGCATCTTTATTTCGATCAAATAGTACATTTTCTATAGATTTTTTTAACTTTACATCAATATCATCATATACAGTTAATTGACCAGCATTGACAATTCCCATATCCATTCCATTTTTTATGGAATGATAAAGAAAACATGAGTGCATAGCTTCCCGAACAAGATTATTACCCCTAAAAGAAAATGAAAGATTACTAACTCCGCCACTAATATGAACCAGCGGCATTTTTTCTTTTATTGTTTTTGTTGCTTCTATAAATGCTTTAGCATATTCATTATGCTCTTCAATCCCCGTTGCAACTGCAAATATATTTGGATCAAATATAATATCCTCAGGACTAATTTTTACTTTAGATATGAGAATTTTATAAGCTCTTTCACATATTGATACTTTTCGATTAAAAGTATCTGCCTGACCTTTCTCATCGAAAGCCATTATTATAATAGAAGCTCCATACTTCTTTATAAGTTTTGCTTGACGAATGAATTCATCTTCGCCTTCTTTAAGAGATATAGAGTTTGCTATGCCTTTTCCTTGGATATTTTGTAATCCTTTTTCGATTACGCTCCATTTAGAAGAATCTATCATTATGGGGACTCTTGAAATATCTGGTTCTGAAGCAACAAGCCTGAGAAATTTTTCCATTACTTCTTCTGAATTAATTAAGCCTTCATCCATATTTACATCAATTATTTGAGCACCGTTTTCTACTTGTTCTTTAGCGACAGACAGAGCTTTTTCATATTCTCCATTTTTGATTAGGTTTTTAAAACGAATTGAGCCAGTTACATTAGTCCTTTCTCCAATATTAATGAAATTAGTGTCTGGCCTAATGATTAATGGCTCAAGTCCGCTTAATCGGGTGAAAGGCTTAATCATAGGTATTTGTCTAGGCTTTAAACCTTTGATTTTTTTATTAAATTCTAAAATGTGATCTGGAGTTGTGCCGCAACAACCTCCAATAATATTAACTAGTTTAGACTTCGCAAATTCTTCTAGATAACCAGACATTTCATCCGGTGTTTCATCATAACCCCCAAACTCATTTGGAAGACCCGCATTAGGATAAACTAAAATGTTGGTGTCTACAATATTTGAAAGGTCTTGTATGTAAGGCCTTATCTGCTTTGAACCTAATGCGCAATTTAACCCAACCGCCAATAAGTCCATATGACGTATAGAATGCCAAAAAGCTTCTGCAGTTTGACCTGAAAGTAAACGACCGCTTGCGTCCGTAATAGTCCCAGATACCATTATCGGAAAAGAGTAATTATTTTTTTCAAAAAGAGTATGAATACCAAACAATGCAGCCTTGCAATTAAGAGTATCAAAAACAGTCTCAATCATTAAAATATCAACACCACCATCAATTAAGCCTTCAGCTTGTTTTTCATAAGCTTCTGCTAGTTCATTAAAATTAATGTTTCTAAATGCTGGATTAGAAACATCAGGACTAATTGAGGCTGTTTTATTTGTAGGTCCTATGGCTCCACATACAAACCTTGGTTTTAATGGATCTTTTAATGAATAATCGTCTGCTATTTTTCTAGCAATTTCTGCAGATGATCTATTTAAATCATATACTTTAGCTTCCATTTGATAATCTGCTTGAGAAATTGAAGTAGAGTTAAACGTATTNGTTTCAATAATATCTGCACCGGCTTCTAAATAGGCCTTGTGTATTTCTTTTACAATGTTTGGTTGAGTTAAGGATAAAATATCATTGTTGCCCTTTAAATCACAGGAATGGTTTTTAAATAAATCGCCTCTGTAATCTTCCTCTTTTANATTGTAGGACTGAACCATAGTTCCCATAGCACCATCAAGAACTAAGATTCTATCTTTTAAAATATTTTTCATGAGAAGATTTGATAAAATTTATAAGGAAATCCTTTTTAGCTTTATTTTTTGTCGCAGCAATATGGCGCAAATACGACTGTCTAANTTACATAAATATTTTCTCTTGCATTATAATGTTTTTAATAAAAATAATATTTATTTCAAATAGGACCTGCATTTAAAATTTTTTTATCACCCAAGTCATAATTTTTATAATTATCTTTAAATTTTTGGACTAACTCCTTTGCTGCATTGTGATATTGATCTGGATCTTCCCATGCTTTCATAGGATTTAAAAGATTTGAATCTATTTGGCCTAAAGATTTGGGGATATCAAATCCAAAGTATTGGTCTTTTTCAAATTTACATTTTTCAACCTCCCCNCCTAAAATAGAGTTTATTATTTCTCGAGTTTTAGGAAGACTAAATCTCTTCGCTCCTGAACTTGCATTAGCTCCTACCCAGCCTGTATTTACTAAATAAATAGAGACTTTATGCTTTTTCATTTTCTCTTTTAATAATTCAGCATATCTTAATGGATGCAGGGTTAAAAATGGTCCCCCAAAACAAGGAGAAAAAGTAGCCGTAGGTTCTGTAATTCCTCTTTCAGTTCCGGCCACTTTTGCAGTGTAACCACTTATAAAGTGATACATTGCTTGTTCAGGAGTAAGCTTTGCAATAGGTGGCAGAACACCATAAGCATCACATGTCAAGAAAATTATTTTTTCAGGATGTCCTGAAATACTTAGCTCTCCCTTTCCCGCAATAGAATTATCAATGTGATCAAGCGGATAGGATACTCTAGTATTCTCTGTTTTTGATCCGTCCTTAAAATCTATTACTTTTGATTTATCATCATAAACCACATTTTCGAGTAATGCACCCTTGCGAATAGCATTATATATATCGGGCTCTTCTTTTGGATTCAAATTTATAACTTTTGCATAACACCCACCCTCAAAATTAAAAATTCCATCATCTGACCATCCATGTTCATCATCTCCGATTAATGGACGCATTGGATCTGTACTTAATGTTGTTTTACCTGTACCTGATAAACCAAAAAAAATAGCAGGATTACTTCCATTCAAATAAACGTTAGCAGAACAATGCATAGATAAGACATCTTTTTGTGGCAATATATAGTGCAATACAGAAAAGATACCTTTTTTCATTTCACCGCCATATTCAGTTCCACCAATAATTGCAATTTTCTTTTCTAAATGAAATATAATAAAAGTTTCAGAATTCATTCCAAATTCTTTATAATCCTCATTCTTGATACTTGAAGCATTTATAATTGTAAAATTTGGTTTAAATCCAACTAAATCTTCCTTAGTTGGTCTAATAAACATGTTATGTACAAAGTGTGACTGCCAAGCTTTCTTAGCTAAGATACGAACATTCAAGGCATATTTTGGATCTGCACCAGCAAAACCATCAAATAAATAAGTTTTTGATTCATCTGAATCATTGTAATAATTGATAACTTTTTCNTACAGCTTATTAAAAATAGAATTAGATATTTTTTTATTTACACCTCCCCACCAAATTTTATCGGATGAGCTTGATTCNTCTACTATATATTTATCTTTTGGTGATCGTCCAGTATATATACCNGTATCAACCATAGCAGCACCATTCAAACCAATNACACCCTCACCATTANTAACNATNTCAGATACNAGNCTCTCTANGGACATATTCTGATNAACATTNNTTAAATTATTAATTCCTAGTTGATTTAAACCTATNTCATTTCCTAGAACTTTCATTTTTTATACTCCTATAATTCTNATTTTANGCATGCGGGTGAGNTTGCTTATATATTTTTTTCATTTTTTCAGGGTTTACCTTTGTATAAATCTGTGTAGATGAAATACTACTATGACCAAGTAGATCCTGTATTGAACGAATATCTGCATCATTTTCAAGAAGGTGAGTACCAAATGTATGTCTTAATGTATGCGGACTTGATCCCTCATTACTTCCTAAAACAATTTTAAGATAATATTTAACACGTTTTTGAATAGTTCTGGATGTCAATCTCTTGCCCTTACTATTTACAAATAATGGTGTGGACAAATCTGATGACCAACTCAAACCCCTAACTTCCAAATAAGACTCAATAGCTTTTTTTGCTGGACCTCCAAAAGGAACAAATCTTTCTTTTCCTCCTTTTCCAAGAACTTTAACTAGGTTTTCTTCTATGTTAAATGAACCTAGGTTAATTCCTGTCAATTCACTAAGTCGAATCCCCGTAGCATAAAAAGTCTCAAGGATAGCTCGATCTCTTACACCAATTATTTTCGATAGATCCGGAAGTTTCATAAGTTCATTGATTTTATTATTTTGAACGTATGTTGGAATTTTACTTTTTATCTTAGGAGTTTTTATAAAACTAGCAGGATTATTTTTAATCACCTCAGAAGATAAAAGATATTTAAAAAATGATTTAATAGATGATAGTCTACGAGCTATGGTTCTTATAGAATTCTTATTTTCTAACTGTTCAGCTAGAAAAGTATTTAATAGGTCATAATCAACTTCATTAAGATTCTTTATACCTCTTTCATTAAAATTAAAGTACATAAGATCTAAATCATGTTTATATGCAGAAATTGTATGTTTTGAGAACATTTTTTCATTTCGACAGTAATCTATAAATTCAGAAATTGTTAATTTGATATTGTCATTCATATATTGCACTAATAGAATTTATAAAATGTAAGAACCTGTTTGGAAGTTCTATTTCAAAGGTGACCTGCTTTTTTGTTTTAGGATGAATAAATGAAATTTTATTCGCATGCAATGCATGCCCTTTAAATTCATCTAAAAGTTTAC
>NZIX01000046.1 GCA_002691785.1 Fidelibacterota bacterium | reverse complement strand
TAAGTAAATCAAATTCAGAAGAATCATAAGTTGCACTATTATCAGGAAACTCAACCAATACTAATGGTACATGAAAAGTATCAGTTCTTGTTGAACTAATATTGGGTATTGGGGAATTATCATTTAACANAATTGCATCNGGGCGTATACCTTTTCGAATAATTTGGCCAGAATTNTNCGGAGGTAAATCTATNCCTACTAAAATATTTGANGGGTTTAGAAGNCTNCCNTNATTACTCTNAGCATANACCCACCAATTNTCAGAGTTTTTGACAATAGTCCATCCNTTGAATTCATGCCAGCCTTGTAAGTGATTNCCNCGATTAATAATTTCAATTTGAATACCATTGGGTTGTGANACAATGAAAGGTNGAGGGTCAGCTAAGTCGCCGTAAGCANAGGATGTAAAAATAAAAGAGAATATGATTTGTAACTTTGTTTTATTCATAGTTATNATTGTTTCATTAATTAAAGGATTAAAATAAATAAAAAATCGTTAAACTATTAATTCAAATTCAACTTATCTTTAAGTTCTAATCTTACTAAAAACTATGCGAAAACAAAAAAAAATACTAGCTATATCTTTATTCATTGCTTTTTTCTGGTCTTGCGAAAAAGTTGATGAAGAACAGGAACAGCTCATTTCAAATAAAAATACTCTAAATTCAGATTTATCAGGTGCAACTGGAAATATTAATGATTATTTTTACAATTTTAATGAAGACGTAAGTGCTCAATTTTTTCGCTATAACCCTAGTTTAATGAAAAATTATAATTCCTACTCAGATTACTATAATCTTTTTGGTGAAGATCCACCACTGATGAATTACAGAACCTTTCCAGACCATCTCCTATCAATGACCGTAGAAGATGAAGCTGAATTTACTTTCAGAGAGCCCATTCCAGAACTTACTGTAATTGATTCTATAGTTGCAGACTCAGTTCAAATGACATCGACACCATTCAAAAATCTTGAATCTCTTGAATGGAATCTTGAGGCAGAACCTTCTCTTCAAAGATATAAGTTGGTTAATTCTGATTGGGTATTAGAAGATACTATGCTTTATTTTAATGATACTTTCAATATTAACTATTATCGAGCGATCGTAGATACACCTTTCATTGATGAAGGTATTTTATTTGTTGATTCATCTGTNTGGACTGANACAAACTATACATTTTATGCTGATGAACAAATAAGGTTTCTNAANACTTTTGAATTNGAAAGAAAACAANTAAGTGAGGATTCACTAGTATTTAGAATTAATACAGATTGCAACGATAATGGGCATTATGATGGGCCAGAGCAAACTATACTAGATTATGATGGAAATGGAGTATTCGAGGTGCTTTATGAATACTTAGACAATAATAATAATGGTGTATATGATGAAGATAGTGATGATATTATTCAAGATTATAATGGCGATAACATAATCTCAGTAGCCTATGAGTTTGAAGATCTTGGTAATATGATGTGGGATCCTGCTGAGCCATATTATGATGTTAATGATAATGGTCAATTTGATCTTAGCGAACCCTATCAAGATAGAAACTGTAATGAAAAATGGGATGATGAAGAGGATTACACTGATATTGATGATGATGGTTCATTTTCCGATGGTGATAGTTTTACAGACAGAGGAAACCAATTGTTCGATAGTGCTGAAGAATACAGATTAAAAGATATAGATGATGATGGAGTTGAAGATACTCTATTATTTTACATCGGAGATAAGCCAAATAATCTTCTTGTGGATTGGAGCGATCCAATGAATCCAGTTGCTCTTCTTGAAGTTTACCTCGGAGATGATATAACAGATAGGTGGGGAAATGTTTTTAATGATGTAATTGAACAAGAGGAATTCTTTGATCTTAAACAACAATATGTTGATGATGTAGATTCATTGGTTACTCTATTTACAAGAAGAAAAGTTGGGCATGTCTCAAATGCGCCTACTTTAGATCCAGATGACTATTACATCACCAAATCAGAATGGACGAAGACTTCAGGAGGGGTAACTGAGCAATTTTACAATTATCATATTTTTCATAATCCAGAGCATTTAAATCAAATTGTGTATCCTTCTTACTTTTTACCTGTTGGTTTTTATTATAGTCCTAATGAGATTGATGATGGTTTTTGGCATAAAAAGAATTTAGAGAGTGAGGTCCTCTATTACACTTCCAATGGACTTTTAAGAGATGGAGAGCAGATAGACACCGCTTATTTTGACACAACTGCGATTTCAGTATATTATGTCGAAAAATCCTACACAGTAGAAAGTTCAAGTGTTACAGTTCCTGCTGGAGATCGTGAGAATTTAAACGAGCCAGCTCAAGATATTACTTTTGACGATTGTTTTAAGGTTATCCAGCATTTAAATATGACAATGGTTGGAAGTGGTGTAGAATTTGGACAGAGAACAGAATCATATCTTGTCAAAGGAAAAGGCTTAGTGAAAAGTGAGGTCTTTATTCGTTGGTCAGAGCATCCATACTCTTCAGCATTTACACCCAACAATGGTACTCTAGATGAAAATAATGAGGCGTGGGTTGGTTTAAATAGAATTGAGCTGAGCTCTGTTGAAATTACGGCTGAAAACAGCGTCTTTAAAAAGCTAACTAATCCAGTAAAAGAAATACAATTAAAAAATATAGGCAAGGATCCTGATTTTAATTATGATCCATTTAAAATTAGTACACAGTCAGGTATTCAGACATTAGATTTAGGGGAGCTAAGCGAATGAACAAATCGAAGAACATATTAACCTTCTTTTTATTTCTGAGCTCTTTATTGTTCTCAGGAACTGATGGAACCATTAGAGGAAAGGTTACTGATATTGAGGGTGGTCCATTACCCGGTGCAAATATCTACATTCCGGATGTCGGTACTGGGGCTGCTGCTGATATGGATGGNAACTATATTATGTTAAATATTCCAGTTGGGNAGTACGATGTTGTCGTTCAAATGATGGGTTACCAAAAGCAAACNATGACAGNTGTTAGTGTTGTAATGGATCAGACAGTCTGGCTTAATTTCAAATTACCCGTGGCTGCTGTAGAAGGAGATGCTGTAGAGGTTTTAGGAACCAAGCCTTTAGTTGAAAAAGGAAGTACTGCAAAGAAAGTTACGGTTAGCAGTGAGGCAATTCAGTCTTTACCAATTAGAGATTTATCTGAGCTGTATACACTTCAATCAGGTGTAGTTAAGGTGGTTAGTAGGAATAAATCAGTCCCAGATCATGAAGAAAGAGGTCTCGAGGAAATTCATGTTAAAGGTGGGCGATCAGGTGAAATTGCTTACATGATGGATGGTATGTATCTTAGAAATCCAATTTTTGGTTCTATTGGCTCTGGAACTCGGTTAAACGTATTTGCAATTAGTGAGTTTGATTGGCAGCCTGGAGGTTTTAATGCAGAATATGGAGATGCCCAGTCAGCAGTCTCAAATTGGCACACAAGCTCTGGGGGAAAAGAGATAGAATACCATTTTAAATTCGAAACTAGTCAGGTGGGAGCNTTTCTAAATTCTTCATTATTGGGTAATGATTTACAGACAAATAATTATGACCTTATTCGAGGTTACGACGATTATAACTTTGGAATAGGAGGCCCCGTTTTAGGAATTCCTAAATTAACGTTTTGGGTTTCAGGTCAATATACTACTGATGAAAATTTTAGCGTTTATGAGTTTGATAATAAAGTATATCAAGGAAATAAATACTTTTTAAATGAAGAAGATCTCGATTTAGATTTATTAAACCAAAACAAAAAAAATCTCGTATATCCTTGGGATGATGTAGCTGGTTTTAGAGGGTTTGGGTTTAGTAATACTTGGGATGTCTTTACTAAACTTTCTTATAAATTTACCAATAAATTAAGATTTCATGCTGCATATTGGCAGGTAGGTAACCACAGACAAGCATTTAATCCTCGATACTTATATTGGGATCAAGGTCGTAATGAGCTTTTTAGGGATACATATAGATGGAACTTTGAAGTTAATCATTCGGTAACACAAAGAACTTTTTACACTTTGAGAGCTTCAAGGTTTACTCAAGATCAATTTCAAGGTGTTAGGTGGAATGATAATGATAAAGATGGTTATCCTAATTGGTTTGAATATAGGCATCCTGCAGGCTATAAAGAGATCTCAGATATTGATAATCCGTATGTAGTTCCTTACAGTATAGGAGAAGATGGAGATACGATTCGATATACAAATTTAGATCCAAGAAGTGGATGGTCTCATGGTGCTACGCCTGGTTTATGGAGTTGGGAGACGGCTGAGGACTTTGATGATATGAATGGTAATGGNGTCTGGGATGCTGGNGANTCTTTTACNGATGCNAACAATAGCAATTCTTGGGATGGNCCAGTTTTAATCAAAGAATTAGAAAACAGAGANGGTTCTTATTGGCTTGAACCAGAGATGTATGAAGACTATGAGCCTTTTTTTGATGATCAAAGTGTAGACTTGCTATGGCAAAATGCTCCAGGTTATTTTGGAACTCCTCAAAACAATGGAGGCTTTATTCCGGGGGTGCCAAATCCTTTTTATTACATGCCTGATTTTGCAGGTGTTTTTTGGGATGAGGGAAGAACATTTGGAGGTCACGATGACTTTTATGCTGACTCGAGGGCGATAACAGACGAAATAAGATTTGACCTAACTAGCCAAATATCGGATAAATGGAAGGTAAGGGTTGGAGTAGATTATAAATACCATAAGCTTAATTTTTATGAAGTAAAGTATCCTTGGTTGGGAACAGGGGCAAAGATTCAGACATTTGCAGAATACTGGCAAGATACAGGGCCAGATGGTCTTCTTTTAGGAGATGAAGGATATGAAGAAGCAGATGCTGGTGAAAATAATGGTCGCTGGGATATTGGTGAAGCATTTACTGATGCAAATAAAAATGGTCAATGGGATGAATTTAGAGAGCCTGAAGAACTTTCTGCTTACATTCAAAATGTTTTTGAAGTCCCGTGGATGGTCATCAATTACGGTGTCAGAATTGATATGGTTCATTACAATACTCAAATATGGGCAGACACATTAGGAGCTTTTAGTCCTGGAAGACCATGGTTCTACTCAGATTTGAACGATAATGATGTCTGGGATCAAGGATCTGAACAAGCTTCTGATATTGCAGGTTTGGCAAGGCAAAAAATATTGTTAATGAATTCAGACTGGTCATATAAGATTAGTCCACGTATAGGGTTTAGTCATGTAATAACTGATAAATCGACTTTTACATTTAATTATGGGCTTTATTATCAAAATCCTGTTTATCAAGATATATATTTGAATACAAATAACTTAGAAGATCCTGAAGAGCTGTTTGAAGAAGGAGAAGGGGCTGTTGGAAATGCTCGAATGAATGCACAGCGAACACAGTCCTATGAAGCTGCTTTCAATGTCCAAGTTGGACAAAATTGGGCTTACTCTTTTGGAGCTTTTGTCAAGGATATGGATCAATTAACACGCTACACGCTCGAAAGGTCAGGAGTTTATCAATATAATGTTGCCTCTAATGGAGACTATGGATCTGCAAAGGGTATTGATTTAACCCTTGAATGGAGGTCTGCGCTTTTTGGTTCACAATTGCAATATACCTATTCAAAATCGAAAACGAATAGTGAGTATGCTTGGGCAAGTATCAGTGGACAGTATGTTGATGCACCAAGCCAAGAAAATTTAGCTTACTATGATAGACCTCATAGTGCGACTTATTATGCTTATACTTTCTTACCACTGCCATTTATAGGNGCTGTTCAAGCAGGATTGACTGCATTTTATCAAAGTGGCTACCCATATACTCCTATTATTTTTAAAGGTAAAGATCCAGCTGAGGATAGTCGCAATCCTAATTCAAAAAGAGGGCCTGCATATCGAAATATAGATCTATCTTTTTCTAAATACTTACAATTTATGGGGCATGATTTTTCTCTTGGGCTTGGAGTTTATAATGTACTTGATATTCGAAATGCCGTGGATGTCTATGCGATGACGGGTAAGGCAGATGATCCTGGGACATATTATACGAACTATGTTGGTTTACCTGGGACGGATCCTAATGGTGCTGGAGTTTACGCTGATAAATCGAGCGCCTATTACGATCGACCATGGAGATATTCCACACCTCGTGAAATTAACTTTTTTCTAAGATTTGATTTTGAGTGATTATATGAATAAAAAAATAATATTATTAATCTGTTTTTCTTTAAGTATCTTATTTTCTGCTGATAGAAGAAAAAAAGAATCAGATAACTATGTCCCAGATCCATTTCGTGAAAATGCTTCTGCGAAAATTGGAGATAATCCTTTTCCAACAAACCCAATGAGTGATCGAGCAAAAGGGTTTGTAGATCAAGGAAGGGTAAAAAGTGCAATAACCAATTATGGTAGTTTTATCAACTGGGATTTTCATCCAGCGGGAATTTGGGGAGATTATGCATATTTGCCCGCTGTATCCTTCGTAGGCGCAGTTCCAGGAAACAAAAACACGGCCTCATTCAGTTGGCAATCTCTTGAAACAATCCAAGATGATGATGGTGTTCCAATCTATAGTATATGGGAATCCTCTGATGCTTATGAGGATTGGTATCCTGTCTCTGGAGATACTATTTACAAGGGTATTTTGTTTGAAATGATGGATGATGATGGGCTATATATCCCTGACAATGAAAAACTTTCAGTGGATCAAATAAATGGAGATAAACAGTTCTATTTTAACCATGATGATAAAAAAATAATAATTAGTACCTTTGGTGATAAAGATCCAAATAAAACCACTGCCAGAGTTGGTTTCATTTACCCTTGGGCATTAAGGCCTGCTCTAATTAGCAGAGAGTCTCAATTTGATTTCTATGATTANGGTGAAGACCTGGAAGAGTGGACTGATGATGATAANTATGANTANTATGGNGCAACTGCATCAGAGTCTTGGTTNACAAGACTAGAGCCGTCATCTAATACCGATTGGCAAGCATCAACAATGTCAAGAACAACTTCACATCAGACAGAAAATAATTCCAGTGATATNTTTGGAGATACACCATGGGTAACAGGTGATGATACTTATCCTGTTTTAGCTCATTCTGCTTACTCAAATACTTGGCCAACTCAATATAATCAGAACACAGGTCTNTATGAAGCTTTNTGGCCAGGNTGGTGGAGCCAAGATTTTAATATTAACCTTCCCGGTTGTTCTCAATCAAGGAAAGATCCAGATTGTTGGGAGGAAGTTCCTGGCCGTTTTGTTTCGGATATGGATGTATACATGGAGTTTGATGATAGGTGGGCTCATAGAGCAAATAATGTAAACACAAATAATAAATATGAACAAACTGGATACCCTATGGGTCTTAGAGTAATGGCAACAGCACATTCCTATGGTGTATCATACGCGGAAGATATAATGTTTGTCACAGTTAAGGTGCGCAATGAAAGTGGAGATTGGGCTGCTACAGATGAAGATGGTAATCCTATTCTTGACAAAAATGGCAATCAAAAAATGGGTGAAGCAATGATTATGCCGGACGGAACAAAACTTAATCAAGGTAAAGGTTTTGATTATAATGGAATGTCATTGGGCTTTTATATGGATGCTGATGTTTTAATGGGTGATTGGTCTGGTTATGTTAGTGGTCTTCATACTAACGACGATGATTACATGAAATACTATTGGGAACAATTTGAGGTAAACAATGATAGAATGTTGATCAGTATGGCAATGATCGGAGATCATGATGGAATTTCTGGTGTTGGAGGTTATCAATTAGATGAGCCGACTTCAACAACCCACCCTGGAAATGAATTTGGTGTTGTTGCAACTCAATTACTGGACTCACCAAAAGCGACTGATCCGGTTGATTTAGATCAAGATGGCACTATAGATATTTTTCCGGGCGAACCATTAAAAATGACTGATTGGCATTGGGTTGATTGGTATCAAAGACCAGGTGTTGTTTCACCTGAGTCTAATTCAAGTAGTTGTAATGCGGGGGATCAAGGTTGCCCTGTTGCTAAAAATAAAGAAGAAATTTTGTATAAATTAATGGTTGGAGACACCTCAAATTTAAGTGAGGGTGAGAAGCAATGGCATTTCCATACTCCTAATCCCGGAACTGACCTTGGTGAAGAATTAAATCCTCACTTTGATAGTGTAGAGGGCCTAAAGTTAGAATCTGTATATGAAAGAGATCAACCAGGATTAGACTGTGTTCTTATTCTGAGTTGTGGGCCATTTGACCTTCCTGTTGGTCGAGAAGTACCCTTTTCCTTTTGTATTGTCTTTGGTCAAACTGAAGATGATCTCGTAAATAACGCCCGTTTTGCTCAAGTGATGTATAATTCAAAGTATCAAGGTTTTACTCCGCCAACTCGTCCCACTGTTCATGCTGTAACTGGTCAAGGTAAAGTAGATATTTATTGGGATGATCTTGCAGAGTCATCCAGAGATGTTGTAACAGGCTATGCTGATTTTGAAGGTTATAAGATATATAAAAGTTTGGATGCAGGAAATTCATGGGGAAATGCAGAAAATATGATTTATGATACAGACGGAATATTTGCTGGATGGAGGCCATACAGACAATTTGATTTATCGGGAGAGGAAGACTCACTTCATTGTATTTATAATAAAGGTACAGATTGCGGTGAAAATGAAAAAAGAAGAGGGCATTCTATAAAAGGTCAAGATCCTTATTTTCCTTGGTTTAGTTTAGGTGATGATACTGGATTTGAAGCCATAAGAATTTCAGACACATTGATAAATGGAGATACCATGAGATATCGTTATACGGATTATCAAGTCACTGATGGCCTAGAATATACTTACTCAGTATCTGCATATGACATGGGTGTTGAGCCGCCTTTCAAAACAACCTACAATAAAAATGAAAATGGGCAATTTGAGGCATTAGTAGATACTAATTATTCAAATCCCGATCAATGGGCAAATCCAGATGGATATGCGTCAATAGAAAATTCAAAAGGAACAACTGTTTTAGATAGAAACTTTGTGCAAGTATATCCCGGTGTTAAGCCTGCTCTTGATATTAGTAATATCGGGGTAGTTCCAAATCCTTATAGGGTAAACTCTGGTTTTAAAGAATCAGAGCATATGAGACAAATACGGTTCACTAACTTACCAGCTAGATGCACAATAAATATTTTTACTCTTAATGGGGAGGCGGTCAGTACAGTTTTTCATGATGATGAAGAATCAGGAAATGCTTGGTGGGATATGCGCACAGTTAATAATCAAGAAATTGCACCTGGGTTGTATTTATTTCATGTNGTCAATGATGATAANNCAGATAGNGAACCTTTNATTGGAAAATTTGCGGTGATACGATGAAGAAANTAATTTTANTACTTTTAATCCCNGTATTAGNTTTAGGTCAGTATAGAGACATACCAGATGTGGTTACTAAGGTAGCCACTGCTGCTGGAGGCTTTTTAAAACTGGAGACTTCAGCCAGAGCGATTGGTATGGGTGGTTCACATGTTGCTTCAGGGCGCGGTGTCTCAGGGATTCCATATAACCCTTCAAGTATTGGCTTTATTGAAAAAAGTGAAGTTTACTTTTCTCAAGTAAATTATTTAGCAGGGATTACACATGGTGTCATCACATATGGCACACGTCTAACACCCAGCGATTTTTTAGGGTTGCATTTATTTTATTTAGATAGTGGTCCTATGGATGTGACAACAGAACTTTT
>NZIX01000045.1 GCA_002691785.1 Fidelibacterota bacterium | reverse complement strand
ATCAGTCATCAATTGACAGGTAATTGGTTTCAGTTTAGTCAAGATAAACAGCTCTCGAGTTACTGCAAAGAAAATGGCATCGAATGGCTTGAATTTCAGAGCAACGGAGTCATTAGAGATTTAAAAGATAGAGATGGGTGGTCAAAAAAGTGGAACTCTGACATGAAAAAAGAGGTCCTATCTGTACCTGATATTTCAAATTTTAGATGCTTAAAAAACACATCTGGTTTATTGGATAATAGAAGTTTAAATATAAAAAAAATTAATTATTCTAAACTTTACAAAGGAGGTGAATCCGAAGCAAGGTCTACCTTGAATACCTTTTTAAACCAACGAGGACAATATTACTCTAAAAAAATGTCCAGTCCTTTAACGGCTTTTTCAAGCTGTTCTCGATTAAGTTCCTACATCACCTATGGAAATATTTCAATTAAAGAAATTTTAAAAGCCACCACTCATCGTCAAAAGCATATCTCCGAANAAATAANATTAGAACTGGCTGGTTAAAATCGTTGTCCTCTTTTTCATCTAGACTNAGATGGCATTGTCATTTTATTCAAAANCTTGAANTNCAACCTAATTTAGAATTTACAAATATGGTAAGAGCCTATGATNATATTAGNACTACTTTTGACTCAAACCTTTTTAAAAAATGGGCAACNGGGACCACAGGATTTCCAATGATAGACGCCTGTATGCGTTCATTAAAAGTCAATGGATGGATCAACTTTAGAATGAGAGCTATGCTTGTATCATTTGCATCATATAACCTTTGGATTGACTGGAGAAAAACCTCAGAGTATTTAAGCAATTACTTCATTGATTATGAACCTGGAATCCATTTTAACCAATTTCAAATGCAATCCGGTGTTACTGGAATCAATGCTATTCGCATCTACAACCCATTGAAACAACAACTTGATCATGATCCAGAGGCACATTTTGTTCGAAGATGGGTCCCTGAACTTGAAAACATTCCATTAGAATACATACAATATCCTCACCTCTTATCTGAAAAAATGCAAAAAAAGACTGGATGTATTATTGGTAAAACGTATCCAGAGCCTGCGGTAGATTTAAAATTATCATCGCTTAAAGCTAAAAAGATACTTTATGGCATCAGGGCTAGTAGCCAAGCAAAATCGCAATCTAAAGCCGCTTATTTGATGCATGGAAGCCGAAAAAAAAATAGAAATATAAACTTATTCCCGTGACATTAATTGAAGATAATCATGCCAAGGACTAACTTACCACAAGTTTTTATATGCAATCCAAGAAACCTTGAGTAAACCAAGTTTTTTTACCTTATCTTTTTCTTGATGATAGTAAAGATTGACTAAAATCTATGAATAACGTCGTAGACACATTTATACTGGTTGAAATTAAAATAAACCATGTCCATGCAATCCCAATCTCTTTGAGATAGAAGACAATCAAGAAACTGGATGTTAAACCAATTATTATGCTTGAGCTCCTCAAGGGTCTTTCTATTTTACTTAATACAAAAAGTCCAAGCAGTCCGCCATAAGTAAATGAGGCTATCTGAAGACCAATAATAATTATGGACGAGTCACTCTCATCAAATAATAATGCAATTAAAATTAACACTGCTGCCCATACTAAACTAATCCATTTAGATTGCATTAAACTAATTGAATTCCTATACCAATCAACAGCGACTGAGGATGCCAGAGAATTAATAGAAGAGCTTAATGTTGACATTGCTGCGGATAATATCCCAGCCATAAGCAGACCTTTTAATCCCATAGGCAAACTCTGGACAATAAAAGTTGAGAATTCGCGATCTTTTTCAATTGAAATTCCCTGGTAAAAGTAATAGATCAAAGATCCTGCTATNAAAAATATAAAAAATTGAAACACCACAAAAACACCGCTTCCAATCATGGCTTTTTTTGCAGATTTCAAATCTTTCGTTATCAAAACTCTNTGNACCATCATATGGTCCACGCCATGAGATGATAATGATAAAAAAGCACCTCCAACTACAGCCGAAATAAAATAATAAGGGTTAGACACAACATTCCCTGAAAAACTAATGGTTTTAAGCTTACCCATTTCATAAAGAGAAGAGGCGATTTGATACCCACTTTCACTTGAATGATTTAAAATAAAAATAATGGTCGATACACCACCAAGTAGATATAGTATAAATTGAACACTATCTATCCACACTATAGTCTTTATTCCACCTAAAAGAGAATAGACTAGGGTTACCACCCCAATGATTAATACAGAACTGGGCAATGACCAGCCCGTAATCACTTGGACAATGACTGCAGTTGCCAAAAACCGTATCCCATCTGCGAAGACTCTAGTAATTAAAAAGATAAAAGAGGCTGTTTTTTGGATATTTGAACCAAACTTTTCTCCAATGANCTCGTAAATAGATGTAATACTATTTTCNAAGTATTTTGGAAGTAGNANGAAACTTACCAGCACTCTCCCTAGTATATATCCAAATCCTAATTGAAGAAACGTCCAATCCNCTCGATATGCAATTCCAGGAATACTTATAAAAGTGAGCACAGAAGTTTCAGTCGCAACAATAGAAAACATGGCTATAATCCAGGGGACGTTTCGGTTTCCAGAGAAGTAATCCGAACTCGTTTTATTCTTCAGCCCCTGTAACCATCCAAAGCAGACGAGCCCAAATAAAAAAGTAAAGACAATAATATTATCGATCCAACTAATANGATAACACCTCAAAAATTATATTATTAAAAAACTGATTATTGGTAGTTTATAGCACAAATAAATATTTAAGAAGTTTAAAAAAATAAAATTTAAATTAAATTTAATCTATGAAAATCCCTACTATTGTGATCTTAAATATTTTTTTGTTTGTTATTGTTTTTGCTAAAATTACCTATGGGAAAACAACCGTCTCAATCTTGGAACCTATTAAAAAGAATAAAACAGTTCGAACGGGATTAGATGTCCTTATTGAAGATCACCTAAATTATTTAGATGGGAAAAAAATTGGACTTGTTACCAATCACTCTGGNATAACTCGAAATGGGGTAAAAAATTATACTATCTTCCAAAAATCAACTCAAATAGAATTGTCAGTAATTTTTGCACCTGAACATGGATTTTATGGAGAAGCGAGTGCTGGGGCAAAAGTAGAATATCAAAATAAAACAGGCCCTAATATTATTTCTCTCTATGGAAGAAATCGAAGACCTACNCAAGATATGGTTGANGGACTTGATTTAATTATTTACGATATCCAAGATATTGGTGCCCGTTTTTATACTTATATATCGACCCTTGCTATGACCATGGAAGTTGCCGCTGAAAATAATATAAACGTTATGATTTTAGACCGACCCAATCCATTAGGNGGTGAAATCATAGAGGGTGCCACTCTAGACCCCAATTATAAATCNTTTATTGGCTATTATCCTATTCCAACTCGATACGGTCTTACAGTAGGNGAATTAAGCTACATGGCATGCAATAATAATTGGCTATCCTCTTCCCCACCANAATTAATTATCGTCAAGATGGATAATTGGAAGCGGTCNATGTATTACNATGATACTAAATTAAGTTGGGTAAANCCCTCTCCNAATATTCCNGACATAGAAACTGCCATTATATATCCNGGTATGTGCTTGTATGAAGCCACAAATATCAGTGAAGGAAGAGGCACAAATCAGCCATTTAAATTAATAGGTGCTCCATGGATGGACACTGCAATTTCANANCAAATGGAAACGGNAAACTTANAAGGGGCTAGTTTCAANTATGCAANTTTTAAACCAAANAGCCTTANAGGAAAATCTGAAAACCCAAAATACAAAGATANANGGTGCCAAGGATTTAAANTAAAAATAACNAATAGAAAATCATTTCAATCCATTATTTCTGCAGTACGATCTTTAGAGGAGATATATTCATTACATGAAGATGTGCTTGAANTAAATGAACTNAGAATGAAACAGCTNTGGGGAAATGANNAAATATTAAGACTNCTAAAAAAAGATATNAANCCAAAACAGTTTTTTAAAGAGTTAAANAAAGNTGANAAANTATTTAAACGTAAAAGTAAACCTTATCTACTTTATAATTAATNTAGATTATTTTAAATAAAGTATTTTCTGAGTTTTTGTCTTATTCTCATANGATNCTCTCACAAAATAGACTCCACTATTAATTTGTTTATCCACTTCCCATAAAATTTCGAAATTACCTTTTTCAAATACTTTTTCTTCTATTTTATAAATAAATCGACCCTGAACATCAAAAACGTCTATATTTATATTGCCTTTTTGAAAAACATTAAATTTTATTCGAACAGAAGAATTAAAAGGATTTGGATATGTTAATATCTTAAAATCCTGTGCCACTATATCTATAGTTTTNTTGTTGACANTTAACCAATAATTATTTATTGCTGTTGTAAGAGATTGATCAGAAACTATATCATCATATCCCAGAGCCCAAACCATAACACCTCCTAAATTTCTCTCACTAGCATATTGACACTTGAACTGAATTGATAAAGGATTGTCATAAGTTATAATTCTTGATTGATCTTCTTTAACTAGATAAGGACATTTTGCAATATCATCCCAGCTATAATTCCATCCATTATCAATTAAGTTAATAATCTCATTATATCTCATATCGATCACATTTCCTGAAAATGAACCATTAATTGTAGAAGTTTGATATTTTTTACCCCAGAAAGGAATACCCATGTTAATCTTGCTTGCAGGCAAACCTCGATTATCGACTAAATAGCTTATGCCAGTTGATACAGAACCATCAGGATCTCCAGGAGGTGAAGGATACAAAGGTGAGTTATGACCTGCATCTCCAGTCCAGCTCCCATGAATATCGTAAGTCATTGCGTTAAAAAAATCAATATATTGATTTAAAGTTTCAAAGTCATACCATTGGCCTGCCCAATTCGAAATTGGAACTGCCATTGTCAATAATAATTCCGAATTTAAATCATTCATACTTGAATCAAGTTCAGCTATGAATAAATTTAAATTATTCCGTTGTTGATTATTTTGAGGATATTCCCAATCTATATCTATTCCATCGTAACCATAGGTGTTAATTTTTTCTATTATATTAGAAATAAAATAAGATCTAAGCTCCGAAGTTGAAGTTGAAGCTGCAAAACTTTCAGCAGCACCCCACCCTCCTAAGGCTAGTAAAAACTTACTCCCCTGAGATTGAATATGATTTGCAAAGCTGGTATTAAATGTACCATTATCAGATTGAATATCTCCTTGATTATTTGGCCATGCAAAAGAGTGATTTACATGAGTAAAAGTAGAAAANTCAATTTGATCTACATTAAAATCACCTTGTACCCAACTNGGATAATACCCAACTACCCTATCTGAAAATAAAAAACTANNTAAAANGATAAAAAAANTNCACANCCTNACTAATATATTTAATTTAATCAATGACTTCACCATATCTTCCTCCATTCCAAATTATTTTTTTTTTCATTAATNCCAATGGATTCATAAACTGATGAATGAATCNNCTGCCTCCAATCATAATAGTTTGGATTTTTATNNTTTCTNNTTGGGTGCACAGCATTTGAAAGTAAAATAATAATCATATTATTTTCTGGATCAATCCAAAGGGATGTTCCCGTAAAACCCGTATGACCAAAGCTAGAATTACTTAAATAGACTCCTCCAGAAGAATAGCCAGATGGAGTATCCCAGCCCAAAGCTCTAGAAATGTCCGCTTGATCTAGGCTTTTTTGAGTAAAAAGCTTGACAGTTTCTGATTTAAAAATTCTNGTCCAACCATAGATACCTTGATTTANCATCATTTGAGAAAATATGGATAAATCTTTTGCCNTNGAGAAAAGTCCTGCGTGNCCTGCGACTCCATCTAAGCTACGTGCATTTTCATCATGAACAACTCCTTTAATGAGCAAACCGGAATCATCTATTTCAGTTGGAACAATTCTATGAAGTTTTTCANNCTTAGGATTNTAGGTTGTTGTTTTCATTCCTAAAGGTGAAAAAATTAATGAGTCCACATAATGATCTAAAGAAAAACCGCTAATTGTCTCTACAATTTTACCTAAAATTATAGCTCCTATATCTGAATAAATCATTGTATCACCAGGAGATGCCACTGGTGCTGTATTGTATATACTATCAATCTTTATTTCTAAACTTTCATCAATCAAATGATAGGCTCTAAATGCTGGTAATCCGGAAGTATGGGTTAATAAATCTTGTACAGTTATTTTTGATTTAATATCCCTATACTCCTTTTTTGTTCCCTTAAATTTAGGAATATAGTCTACCACTGGACTTTTTAGCCTTAACAAACCTTCATCATATAATTTCATAATTCCTGAAGTAGTTGCAATAACCTTTGTAATAGATGCTAAGTCAAAAATATCACTAACGCGCATACTCCTCTTTTTATCGTAGGTGTGATAACCTGAAGCTTCATGAATAAATATCTTTCCATCTTGAGCACCTAGCAAAACACATCCTGGCCATGCTTTTTCTTTAACAGATTGATTCAATAAATTTAAAATTGGATTTACATTGGATTTAATTTCTTCAGGTCTTATTTCAATAATCTTTTTCCCAGGTCTATATGATTTACTATCTATTCTATTTTGTTTGATTTTTTTTATGATTATTCCATCGCCAAAACTCGCTATAGTTGGAATAGATATTGGTAGAACTCCTGCAATATCTTTTTTCCCTGAAAGTGCTTCAGATAAGGCATTCTGCATTAGATCACTATCTTTATAAGCACAGACATAAGCAGGAATATCTTCGAACTGTTGAATTAAATAAGGAGATCCAAGACTTACCATAGTCACCCGATTCGATTTTTTTATAATTTCTTCAATGAATTCTGATTGCAATTCAGAGAAAAATATTTGATTCTTCGAGGCTTTCGGTGTTACAAAGGCATTAATCAGAATACGTGCATTTCTTGGAATCCCAGATAAAATTAATCTCATATACTTTTTTGTGTCTGAATCGTCAAACTGATAAGACTTAATTTTAAAACCATTTTTTTTTAATCCCTTAGTCACGTTTGAAATGGTATGGTTATTTTTTGAATCATATAAATCAATCGCGTACAAACTATCTTTTTCATTAATATTAAAGGGAATAAGTTTTCCTTTATTTTTAACGCAGGTAATGGATTCAGATGCAACCTTCTGGGCTATTTTTTTATGAGAGTTTTTTCCAAGCGTTTTTTGCATAATATTTAGATTAACATATCGATTTCGATCTAGACCTATCTTTTGTTTCATTTTTAGCATTTTTAATGCGGATTTATCAATTACTTCAATTGGAATTTCACCATTAATTACCGCTTGCTCAACTACATCAATTGATCTTTTAAGGTTATGATTTTGAATTATAACGTTAGCTCCAGCTTTAATTGTTTCTATCAACGCAAAATCATCTGAATANTTCTTAACAATGCCACCCATTTCCATAGCATCCGTAACCACAGTTCCTTTAAAGTTCATCCTCGATTTAAGAATATCGTTNATCCAAAAACTTGACATTGAAGCAGGCCTTTCTGAATCATTTTGATAATCAGGTGCATGAATATGAGCAACCATTATAGCATCTACNCTATGATCTATCATCGATTTAAATGGCCTNAGCTCTGTTTCCCATAAACGTATGGAATCACTTGGTATCATTGCNAGAGAAGAATGAGAATCTGTTTCTGTATCACCATGCCCTGGAAAATGCTTAGCAGTTGCTAACATACCTCCCTTTTGGAGCCCTTTCATCAGCTGAATACCAAATTTTGATACTAAGTCTGGTTTTTCACCAAAAGATCGAATGTTGATTATGGGGTTTAATGCATTATTATTAACATCTACTACAGGTGAAAAATTCCAATGTAGCCCAACTGAACGAGCTTCTTTAGCAATAATTCTTCCGATTTCAAACGCATTTTCGGGTTTACCAGTTGCTCCAATAGCCATAGCAGGTGGAAACTCGGTTCCAGATGAAAATCTTTGTTTTAATCCTGTTTCTAAATCAGCATCAAATAAAATCGGTATTTTTGATTCTTTTTGCATTTGATTCATGATAGTAATAGAGCTACTAGCTTCACCATACCAAAGGTGGACTCCGCCTATACCGTCAGATTTAATTAAGTCAAATATGTTATTCCATTTTTTCTCTGAGACCTTTTCGAATTTCATNTTCATACTATAAATCATCATTTGCGCTATTTTTTCTCTTATTGAGAGACGTTCTAAATTATCATTAGACCAATTTTTTGGAGGATTTTGAAAGTTTGTGCAACTGTTAAAAGATAGTTGAATTATTAAAAAAAAGNATAACGATACTTTTGAACAATTTAATTTGAATTTTAAAATAGATTTAAGGCAATAATAGTAATTCACCATCATACTAACTCAAACTTTTAATTTTATTCATGNAAACTTTTAANATTTTATAATAAAAAGTTTTAATCATGAAGTTTTTCAATATTAATTAATGAATCTAAAATTACTTCTGATAAAAATTTATTTCCGCTCTTATTAAAATGATAACCAATTCTAGAATTATAAAGCGAAAGTGGATCATGATGATTCTCAAGAGATTTACTTATATCAATAACAGATACATTTAAATTTCTAACAATGTTAATAATTTCATTTTTCTGATGATTGATATAATGACGACCTCTAAACCCATAAGATCTTTCTACAGATGGTATATAGACAAAAATCATATCTGCTCCAAGATTTTCTATAAAGTCTCTAGCCATGATTATAATTGATTCAAGAAGATTTAAATTGAAATTATTAGGTTTTATTTCTTGTTTATATAAACCTGATTGAGTTCTTAAACGATCTAAAAAAATAAAATTTTCAATGCTTTTTCTATCAATAGGGTCCATCTCAATATTTTTTTCTTTAATTTNTTTTGGAATTGATTGATCTATATAAAATTGTTCTTGTTTTAAATTTTGAGTGTAGGAATTATTCAAATATTTTTTCAGAATAGTATTATTATTTTCAATCACTAATTCTTGTAAATCATTACCCTCAAAGAAATTCCAAAGAACAACTTTTGGTTTTAAGGATGCAACATACTCTTTTAAAATCGCTAATTGATGTAGAGGGCCAGTTCCGGTCACTCCTAAATTAATAGTTAGGGGATATTCTTTTTTCACTAAAGACATAAAACTAAAACTGTCTGGAAGACAATAACCACTAGTAAAGGAATCACCAATTCCAACTATTTGATAAAAGCTTTTATCAAATACCCCTACAGGGTTATTAAACCCATATTCATCACTTTTAAAAAGAGCCCATTCTCCAGCTTCATGACAATGTATTATGTTAGTATTTGAATGACTAGCCAATGAAAAAAAATCTTTTTTATTTTTCTGAAAAAAGTGTCCCTTTGTAAATGCATGAGTCTCAATCCCCAATTTGGCCATATCATTTTTTAGTTCTATGTAAGTCCTTGAATCAAAAGGTTTTCCCTGCCTTTTTGCATAAGCTTTGTGTAAATCAAGTGTCGTTCTTTTATTTAAAACATATTCAGTTAAATAAAGAGCTATTAAAATTGTAAAAATATTAATTAAAAAAAATACTTTCATTTTAGGATTAAAAAATAAACTAAGTGAAAATATCAGTATTACGGTTAATGGAAAAACCCATCTGTAGACAAAATCCTCAAAACTCGTCATTAAATCTGTCGCAACCGTGTTTTTATAAAATAATAGAACTAATAACAATAAAATAATTATGATTATTAATGATCTTGATATTTTTTTTAAATTATTGAAAAGACTTATCAATTAAATGGTTTATTATATTAAAAAAAACAATGGATATAAACATACTAAAACTAATTAAAAAAATGTAGATTATAAAAAATATCTTTATCTTTATGCACTTAATTATTAAAGTTATTTTACATTATGTCTAAAACTACTCAACAATTAGTTGGACAGCTTTTAATCGCAGGATTTAGAGACTCAGAACTATCCAAAAACTCAGCGATTGAAAAATACATCAAAACATATAATCTGGCAGGCGTAATTATTTATGATGAAGATGTTAAAATTGGAGGTCCAGGAACTCGAAATGTCAAATCACCAACACAACTTAAAATTTTAATTGAAAGCCTTCAATCTTTCTCTCCAAATCAAAATCTACTTATCTCTATTGATCAAGAAGGCGGAACTGTAAATCGATTAAAATCTATTTATGGCTTCCCTGAAACACCTTCATGGCAGCACATAGGATTATTGAAAAATAAATTAATAACAGAACAGTTTTCTGAAACAATAAGTGGAGCACTATCCTCAGTTGGTGTAAACGTGAATTTTGCCCCAGTTTTAGATTTAGATTATGGTAATAAAACTGTCATAGGAAAAACCCAACGTGCTTTTACATCAGACCCAGATCTTTTAATTAAACATGCTAAAATCTTTATTGATGCTCACAAAAAAAAACATATCATAAGCTGTGGAAAACATTTTCCGGGCCAAGGATCAGCATTGGGTGATACTCATGAAGGCTACACTGATATTTCCAATTCCTGGACTGTCAAAGATCTCTTACCTTTTGACAAGCTTATTCAAGATAATTATTTAGATTTAATAATGGTATCTCATACGTTTGATACTAAGCTAGATCCAACCTACCCTGCTTCTTTATCAAAAAAAATAATTACTTCTACACTTAGAGATGACTTAGGATTTCAAGGAGTTGTTATATGTGATGATCCAAGTATGAGAGCTATTTCTGATAATTATAACCTTAAAGACACTTTTGAAATTATGTTAAACGCAGGCATTGACCTTTTTTGCTTAGGTAATAACCTCATTTATGATCCAGATTATATTCCAAAGTCTGTAAACGCAATTTGTCAATTATTGACATCTGGAAAAATAAAAAAAGAAAGAATATTGAAGTCAATAGAGAGAATAAAAGCTTTAAAGAAAAAATATAAAATCCGTGTCTAAATCTCAAAAATTTGGTATTGACTGTGGAGCAACAAAAGTCATGGCTCAATCAGTAATTTATGACTCAACATCACAAATCATCCAACCAACTGACCTAAACTTTGAATATAACTACTCATATTCTTCATTTTGGAACCCAAATTTTATCCCCATACCTCTTGAAATTCAAAAAAATGAGTTAAAGAATGGTGTCCTCAATATTAAAAAAGCTGAACGTATACAAGCTTCCGCAATTGTAGAAATAATTAAGCAATTAATTTCTAAGCTAAATTCAAAAGATATTGCTCTATGCTATCCTGGTTTAAAAAGTCGGTCAGGCATTATTTTAATGGCTAATGGTCCAAGAATACCTGATTTAATAGACCAAATTCCTGAGCTAAAAACTATATATCATGACTCTGAGTGTTGTTTATTAGGAGAAATTAATTCTATTGTTGGTCGTATTAAACATTCCAAAAACACCATATATATTGGAGGTGGTACAGGTATAGCAGATGGTTTAATTTTAAATAATGAAATTATAGATTTTAATAAAGAAGATGATCTTAAACGATCTTGGGAAATTTTTTTACCTTCAAAAATGACTGTAGAATCAAATCTTTCTCCTAATGGAATGTTAGCTAAATGGAATCGATCAAGTTCAAAAACCCTTAAAACATTGTTTGAGTTAGAAAAAGAAACGAAATCAAAACCTATTTTTGAAGAAGCTTCAGATTCTTTTTCTTTACTAGTTAGAGAGAGAATTANTTTTTTTAATNGCCACAATACCCANATAGAAAANATTGTAATTGGACAACGTTTGGGAGAGTTTTTAGAATTATGTCAAGAAAATATTAGATTATTNTTTGAATCTAAAACTAATATCCCAATTGAATACTCTTCTGATCGTAGAACTGCATCCCTTGGGGCCGCTTGGAAAAAGTTTTGCTCATAAAAGGTAATACTCCCAAAAATGAACCAATAATCTCTGTAGGACTTGTTCTTCCTGAAGACAAACAAAAGTCTATTCTGATCACCAATTGGCAAACTAAAAAAAAACTTATAATTAAAGTATATAAAAGCGGTATTTCAATTAATGGTAAAAGTGTGNAAGGGGACTATATTTTAAAGAATAATGATAATCAAGTTTTCAATCTAGATCAAGTTTCTGCAGGTCGTGGTTTTCATTGGTCNAAAAAGATAAGCCTTAATGTTAATGGCAATCTATTAATCAGAAACATTGATAANGCTTTATTTATTGTAAATCAATTAGAGTTAGAAAAATATCTAGTTTGTGTAGCTACTTCAGAAATGAGTTCATCTTGCCCTATTGCTCTTTTAGAGTCGCAGACAATTGCAGCCCGATCTTGGATTTTAGCTGCAGAAGAACAAAAACATATCGATCTCAATATTGACGTCTGTAATGATGATTGCTGTCAAAGATACCAAGGACTAAACAACNTAACAGAACTTGCATCGAAAGCAGCCAAAAACACCCGAGGAAAGGTTCTTACTCATCAAAATAAAATTTGCGATACTCGATATTCAAAGTCATGCGGTGGCATATCTGAAAGTAATGAACATGTTTGGCATAATACTCCAAAACCATATTTGCAGAGTATTTACGATAGTAGATTAAAAGTCCTCCCTGATTTAAAAAACAACGATGAACTAACAAAATGGATTTTAAATCCAAAATCTTGCTTTTGTGACAGCAGAGAAATGGATACTAATAAATTAATCAGTTATCTTGGTGATGTGGATGAGAATGGATCTTATTTCAGATGGGAGTATTCATTGAAACAAGATCAATTATGTAAATTAATAAACATTAAACTCGGTACTTCTTTTAAACAAATAGACTCTTTGAAGCCTATAAAACGTGGTGCCTCTGGTCGAATAATTAAGCTAAAAATTTATGGTCTCTCCTTAAAGAAAGCCATTAATATAACACTTAATAGTGAATATGAAATTCGAAGAGTACTCCATTCAAAATTTTTATACAGCTCTGCATTTATTATTCTACAAGACTTGAATAAAAACTTAGTTCCAACTCAGTTTACATTTAAAGGTGCTGGNTGGGGACATGGCGTTGGTTTGTGTCAAATTGGAGCTTTGAATATGGCNNTAAATAATTATTCTACTAANAAAATATTGTTTCATTACTTTCAAAATACTAAACTAAAAAAAATATATGACTGATACTTTATCTTTACACTGGGTTGACTGGACTATTATTGCCAGCTATATTTTATTCTCTCTTGGCGTCGGCATCTATTTTAATAAAAGAGCTGGCTCAAGCACCAAGGAATATTTTCTATCTGGTCAATCTNTACCCTGGTGGGTTGTTGGAACCTCCATGGTTGCCACAACCTTTGCGGCAGATACTCCCTTAGCAATTACGGAATTTATTAGAGGACCAGGAATATGGCAAAATTGGTTTTGGTGGAACTTACTTATGGGAGCTCTTCTTGGTGTCTTTCTTTTTTCTCGTTTATGGAGAAGGGCTAATGTTCTAACTGATAATGAACTTTTAGAAATTAGGTATAGTGGAAAACCTGCTGCTTTTTTACGTGCTTTTAAAGCTGGATATTTCGCAATTCTTTATAATTTTATTGTTATGGGCTGGGTTATCAATGCCATGGCATCGGTTGTTTCTGTGATGCTTAATATGGATAAATGGACTGCTGTTTGGCTTTGCGTTATTATAGCACTCGTCTACGCTATATTATCGGGATTTTGGGGAGTTGTAGTAACTGATTTAGTTCAATTCTTTATAGCAATGTTCGGATCTATTGCATTAGCTATTATAGCCTTAAATTATGTTGGAGGCATGGACTCATTACTTTACAAACTTTCTGGATTACTTGGCTCTGATGCTATACATAATAACACATTAAAATTTATACCTCCAGTCCCAGAAGAGAGTATGGNCACCTTAACATTTTGGGAATCACCCTTCTCAAAATTTTTAATATTCATTACTGTAATGTGGTGGTCTCATCATGGAACAGATGGAGGCGGATATATTATTCAGCGTATGTCATCTGCAAAAAATGAACGTCATGCTCTTTTAGCAACTTTGTGGTTTAATCTTGCGCATTATGCGCTCAGAGTTTGGCCCTGGATTATTGTAGCTGTTGTCTCCATAGTTATGTTTCCAATCATACCAGAAGCATACAGCGAGTTAGGTGTAAAAGCAGGTTATCCCTTAGTTATGAATGCCTTATTGGGACCTGGACTAAAGGGCATTTTGATAGTATCTTTTTTAGCTGCCTTTATGTCTACGATTGATACTCATTTAAATTGGGGNGCGTCTTACTTAGTAAATGACTTATACAAACGATTTTATCGCCCGAATGAATCNGAGACTCATTATGTACTTATAGGTAAAATTTTTACAGTTATTTTAATGATATTTGCCGCATTTACAGCAATAAAGATGCAGAGTATTTCAAAAGCATGGGAGTTTATTTTTTCAATGGGTGCAGGAATTGGCCTTGTTTTAATACTTCGCTGGTTTTGGTGGCGCATCAATGCTTGGAGTGAAATTACAGCTCTGGCTACGTCTATATTAGTCACAATTATTTTAGAATTCTTAGCTTACAATCAAACTATTTTAGAAGGAAAAAACTATATTTTATTTGGATCTGCTCCTATTCTATTTGGGATAACCCTTCAAGTACACCATAAATTGATTATCATAGTACCCATTGCTATTTTAGCATGGTTAAGTGTAACCTTTTTAACCAAACCAGAGCCAACAAAAACTCTAGAAAACTTCTATAAGCGTGTTCAACCAGGAGGTTGGTGGGGCCCCATCAACAAGAATTATGAACATGAACTCCAACCTGTCTCCAAAGGATTTTTTATCCTTTGGATCTCTGGAATAATGATGATTTATGGATTCACCTTTGGTATAGGAAATTTAATCTTTCATAATTATAGCAATGCTATTTTATTATTTGGATTNTCTGGAATTGGTTCATTTTTGGTGTGGAATAGAAGTATCTCAAAATTGAATTAATGATGTCTGAACCAAGGCGAATTTACTCCATTGATGTTTTCAGAGGCTTTACAATTTCTTTAATGATTCTAGTTAATATCCCTGGAAGTTGGGGATATATTTACCCTCAATTGCGTCATGCTAACTGGCATGGATGCACTATCACAGATTTAGTATTTCCATTTTTTCTTTTCTTAGTGGGTGCGTCTATTCGTTTTGCTTTTGTAAAATGGCATTACTATCCATCGCCGAAGTTTTACAAACATATTTTTTGGCGTAGTTTTTCAATATTTGTAGCAGGATTACTTTTAAACTTATTTCCATTTATTCGGCAAGACTGGGATTTCTCAACANTTCGGATAATGGGTGTTTTACAAAGAATTGCCCTAGCTTATGGTCTCAGTGCAATCCTTATTATTAAATATGACTTTAAGCAATTAATTCAAATACTAACTGCTATTCTTNTATTTTATTGGGGATTATTATGGTTTGGATCAACAGGAGACCCATATTCTCTCTCAGATAATGTAATTCGTAGATTTGATATTTTCATATTTAACCCTTCACATTTATATCATGGATTTCATGATTCACTTAATAACAAAGTTGCTTTTGATCCTGAAAGTATCTTTAGTACAATGCCTGCCATAGCTACCGTATTAATTGGTTATCTCATGGGAGGAATGATACATACTACTAAGAACTATGCAGATTGCTCCAGAAGAATGTCTTTATTTGGATTGGCTTTAGTGTTCGTTGCCCTATTATGGAGCCTTATTCTTCCCATAAACAAAGCACTCTGGACCAGCTCATATGTTCTTTTCACNGGTGGAATATCTGCCATAGTTTTGGCTGGATTAACATATATTATTGATAACAAAAATATAAAAAAACCATTTTGGATTTTCGAAGTCTTTGGCACCAATTCAATTTTCCTTTTTATAATTTCTGGTTTATGGGTTAAAACTATGTTGCTGGTCAAACTAACATTAAATGGAAGTCAAGTGAGTGCATATAATTATCTATATAAAACTCTATTTGTACCGATTTTAGGTAACCTAAATGGCTCATTATTTTTTGCTATTTTTCATGTAATTGGATTTTGGGTAATTTTATTTTGGATGCAGAAAAAAAATATTAAAATCAAACTATAAGATGGTCAAAATTGTTCTAATAATATTATTAAATTCAATAATATTTAGTAGTGAATCTCCTTATGTAATTGTACTTGGAATTGCTCAAGACGGAGGATTACCTCATACAGGATGTGAAAAATTATGTTGTAAAGACCTATGGCTAACGGACTCTAAAGAAAAAGTCTCTTGCTTAGGAATAAACGATCCAATATCTAAAAAAAGTTGGATGATTGATGCGACACCAGATTTACCAACACAATATCATATACTTACAACAAAACATAACACTAAACTATCAGGTATCTTTTTAACCCACGCACATATGGGCCAATATATAGGTTTGCTATATCTTGGAAGAGAAGTTTTAGGAGCTAAAAATATCCCTGTTTAATGTATGCCAAAGATGAAAAAAATTTTAGAAACAAATGCACCATGGAAACAATTAATTAANTTAGAGAATATTATTTTAAAAGTATTAAAGAATGATAAAGAGGTTAAGCTNAANACTCAACTCTTNATTGAACCATTTCTTGTTCCGCACAGGGANGAATATTCAGAAACAGTTGGATATAAGATAATGGGTGTTCATAATTCAGTAACCTTCATTCCAGATATTGATAAATGGGAAAAATGGGATCAAGANATATCTAAAGTGATTCAACATACTGATTTTGCATTAATTGATGGAACTTTTTATTCACAAGGTGAGATACCTCATCGAGATATCTCTGAAATTCCTCATCCTTTTATAACGGAGACAATGGAGCACCTTTATTTATTGAAAGCAAATCATAAAAACAAGGTGTACTTCATACACTTAAATCATTCTAATCCAGCGATAAAAGAAGATAATGCTACTTCAAATATTATAAAATCTAAAGGATTTAATATTGCTAGAGAGGGTTTTGTTTTNTCTNTATGAAACGAGTCTTCATAACTGGTGCCTCATCGGGTATTGGAGAAGCTTTGGCTTTAGCTTATGCCAAAAAAAAGTACACGGTAGGTCTAACCGCTAGAAGATTAAAATTACTTGAAAATGTTTCTGTCAGATGTACTAATCTAGGGGCTAAGACTTTTATTTATAAGTTAGANGTCAATAATCAAATTGATTGTGAGGTTATTGCAAAAAAGTTTCAAAAAGAGGCAAATGGAATTGACATTGTTATCGCTAATGCAGGAATCGGAGGAGATGATGGATTATTTAGCCAAAATAGCAAAAAAATTAATGCTATTTTAAATACAAATGTTTTAGGNACAACAAACTCTNTNATGCCTTTTATCCCAGNATTGAAAAAACAAAATTCTGGTATTTTAGTATGNATAAGNTCNGTTGCAAGTTTTATACCTCTCCCATTTCATGGTGGCTATTCAAGTTCTAAAATCGCAATCAAAATGATTTTTGATTCGTGGAGNCCTACGCTAAACAAATATAATATCAAATTNATAACAATCTGTCCTGGGTTTATTGATACACCAATGGTAAAAGGTCCAGCTAGAAATTTTCCAATGNTCTCTGCTGAAAATGCNGCAGAAAGTTTTTTAAAAATAATCCATAAAGGAAATAAAACATATATTTTCCCNTGGCCTTATAAAATTTTAATCATGATAAAATTTATAATACCAAATGCGATTTATAACTGGTTGATAAAAAAAATGTTTAGNAAGCCAAACTCATAATTTTTTTTTAATTTTAAACTATGAAAACAAAGATATTAGACTTAAAACAAAAGTATTTTTTTACAATTAAACCAAATATTGCAAATGCCATAGGAATATTTCTTGGCTCTCTTTTAATTGCAATACTTGCACAAATTTCCATTCATATACCNTTTAGTCCAGTTCCTATTACGGGTCAAACCATCGGAGTCCTATTGATTGGAGGAATACTTGGATCTAGAAAAGGACTATTATCTGTAGCCGCGTATATTGGCGAAGGCGCTTTAGGTTTACCTGTTTTTGCTGAAATGTCAGCAGGATTACCAGTCTTGTTAGGNCCNACAGGTGGTTACATANTAAGCTTTNTTCCCGCAGTACTTTTCATTGGTTACTTAACAGAGCGAAACTTTACTAAAAATATTATACCTAGTTTTATTTCCTGTATACTAGCTACTTTTTTAATACTAATATTAGGAACCTTATCCTTATCACTATTTTTTGGATTAAAAAGTTCGTTTATNATGGGATTTTATCCCTTTATTTTTGTCGGAATAATGAAATCATTCATAAGTGCAATAATCATTACGACTTANAAAAAGTTAAGTTAATTTATTTTTATAACTTTTTAAAAATTTGGCCTCCAAAATAAGAAATTTGTATCTTTTTATATAACCAACGAGTGATTTTAGAGACCTTTTTTTTATCAATCATAATATTATAGCCCAATCCTTCTAGTAAATTAACAGTCTCTTCAGTTGGGATATTACCTGTTGACCCCTTAATAAAAGGACTTCCTCCAAGTCCCCCAAATGAAGTATCAAAATGAATGATACCAAATAGTAGGGATGAATATAAGTTTGCTAACCCCAAACCCATNGTATCATGAAGATGTAAGTTTAAAGTTATTTTAGGATTTCTTTTAAAAACTTGCTCTAAAAANTTTGATATTGTCAAAGGGTTAGCCATTCCTGTAGAATCAGCTAGGGAAATTATATCCGGTTCCATTTCCATAATATCATCAATCATTTTTAGAATTCTATTTTTATTTGGTTTACCATCATAAACACATCCCCAAACACATTGAAGTCCAACTCGAACTCTTAGATTACTTTCTCTTGCCCTTTTAATCATTTTTTTCAAGGAATTCATGGCTGCTTTAGTTCCCATTCTTGTATTTTTTTGACTATACGTTTCGCTAGTAGAAATTGAAAGATCTACTTGGTTTATGCCTGAAATTATTGCCCTCTCTAAGCCTTTTTGATTTAAAACTAACCCACTAAATATAATTTCATTAGATTTCGGAAGTCTTGAGATTAGTTCTTCAGCATCCGCCATTTGGGGTATCAGTGTTTTATTTACAAAGCTAGTAATTTGAATTTTCTTTAAACCAGCTTTAATTAAACCTTCAATTATATTTAACTTATCAGGAATAGGAAGGATGGTATCAACATTCTGTAAACCATCTCGCAAACCAACTTCGGTTAAAAAGATCGTTTTTTTCATAAAATTATATTTTTATAAAATTGATTCTACAAATTTAGCCATGTTTATACAGTCAAAAGTCACACCCCCNTTATCATGAGATATAAATGAAATTTCAATCTCACACCAACCCACAATCATATCAGGGTGATGNTTTAATTCTTCAGCTTTGGTAGCGACTTTATTTATAAACTTAATACTATCCATGTAAGAATTAAACTTAAGTTTCTTTTTAATNACCTTATCTGAAATANACCANTTATNNAAANCCTGAAGGCATTCNTCAATTTGCTCTTTGTTTAATANACTCATACTTAAATATATCCATTTTCTTTATTGATTTTACCAACTTCATGTCTAACCCAATTAATTGCGATTATAAATGCTAAAGTACCTGATATCATCATTGCATACCAATTCCATTCAACTGGTTTATTTAATGTAAAAGTAAAATATAATCCTAGTGGAGCACCAATTCCAAGTACTCGAACAATTGTAATTAGTAATACAGGAAGACCTTTCCCAAGACCTTGCATTACTCTACCAGAAGTAATGGCAATCGCTACAAAAGGGTATATCAGAGAAAGGTGCCTTAAAAACCCTACAGAGACATTGATAATCTCTTTATCTTTACTGAAAAATGATGAAAAAGTCTCTGCAAATATGTATACAAATGTTGATGATAAAATTGTAATAAAAAATGCACTTATCATTCCATATTTAATTATCTGGTTTAATTCCTTTATTTTATTTGCTCCATAAAACATACCTACTAAAGTAGTCATCGCTCCTGCAATAGCAAAAATAGGTAAAAAAATTAACATATCTAATCTTCCGGCTACCTGATATGCTGCGACTGTTTGAGATGAGTAGAAAATTAGAATTTTATTAAACACGCCTTGACCTGCCGCCATAATAATCATTGATAGAGATGCGGGGATACCTACTTTTATAATATCCCAAATAATAGCTTTTGAAGGCTTAAAATCATTTAGACTAAAAGTAACATAAGCATGTTTTTTTACAAAGAGCATAAATACAAAAATAAGAAATACAATTAATTGAGATATTACAGTAGCTAAAGCCGCACCTTTAACTCCTAAACCAAGTCCAAAACCACCATAGCTTTGCAATTTGAAAATAAATATGGGATCTAATATTATATTTAAAACTGTTCCCAACCCTGCTACCATCATAGGAAATTTCATATCCCCCTCCCCCGCAAGGATTGATCGAAAAAAACCAGAGAAAACCATAAAAGGTAAGCCTAGGGTGATCACAAATAAATAATCCCAGCCTAAAAATAAAATTTCTCCTTCAGCTCCAAGAAAAGACAACAAGTTTTTACCAATTAGTAAACCTCCAGATGTAAAAACTAATGAAATAATAAATGCCAATGCCAATGCATGTTCTGCACAATTGTCAGCATTATTTTTATTTTTTTGACCAATATAACGAGCAACTGAAGCAGTGACCCCAGAACCTAACCCCATTGTTAGACCTAACATCAANAAGAAAATAGGCATATTAAATGCAATCGCAGCAATTTCCTCACCACCTAATTTCCCGATAAAAAACATATCTACAAGATTGTAAAAAGTATGAACGCCCATTCCAAACATTATAGGAATAGCTAATGTCCAGAGAGATTTTGAAGGGTTTTCTAAGAAAGATTTTAACCTAGATTCAGATTTATTATTAACTTCCAATGCACTGTAAATTACGAATCTAAATCTTACTAATAATATATTAAAATTAATTTATTGCATCAATTGCTTCCCTTAATAGTTTATTCACATCTTGACCAATTTTAATCAGGTCTTTGTGGTTTGTATTTCTGAGTTGTTTCTCAGCATCAATACCTGAAATAGTGACACTTTTATCCTTATTCTCCCAAAAAATAATATTACATGGCATCAACATTCCCACCTCNGGTTCAATTTTTAATGCTTCATTTGCCAAAACAGGGTTGCATGCACCGAGGACTGTATAACGATTATAATTTATATCTAACTTTTCTTTAAACGTTTTTTGAATATCTATTTCACTTATGATTCCAAAACCAACTTTTGATAATGATTCTCTAATTAAATTATCCACTTTTTCNAAAGTTAAAGTAGTTTTTTTCTGGTAACCATAATTCATCTTTAATCCTTTTTGATTAACTGTCTTTAGAAATATGTTATTATTTATACCGGCCATATTATTGGAAGAACAAAAATTGCAACTATCCAAAAAATAATTGCCAATGGTAAACCTGCCCTAATATAATCACCAAATTTATAACCACCTGGCCCATATACCATTAGATTAGTTTGATAACCAATTGGTGTGATAAAAGAGGCAGATGCTGCGAAAGCTACCGCAAAAATAAATGCCCTTGGTTCAAATCCCATTTCCTGAGCAACAGCTAATGCAATTGGTGTCATAATGATAGCAGTTGCAGAATTTGAAGAAACCTCAGTTANAACCATAGTTAAAAGGTAAATTAAACCTAATAANACNTTAGGTTGNAAATCTCGAGGCACNGATTCTACTATTGATGCAATGAAAGCACCTATCCATTCTGCTGTACCAGTATTTTGAATTACAATACCTACAGGAATTAAAGCTGATATCAAAACAATAACTTGCCAATTTATTGATTCGTAACTTTCCTTTGGTGTTATAACCTTTAACATTAATAGAAAAACAACGCCAATCATTCCACTTTTCATAATAGGCATTATCCCAAGAGCTGCAATTATAATAGTCGCAATAATGACAATAATAGTCATCCACCAAAAGCGTTGCTTTCGTATTTCAGCATTTACTTCACCTAAAACAATAAAATCATTATTTTTTGATAACTCTACAATTTTATTAGCAGGTCCATAAACCAATAGAGTATCATAAGCATTAAGCACTACATGAGCAATTTTTTTTCTAAAAATAACTCCTTCCCTTCTTACTGCTAAAATAAACGCTCCGAATCTTCTTCGAAAATTTCCAGATTTTAAACTCTTACCTACTAGTTCTGATTTATCGGTCAGAATACATTCTACTAATACATTATCTTCCTGCTCTAGTTCCTCTTGAGTTAATTTTTCATCTGTCAATAAAGCTACTTTTTCAACCTCTTTCATCCTGAGAAAATTATCTAAAGTTCCTCTAACAAATAACACATCATCCTCTCTTAAGGTAGTTAAACGAATCATATCCGTAATCATTTTTCCATCTCTTAATATATCTAAAACCATTACATCATAATTTCTATTTATTCCTCGATCCATACATGTTTGCCCTACCAAAGGGGACTCAGCTCTAATTTTCATCTCAGTTAGATAGCCTCCTAGATGATAGCTTTTTGTCAAACTTGAGGTCACTGTTCTTGAGGGTAATAATTTAGGAGCAATAAATAAAATATATAATAAACCTGTTATTAATAGGATAATTCCATATTTCATAAATTCAAACATACCAAGAGGACTATGATCTGAGGCAGCAATAAATATTGTATTAACTAATAAATTTGTTGATGTACCAACTAATGTTAAGGTCCCTCCTAAAATAGCAGCATAGCTTAAAGGNATTAGCATTTTTGANGGGCTCATCTTATACTTATGAGCAAGCCTTATAGTNACTGGCATGAATATAGAAACTATTGCGGTATTATTAATTACTGCTGACATTAAACCAATAGTTAATAGATAGAATGTTCTNCCAAGTAAGATAGATTTATCCGCTANNCGCTTTACTTTAATAATTAAATATTCTANAATTCCAGTTTTCTGNAGNGCNTTACTTANGATAAANAANAATGCAATNGTAAGAACTGCTGGGTTTGAGAACCCNGATATTGCNTCCTCAGGTGTTAAATATCCTGATAAACAAAAGAATGATAATATTATCATNGCAGTAAGNTCAATTGAAAATAATTCAGTNATGAAAAGTATAAATCCAAAANATANGACNNCTANNACTATANNAATATCAGNTGACATNNGTTACTTTAAATATATTCAAATTATTANNCATNGGNTTTAATTAAANGGNTGNTCACCNAATGATTCTNTANATNTTTTANTTGCNTTNATATTANTTTTTTCNNTTTTNNCTNTTTTTTGTACTCNTATAGAACTNATTATAGAATTNATTANANTATTACTTCTNATATTGTTTAAAACAGCAATTAAAAAAATGGGATACTCATTTTTAGAAATTACTTTCTCCCACTTTTCAAATACTGTGTTGTTATCTAAAAAATTATCTATGCTGGAATCTTTTTTTAAATGATTTTGCACATCATCCATTAATTTAAATATCTGATTCCTGATTTCTTTCTTACTCATAAAATTTATTTTTAATAACCTTTAAATTACTGAGTTTTCATTAACTTTGTCTATTTGAGATTTTGAGACATATTGTTCAGCATATGTTTTATAAACGCCTGATTTTACAAAAATTTCAAATAAATCTTTGTCAATATGATAATCATTTTTCATATAGCCCATTATTCGCATTGCTGTTGATAAATTTTTACCATCCTTATATGGTCTATCTGCTGCAGTAAGAGCTTCATATATATCAGCAATTGCCATGATTTTGGCTTGAGTAGACATTTGCTCAGAATCTAAACCTTTTGGATATCCAGTTCCATCCATCTTTTCATGGTGACCCCCTGCAAACTCAGGTACATTTTTTAAGTGTTTTGGATAAGGAAGTTGTTCTAACATTTCAATAGTTATCACGATATGATCATTAATAATTTCTCGCTCATCAGGCAATAATGTCCCTTTTGTTATATTGAGATTTTGAACTTCATCTTCTGATAAAAAATTTTGCTTTTTACCAAAGATAGATACTTTTTTATTCCCAATTGATTTAACTCTAGATTGCGAAGAAGGATCCATAAATTCCCCACCAATATTACATTTTTCAAGAAATTCCATATCCGAATCAATCTTTTCAATTTCTTTTTTATATTTATCATCAAAGGATAAATTTTTGACTTGCTTTAATTTTCTCTTTAAAAAATTTATTTCAGCATCTCTCTTTAAAAGCTCCATTCTAGTTTTAATTAATTCTATACGATCAAATATAGTTTCTAGTTTAGTACTTTTATCTACAATATGTGGAGGTGTCGCAACTTTACCACAATCATGCAACCATGATGCTATATATAATTCGTATCGCTCTTCATCAGTCATTGAGAAATCTTTATACTTACCCGTTTTACACTTTACGACTGCATCTGCTAACATCATTGTGATCTTTGGAACTCTTTCACAATGCCCTCCTGTATATTCAGATTTTTTATCAATCGCTGTTGCAATAAGTTTTATAAAAGCCTCAAAAAGAGTTTTTAATTCTTCTACTAATCGCTTGTTTGTTAAAGAGACCGCTCCTTGGGAAGCTAGCGATTCAATTTGTTCTTGCATTTCAATATTAAAAGGAATGACTTCACCGTTGTCATTTCTAGCATTAATGAGCTGCATAACGCCAATTATTTCATTTTCATGGTTTTTGAGAGGTACTGCCAAAAATGATTTTGATCGATATCCATTCTTTTTATCAAAATTTTTTGTCCCCTCAAAATCAAAACCTTTTTCAGTATAAGCATCTTCAATGTTGACTGT
>NZIX01000044.1 GCA_002691785.1 Fidelibacterota bacterium | reverse complement strand
GATGCAAATGGCTGTGAAATTTTTAACTCTTTTCCTTTTCCACTACGAGCTTTCACAACCCCGCTAGATATTCGAATAATTGATTGATCTTCAAAAGAAAAATTTTCGAGTAAAACACTCATTATTTTCTCTCCATCCCATTGGAGTTTTTCAAGAAACTCTTTATCCTCTTTTGAAAGATCATTAATCTTTAATACAATAGTGAAATTATCTTTTGATCTATTTAAAGTAATACTATTTTTATTTTTTTCTACTAAAGATGCCTTAACCTCACTTCCTGAAGTAGTAATCCATTTTCGACCTTTTTTGGCAATTTTATGAGCTTTTTCATCTTTATCTATTTGTAGTTTTACTAAATTATTTTCAGTTAACTCTACAAAAGTTCCTTCTACTTTTTTCTTACCACTTAAGGTCCAAATTCTGCTCTTCTTTAAGAGCTTGCTTGCTTTTTCTTTTTCTTTTTTCTGATCTTTAATTTTATTTCCATAATTAGAATCCACTTTTCTATTTACCTGAAAAGTATTACTCCAATATAAAACCCCACTACTTGATGGAAGGATTAGGTGTTTTCGACTGTATAAATCTTCTGAAGAGTACTCAACCCCATCCACATCCATATAGTTTACCTGTCCTCCAAGTTTATGTGTATCGAATTTAAAACCAAAACCATAATTACCTTCAAGGGGGTGGCCAATTCCATTTGACACGCTCCTTGTATTTCCTGGTATAATTAGATAAGAACTAACAATATCATTTGATAGTCCCATTAATAAGTTTTCAGAAAGTTGTCTAGATAAGCCTAATTCAGAAAATCCTTGTTCTAATCTAAATGCAAGACTTCCACTCTTTTGGCGAATAAAAATCCTATTAGCACTGCTTATACTTACTTGAGATGTTGACCACCAAAAGGCATCTCTAGCATCTTTAAAACTTCTTTCTTTAAAAACATTATCCACATTGCTAAATTGCTCAAGCTCTGAGAGGTCTCTGCGACTCACGTCATTCCATTTATATTCTCTGGAGATTAGTATATTGAGTTGAATAGGATCCATTTTTTCAACTTCAGACATATCAAAGGATAAATATTGACCCATCTGGTTATCTTTTGCCTTTAATTTTTTTAACTCTACCTCATTATCTTCAATGTCCATTTGAACAATAATTGAGAAGGAAGCCTGAATGGAATTTTCCTCAAACTTATCAACTTCTATTAATCTGTTAATATAAGCTTCTATAAAATCACTATTAACGATGGGATCAGAAACTTCCCAAAATAATGATTCTTGAGCACTTAAAAAGCTGACACAAAAGATTATGGAACAATATTTTTTAATAATTTTAATCATAATATTCAAACTCGTTATCTGAGACTGATTCCTTTTTATATTTATCTACAACTTTGATTCTTATTTCTGTTGTTTCACCAAATTGTGGCTCATCTATTTCAAAGCTATACTTACTGACTCTTCGATTCCCAATTTTTTTCTCGGATTGTTCCTCATCGAGCTTTCCATAAATACCTGAAAGTGGAACCACTGCTTTTTTACCATTTTTGTTTCCAAAAACTGTTACAGTCAAGAGCATGTTATTGGTACCTTTTCCTAGTCTTTTGAATTCCAATTTAGGAGGAGGAATTTTTCTTACTTTTACTTCGTGATTAAGACCTTTTACTAAGTTACCNTCTACGTAGGTTTCAAACTTCAATTCTCCTCGACTTGCTGGCTTTAATTTAGCTTGGAATGAATTAAACGTTTTATTTTTTACGGCAGTGCCAGATATTTTGACAGAAATTCGATCTCGGTCAACATCCTTAACTCTGCTATCAAACACATAATCTTCACCAATATAAATTTCTTTATCCTGAGAAGGTGAACTATATTCAGGATCAACCACGATAATTTTAGCAGACGTTATGCTTGATTTTTTATCTCTTTTTCTAAATCCAACTATTTCAACTGTTCCACTAGCCCCACCTCTACCTTTTGCAAAGGCTCTAGGTAATCCTGGTATAAGTTCACTTATCAGATCTTTTCCACTTGAAATTTCAATACTATAGTCAGCATCTGAGTTTACCCCACCAACGCTGAATGGGATCTCCCAATTTAACCCTTTCAAAACTGTATACTTATCTTTATCAAATAGGACAAAAAATTCAGATTGCTGTCCATCCATATATATTAGAGTAATAGGCGTATCAAACTCTCTACTGATTGAAAAACTACCTGCTCTTGAAACTTCACTATTTATAATTTTTATGAGTTTATCAGTCACACTGTAGTCGCCAAAAGCAGTAGACCATTGATTGTATGTTGAACTATCAATTTCTGGAATAAAACTCACACCAAGATCCACATTGTATGGCTGATTTAAAAAGTTTTCATCAATGGTATTTAATTTTACTTTTGCAACATATCTATTTTGATTACCATCAATTTTATGGGGTTCAACAATAACTGAATCCAACTCTTCAATATATTCCTGATCTACCTTTATCTCATCNCCTTCAACTTCAATAATCGATGTTGTGAAACTAGGNTTAAATTGAATACTACCCTTTTCATATTGACCTTCTACATCAAAGAAAAGTCTAAAATAATCTGGATCCTCATAGTTTGATTCTACATTNCTTATCTCAACTAGATCTTGAAGTTTATCCTGAGCGACATTTTTCAGGATATCATCTTGNCTAGACATATATCTAGCAAGTTCACCNTCAATAGCAAACAGGCTTAAAATCGCACCAAGATTGATCAAGAAGTATACTTCTACTTTTTTCATGATCGAGGCCTATTTCTTTATAGCTTTGGAAAGAATATCATTAACTTCTTTTTTGATCTCATCTTGGACCTTTCCTTTTGCAAGATTAGAAAGCCCTTCACCCATTTGAGCAACCTCAATTACAGCTTTTGTTAATTGAGAAATCTCTTTACTATCCATATTACCAACACTNCTAGATGTAGTTTTATGACCACCGTCTTCTGGACCAAGATTGTAAATACTTTGTGCATAGAGCAATAACAAAAAGAATTCTAGGACCAGAGCAGCTATGGAAAGATAGGTCATAATACCTACATGATCTGGATCCCATGTAGCAAATATGGATCTAAAACCAACTATCATAAGTAAAAAAGCAGCTCCTCCATATACCATTGCTGTTCTTGCATTCATGTCTGATCTAATGTTCATATATATTCCTTTATTATTTTTAATTATTCTACTGTTAATGTTCTTGATNNAGATGGAGCATAACATCCATCACTCAAGCTAAATATTATTTCATAGGTACCAGTATGATTAGAATTTGGGTTCATGGTAATATTCCCACTATTATCCCAATCAAACCAAGATAAATTTTCTTCAATACCAAATGTAATGATATCATCATCTGAATCTTGCCAATCCAAATTAAATTGAAGCGTATCACCTGAAGCGATACTCTCAGGGAAAGAGTTTAGGTTTANAAATTCTGGAGAGTTATTTGCTATAAGTTCTAACTCAAAACCAAACTCTGTTGTCAACGGGACATTGGGTCTATCATCATTTAAAAATATTGTCAAATTAAATATTCCAGCATCATCATTGTCTGGTTTTGTTACGCAAAAGAGTATACCATTATCTTCATTATCAAAATTAAGCCATCCTAAATTTTCTGAACCTTCATGAGAAAATGAAACTATATCAGTACCTGTAAAACCTACTGAATTATTATTTGGGTCAATCCAATTAAAATCATAAATAGGATCATTATCATCATAGCAACCTACTCTGATAGAGTTAGGCATTAAATTAGCATTCGTAAATATTGGTGCTGAATTTGCTCTGACCTCAATATTTAATTCTTCTTGTGCATCAATCTCACCATCAGAAATGGTTAATAAAAAAGAGTTAATACCTATATTATCTGTAGTAGGTTGCCCTTCAAATAAACCTTCATTTGAAATATTTAACCAGCTAGGCCCTGCTGATGTCAATGATGGATTTTGTCCTTCATCTGTATCTGTCCATTCAATATTATTTGAATTAAAATCAATATATTCATCCGCATAAACTGGTATGGAACTCAAATTGGTAAAGTAGGGAGTCTCATTAACATTTATAATTTCAATTGTCAAAGAAAAATTACTTGTTTGAGGCTCTAAACTATCATCACTAACCCTTATAACTATATCAACTTGCTTTGAACCACTTAAATCTTCAAAATTTATATTTCCATTAGACAATTCTAAATTTGATAGCCCAGAATCAGAGTTGATGACAAAATAGTTAACATTTACGTCATTCATTTTTTGGCTATAAATTTCATAAGTAAACTCATCATCCGGGTTTGGATCAGTCGCGCTTAAGGAACCAATCGTTAATCCAGAAGCAGAATTTTCTTTTAATTTCCCATTCCCAGAAATTTCATCATAATCGATTGCCCAATCTAAACTTCCCTCNGGAGGTTTAGGATCCAGGTCTTGATTATTTCCTGGGTATGTTATTTCCAACTCTTCACATCCAGTAAAAATGATCAGAAAAATAAAATTGATAATAATAATAAAGTAAATTTTCATGACTATATAAATTTGGTTCTTATTTTTGTTAAAATTTTATACTAAAAAAACAAATTATATACTACGCCACTACCACTCATTTTTTAAAAAATCCATTAAATTAACCTTTATAACCATATACGGAGGCCTTAATTAAATGTTATAAATGTATATAATCATCCGAACAAACGCTTCATATCAGCTTTGAATAATACTATCATAATTTTTTTTATCCGTATCACCTTCTGTATTAANAATCAAAATATTTGTTTTCTTTGAAAAACTAAAATTAATNTTTCTATTTTGATTCAATATATTTTTTAAACCTATAATAGCAGCTAAAGGACTTGCTCCTGATTCTCCTGAAATAATAGGTGTATCATCATCTAGAGGATGAGCTAACACTTTCATAGCTTCCTCCACTAAATTATCTTTTATACTAATTGCCCCCTTTAGACCATTTTTTAATATAGGCCAGGCTATTTTTGAAACTGTGCCACAATTAAGCCCCGCCATTATAGTTTCTCCGTTATCAGTAACGGATACGCGATCACCACAAGCTATAGATTTAAAAACACAATTTGCAGAAAAAGGTTCTACACTATAAATCAAAGGCTGATATTCCCAATATTTTTGAATATAGGCTACAAGAGATGCAGCCCAACTACCTACTCCTGATTGTAAAAATACAAAATCTATCTTTTTATCTAATAATTGGTCTGATATCTCAATTATTTGAGTTAGATATCCTTTCATAATATTGAATGGAATTAGATTATAACCATCCCATGCGGTATCTTGAATCAATGAACATTTTAGATATTTTAAGTTTTGATTAATATTGTATACATAGTCTTTTGCAATATTCACAGTTTGATCATAGTTTCCTCTTGTTTTAATAACTTTGGCTCCTTCACCCTTTATCATTTTAATTCTATCTTGAACAGTATCCTTNGGAACAAATATTGTCGATTTTTTTCCCATTTCTCTGGCCATTCTTGCAACAGATTTTCCATGATTCCCATCAGTGGCTGTACAAAATTCCTTAAGTTTAGTGTGCTTTTTTATTTCACGATNCATTGCATAGGATGANCCTAAAATTTTAAAAGCATTCATATTATGCCTTTTGCTTTCNNCTTTNATNTATATATTCCCAACATTATACNTTTNAGCAAGATTTTTTAATGNTAAGAGCGGAGTTTCNTTAATCCCAATTGATTGATGATANTTTTTTACTTTTTTTAAATCTAATTGGTTAAANAANGTNGTGATTTTTGACTTTTNAAAGTTATNNTTANTGATAATACTTAANCCTACCCTTTTCATTATGTTANTTCCATTTAATTACTTTTTGAAAAAANTATATTCTTTATTTTAANTTTGTTTATGAANANTGATCATATNTCNTTNCAAATGCNNAAAAGAAGNTTTGCTCTAAATCAAGAATGGCGCCATTTAAGTTTTTTACANTGGANANTTGATGAAAAATATATTTTACCATACATACCNNAAGGTTTAGAATTAGANACNNNTAATAANGATGCNTATATTAGTNCNATTCCATTTTTAATGAAAGATGTAAGNCCTNGATTTCTTCCTTCATTAAATTNTATTTCNACNTTTCCCNAGTTTAATNTNAGAACNTANGTAAAGTATANANANAAATCTGGAGTATTTTTCTTAACTCTTGATGCACAAAGTAAAATCACTTGTTTATTTGCACCTTATGCTTATGGATTGCCTTATAGATATGCAAAAGGAAGCGTCCAAAGCAAAAATATGACTTATTCATGGAGAAGTAAACGACTGAGCGATTCGGCTGAACTAAAAGGTTACTGTAAACCATTTGGTGAACATATGACTGCCTCAAGAGGTTCTCTNGAAGAATTTCTTTTNGAACGTTATTGTTTATTTACTTTAATNAATAATAANCTATGTATTGGATATGTTGCTNATAANCCTTGGGTTTANCAAANAGGANAGGCTGAATTAAAGATTAACTCCTTTACTGGGGTATATAACCTTGGAATAAAGAATCTTTTAAAGCCAGATTTAGTTCATATTTCTGATGGNTTAAAAGTAAAGTCATGGTCAATTGAAACCTTAAAATAATTTATTTTTTTCTTGATTGAGAACTCTATTAATTAAAAATAAAAATAATTTTAATTTTGTGATATTCGTCACATGAAGTTGATTTTAAGGGCATAGGAAGGCATTAATTCTATTTATTATTTTTTCAGTTTAACTATAAAAATAACATTTCTTGATATATTAAAATTCAAATTTCAAATATTTCAGACAAATTAATGGATAATATTACATACTTTATTCATTAATTATTTATGTTAATTAGAAATGTTACTAGGTTNGTTTTTTTATCCAAGTTTAATTTTTTCCTTAATCTATACCTTCTATTTTCAATTGCTCTTACTGATAGCCCTGTTAACTGTGCGATATCTTTTGTGGTCTGGTTCATTTTCAAATAACAACAAACTTTTATATCATTTGTAGATAATTCTGAATTATAATTTGATAAGTATGAAATAAAATTTGGATAAATATTAGCGAAGTTTTTTTGAAACATATGCCAATCTCCGGTTAAGTTAATCTCATCTTTTAATTTATTAACTAGAGGATTAAAACTTCTTTTTTCTGAATCACTTTTGATTAAACTAATGTGGTAATTCAAATCTTTATTAATTGATTGAATTATTTCATTTTTAGAAACAATAAATGTTGACATTTGGACTAATTCATTCTCCTTTGATAAAAGTAATTCTTTTGATAAAAATTTTTCTTTTTTCAGTACCTTTGAAAGTTTTTCCGCTTGCTTTTTCTTATTACGAAAATATAAAATAATAAATCCAAGAAGAATAAAGGATACTCCTGCAAATAGTATTAAAATATTGATNTTACTTTTTGCATCTGACAAAAGATAACGACTAGAGTATAGTTGGCCTCTCATTTCCATGCTTTCAAGATTATCATCAATACGGCCCTTATTTTTAGAGATAATTTTATTCTTTATTAATTCTTCAACCTCTAAAGCACTTTTAGCAATGTTTAATTNTTTAAATATATCACTTTTAGCCTGTAGCAATTCCAATTCTTGTATTGATAAATTATTAATTTTACATAATAACAATCCCTTATCTAAGTATTCCAGAGCGCCATATAAGTTATTGTTTTGCTTAAGCAAATTTGCCATTAGGTAAAAATTATATGCATCATAGTTGGGCCAATTTTCAAATTCTATACTAGCTTTTTCGTAAAGACTAATTGATTCATTGAATTTATTTTTCAAAGCAAATATAGTTGCTTTTTTTTGGTACAATAATCCTTTATACTTTTTATAATGCATTCCTGTAGTTTGAAAACCTTGGTCAAAAAATTTCTCTAAGTATTTTGAACAGGTATCTCCATAAGATAAAGCATGGTCCAACATATCCCATTTTGTATAAAGATCCATTAAGTTTAAATAAGTATAACTAATATTTCCGTAATGAAATTTTTTCTCATCCGAAATAAATTTAGATGAATATCCTGATGATTTATCTAATGATCCTTTAAAAGGTTTTTTTCGTATTTCCAGTGCTTGAATCATTAATTTATATGATTTTTCATATTCTTTAAGATCTTTAAAAATCATAGCACGATTCATGAGAGATACAGCCATTACATTTCTTTTCTCATTGCCATCGTGTCTTATTCTTTTTATTACATCTTCATATGCTCGAATAAAGTATTCTTCAGCTTTCATCCATTTTTTTTCTTGATAATAGACATTGCCTATATTTATTAAATTCCAATATGAGGCATTATTTATTCTGATATTCTCTCTCTCTACTTCCATAAAGTATTGGAGTGCTTGAATTGAGAGCCCCTTTTTTAAATAGATTTGTCCGATGACATTATATACTTTTAAGATAGTTCTATCTTTTGTGTTGATAGGATATTTATCAAGGACTTTGAAAGCTAAACGTAATGCTAAGTTAGGATCCTGAACTTCTAAATAATTAAGAGAATCAATAATAGTAGTTTGATTTTCCGGCGAAATAAAATTTATTTCTTGTCCTTTTGAAAAGGATGAGACTATCACAATAAAAAAAATCTTTTTAGATATACTGGAGATATATTTTATCAAAATTGATATAATGAGTACTAGTGGCGTAGTATGAGTTTAAAATAATTTCGTTAAAATTACACAAATTTTAATATAAAATATGAATAAAACTAAGATAATAGAAAAATTAGAATTAGATGAATTATCGCTTAAAATTTTAAATAGCGCTCTATCTTATTATGANGAAAATTACGAACTNATTGATCTATCGGATTATCCACTTCTTAAAAATAAAAAAGAACTTAATTTATTTNAGAATACGTTTAATCCAGTTAAANATCACGGTGCNANAATAAATTCAAATCATGATTTAAAAAAAGAATTTTTAGATCCAATTTTCTTAATTTTGAATTCAAAAAAGTTTTCGCAAGATGTTCTCAATAAACTAGAAAAAATCANTCCAAAGGATAAAGATGAATTGATTATGATTAGGATGTATAAAGAGTATNTGAAAATGCTAGATGAGGTTTTTGATAAATGGAATTCTCTAAGATTACTTGAAAAATTAGGCATTAAAAGATGAAAGAAAAATTTGGAAATTATAGTAGGTTTTCTATCTTCATTATATGCATAGGATTTTTTTTAATTTTTTACTCCTTATATAAACTATTCTAAAATTAAAACTTAATTAGTGAACTAGCTCCTAAAATACCNGCTTGCCCTTCTGGAAGTGCTGATTTTATTAAACGAATTTTTCCTTTTTGATTTAAAAGTAAGTTTTTTTCCATTTCAGAATTTGCAAAAGAGAAAATTCGATCACCAGCATTACTAAAACCACCATAAAAGACAAAAGCTTGTGGAGAAAATAAAGTAGCAACTAATGCAAGNCCTTTGCCTAACATCTTCCCAGTNAAGGAATATATGCTTTTTGCCATTTGATTATTATTATCAAATGCTTTATCTATTTTTAAACCATCTAAATGTCCATTTTTAATTGAATTTAAGAATTTATTTTTAGGGCTCTTTTCTATCATTTGATTAATAGTTTTTCTAATTCCTGTTGCGGAGACATAAGATTCTAAGCAACCATATTTACCACAATTACATTCACGACCATTAATATCTATTGTTATATGCCCCATTTCACCAGCAAAACCATCATGACCATGAATTAATTTTCCGCCTGAAAATATTCCACTTCCCAANCCCGTTCCTAATGTAATCATGATAAAATCATCCATATCTTTTGCAGCACCATATTTTTTTTCACCTAAAGCAGCTGCATTCGCATCATTTGTTAAAATAACTTCNCAAGGAAAGATATTTTTAAACTCAGTTTGGATATCTAGGTTACCCCAATTTAAATTAGGTGGATTTTCAATTACGCCTGTGAGATGATTGCCATTTGGTGCGCCAATTCCAATTCCTTTGATCACATAATCTGGATTTGCTTTAATAAATTCTTTAAAGTAAATCTCAAGACGCTTTATTAAATCGCCTGCTGGTAGGTTTCCATTNGTTGGAATTTGATTATATTCAATTATATTTCCAAGATTATCAATAAATCCATAAACAGTATTGGTTCCTCCTATATCTAAACCAATAACAAAACTATTTTCCATACTGATTCCCTTCATAAATACTATTCATAATCAATTACATTTTACAAATTTTTTAAACTTAACAAAACGTTCAATTTAACTCTGATCCCTGCCTAATCTTCATTTTAATCACAGGGGTTAAATTGGGTTCAGGTTCAATTATTACGGTCTTAATTACCTTATTTTCAGCTCCATAATTATCACTTACAATCAATTCAAATGTATATTCTCCTGGTGTACCTTCAAAACTAACTTTATCTCTAAATATATCTGGCATAATTTTAATTTTTGGTCCTGATATTTGTTTCCACTTAAATTTAATTACATCGCCCATATCAGGGTCATATGATCCAGAAGCATCTAGAATAATTGGGTAAGAATTTGTAATTGGGGAGCTATCATGCTCAACGGTTACTTTAAGCTTTGTCCGTTCAANTTGAGCCATTTCTTCTAATTTANTACGATTTTTTTCTATTTTTTCCTGTTCTTTATTAATTGATAAGTTTGAATTTATATTTTTTTTANTTTCTATATTAATTATTTCACGTTTTTTATCATTAAGATATTTTAAAGAAACAGCTAAGGTTAAAATGATTGTAAAAGAAATTATTTTATTCATAATTAGTNTATTTAAATTATTTCAAAATAAAAAACAGATTTTACTTATCTTAAATCTAAAATTACTCTTTTTAAATCAGATCCATTAAATGAAGGATTTTGANCATAACCACNATTAATAATTGAAGAATATTCNGGTACTTTTTGATATAAATACTCTGCTAACTCACCAAGTTCAATCANATTATCACCNTCATCAGCATTACCTGATAAACCTTTTAATAAAGCATAAGTAAAAACGCTGTGTTTTTTATCATANAATATTTGTGAATTTTGTCCATTCGAAGATGCACTAAGAATGCAAATTTTATCTGATAAATTTTGAAAATCCCATATNAAATCATTTGATGCTTTTGGATTTACATANGTTATATCTAAAAATATGGTTATTGTTTTAATATTCTTCATCACTGACAATACTGAAATATTTTTCATCAATTGTTCCAGGGGATATTTAGAAACATCACGATTAACTTTCGCATCTTTTGGAATTAAAAAAGGCTTTCCATTNAGCCATTCACCATANCCNCGATAATACAAATATATATCCACCTCTTTAATTCCNGAATATTTTTCAGCTGTTATAATTCTTTTTCTTAAATCTCCTTGATGAGGGTCAAAAATATTAATCAAATCATTTCCTGTTGGTCCTCCATCCATCTGCCAAGTTTTTGAAGGTAATAATTGAAAATCAGAAAGCCCGAATGATTCTTTAAAATAAGTCCTAATCACTGTTTTATCTCTTGTAACATAATCTATTGGAACAAAGTTATTATCATTATAAAATTCAGTCGCCAGTATAATAGCTATAGCATTTGGATTTTTTCTACCAAGTGGTATTCTTCTATCAACATCAACTTCCCCTAATTCATCAGGATAATATTCTACTTCTTCTGTACCTATTGATTGAGCTGCTAACTCATAAGGAGATCTGTATTTTCTCATAGTCTCAAGATCGATACGTTTAGATGTTGTTCGTCCTAGATAATCTGTTATGTCAATATCTACTGAAAAATTATTTTGTCTACCTAGAATAGGAACTTCAATATCTATAAAATCACCAGGGTTTAATTTTGAGATTGTTATTATACCATTAAAATTAGGAGTTTCGTAAGATCGATTTTCTTTTACGAGTATATTTACAAAATTAGTCAACCCCTCCCCTACATTTTGNAAACGCAAAGTTAATTTTACTTGCTCATTTTTTGGTATATAATTCGTACCAAAATCATTAGAAATTGAAAAATCTGCGATTATTACTTTAGGAGGAATCATGGACTTTGTTTCAATATTAAATACATAAGGATCTTTTAAACGAATACCTTCTTTTGAAGATAATAATAATTCAATTTTATTATCTCCAGATTTAACAGCTAATAAAGCNTTTATATCAAATTCAATAAATTTAATTCTTCCNGCTTCTAAAGTNTCAATAATAACAGGATCNCCTAAAATTATATTTTTTTCTANTGATTCCAATAAAATTGAAGCAATAATACGATGAGCTGGACTTTGNCCTTCATTAAATAATGCAATTTGAATTTTCCCAGATTCTTCCGCATCTAGAATTTTATTTCCAGAAGGCTCAATTAATGTCATCTTATGAACTTTAAAATCAGGTGGATCAAATGAAACATTGCACGCTGGTAATGAATAGTCAGTTTCATCCCCATCACCATCGATTGCTGTAATTACGTAGCAATGATCTGAAGCATAGCTTAAGGACTCAATAGTAAATTGATTCTTCTTTACCCTACCTTTTAAAACTAGAGAGTCTGAATTAATTTTTTCATAAACTTGATAACTTATAGCTCCTTCGACTTTATTCCAATTTAAGTGCATTGATTCTACATCTGAATCGGCAGTTACCTTTTTTGGTGCTTCTAAGTTAACCTTTGTACAGTGTTTATTTGATAAATCACTTTCAATTCCATACTGATCTATGCATGATACTTTGTAACAATACTTTTCTCCTGGCAACATATCATCACGGTATGAAGATATATCAGTAGTATCAATTAATTTATCATCCCTATAAATTTTATATGATTCAGCAAAATTTACCTCATTCCATATTAACATTATATTTGAATTACTTTTCATTGATGAAAGCAATGGTGCCTCGACTAAATCATGAGTCGTATACTTAACCTCTACAGAAGGATCACTAGTATTATTTAAGTTATCTATTGCTCTGATTGTATAGTAATAGTCTTTATTAAATTCTAAATCTTTAATAATGTATTTAGGTTCATTAGTAGATTTATATTCTTTTTGGTTTTGATATATAACATAAGATTTAGCACCTTCAACTTTTTTCCACTTGAGATTAAAACTATTTTTAAAAACATCTACAGATATATTCGTTGGGGGTAAAGTTGGTACATTTAAACATTTCTCNTNTGAAAAAGCACCTTTCAAATCATAATCCCCNAAAGCTATTAACTTATAACAAAACTCTTTACCTGGAAAAACAGTTTTCTCAAATTGAGACTCACTCCCTCTATATATTTCAATATTATCCTCATATAAAACATATTCTTTTGCTTGTTTAATATCTTTCCAATTAAGCTCTATTTTACCTGCTGTAATTATTTCTTTAAAATCTCTAATTTTTAATATTGGGTCAAAATCTGTTGGGTTTTTATTATCAAAAAGAAAACATTCTATGGGTTGTTTATTATTATTTAATTCTAAACGTAAAATAAGATCTTTATTTCGAGTTTTTCTTGGATTGATTTTAATTCTTTTAGAAGTTTTTAATTCGTTTTCAATTAATAAATAGTAAAAATCTGGTTTAATCTCTTTTATAGANAATTTACCTTTTCTATTTGTCATGGTCTCATTAAGTAATTGATCTTTTAAACTNNTAAGAGATATTGATGTTTTTTTTAANGGCTTTCCNTCTTCATCAANGATNGTTCCATATATATTTACNGTTTTTCCATATGCAAAGTTTGATAAAGTAATACAAAAAAGAGTTCGTAAAAATATATTATTCAGACAGATTGAGAACATCCTAAATGAAATATTTTTATATCATGGAANTCTATATAATACTCTATTTGGATCTTCAGAGTACAATATTGGAGTTTGAGGCAAATTTTTATATAGTTCAGTTGTCCTACTTTTAACATTTTTTTGAATAAAATCATGTAATTCTGAGATTGTAATTTCTTTATCACCATTATCAGCATCTCCTTTTAAACCTTGGAGTAAATAATAAGTAAAAATACTGTTTGGAGACTCTTTTGAATCATATGATAATTGATTTATATCAGATGCATAGAATGCCGTGATTGAAGATGGAGGTTCAATTTCNTTTGGTAGAACCACTGCTTCTGNGTCAGATGCACCTTTNTTCTTTTTTTTCTTTTTTTTCTTCTTTTTCTTCTTTTTCTTTTTATTATCCTCTTCAATAACTTGGGNTATNTTCTGCTCNAAGGATTTATTGTTGAAATCNACATCCATGAATATAGTTATCTCTCCAACCTGCTTCATTTTCTGTAGTCTCGCAAGATTTTCATAAATTTTTGAAATAGGGTAAAAAGTATGTTCCTTATTTGAATCAGCATCATATGGAATTAAAACTTTNTCTTTTTTATATGTGGTACCTTCTCCACTATAATACAACATAAGATCCATTGATTCTTTTTCGGAATATTCTAAAAGAGAAATTATTTTTTTCTTAATATATCCAAAATCAGGATCAAAAATAGTAGAGAATTCATCACTAGTTATCCCATCATCGAACAACCAATATTGACTTGGAATAATCGAATGATCNTCTAAATTAAATAAATCTTTAAAGTATTTTCTTATTAGCTTTACATCCTCCCCTGTTGATTGTGGTGACTCAATTTTTGGATCATTAAAATTTCGATTACCTAGTACAACTCCTAAGATATCATTGCCTACTGAAGCTTCAGGTATATTGGAGGCCAATTCAGATGTATTTATCTCTTTACTTACAATTAAATCCGAGGGATAAGGTGTTTCATAAACCACCATTTCTTCAGGGGATTTATAATGTTTCATTGTTTCTAAATATAATGGAATAGTCTTCCTGGTCTCAAAATAATCGTAAAGTTCAAGATATAAGGTGAATTTTTCTTCCCTACTCATAATTTCAAATTTAAAATCTATATATTCACCAGCATTAATAAACTTTAATTGATGAAGTTCATCAACATCCTCAGAGATAAATGATTCATCTCTTCGAAATTTTATACTGGCAGTATCACTTTTTCCTGTTGATAAATTTTGCACCCTTATAGTTATCATAGCTGTTTCATTCTTTGGAATATAATTTTGACCCCAATCATTTGTTATACTAAAATCTGTGACTACCAAATTTGGTGGCTCTACCTCTAGTGTTTTAAATGAGATAGTGTCAGGATCGAGATCTTCACCAGTAAATTCTTCAACAAAAAATTTAAAATAACGCCTTTGACTTTCTACTTTTAATTTTGCATATAATGAAAATTGAATGGTTGCAGTATCTCCAATATCTAAAACAGGGATCATAGAGACTGAATCAATTTTTAAAGATGAGGTCATAGTTTCCCCAAGTGGTTTTAACCAAGGTTTTAACTCTCTTGCAGGACTCTTACCATCATTAACAACTTTGTACATTAACCATGCATTTTCTCTACCATCCAATTGATTATTNCCTGAACTTTCAACAAATCTTCTTTCAATCAGAGTTAAATGTGGGGGAGGTAGAACCCAACCGCACATAGTTGGTGACCTTGGACCTTCATCGCCATCAGCATCCGTGCATGAAACCTGATAACAATATTCTGTATCAAAGTTTAAATCTTGATGTTGAAAAAAATTACCTTTTGTTTTTGAAATTANTGTTAATGAATCTGTTTCTTTATCGACAGAATAAATATTATACTGTACTGCTCCGATCATATATTTCCAACCAAAAAGTACTCTTTTAACATCTCCTGTTACAGATAAAAGTTTTGGGTAATTAACCAAGACTTTCTTGCATTCCTTATTCGATGAAGGACTTTCAGTTCCAAACTTATCTACTACTCGGACTATGTAACATAAATACTTTCCAGCAGGGACAAAATCCTGAAAAGAAGTATCTTGAGTTTCATCTAAAATTTCATTATCTCTATAAATTCTNTAGCTATGGTCTACTTTTAAATTAGATTTATTCCACCTTAAGGAAANTTTTTCTAAATCGACATCTGCAAACAAAGAAGTTTCTAATACTTTTTCATGAGTTTTGACCTCAAGATTCACCTTAGGTCCCTCGTACTTTTCTTTATCATAACTGCAAATCTCATATAGATAATCAACATCAAACTCTAAATCTTCATCTTTAAAATCATTTAAATCTTCAGTCTCTAGAATGAGTTCATTATTTCTATATAAATTATAACCTGAAGCCCCAGAAATGCTTTCCCAATTTAAGGTCACTTGATTTCTTATGACTTTAGCAGTAAAATTTGTTGGAGGGGCGAAATATCCTTTACCACATTTTATTTCAGCTTTTGGTCCTACGGTCTTATGAGTATCTTCAAGAGCGACCGTATAACAATATTCAATTCCAGGTGTAACAGCATCAACAAATTCTGGAACGACTATATCAGCAATATTTCCTCCGTTTCTGAAAATCTTATAACTTTTAATTGTTTCTAAAGGATCCCAAGATAATGATATACCATTGATCTCAGATTGAACTTTTATATCTGGTGCAAACACCTCCGGATGTGTTTTGATATTATACTTTGCATTTACCCCCTCTACTCCTTCTTTATCAATTGAATTTATTTCATACAAATACTCTGTATTCCATTCCAGTTCTCTTTCTTCAAATTTTGTTTCGGATTGTTTGATTAATAGTTCACCATCTCGATATAAAGCATAATTTTCTACACCAGGAACAGGAAGCCATTCTAAATTAATATTTCGACCACTGCCCTCAGTTGTGTACCCTCCAGCTAGAATTGATATGGTTGTTTCTGGAGGACCAAATGATGATTTTTCAGTTATTTTATTTGATTCAGGCCCTTCTAAATCATAAATATCAACTGACATAACCTTGTATGTCATTTCTATTCCAGGTGCAACAATATCAAGGTACGATGTGTCTCCAGTAACAGATTGTATTAGACGATCATTTTTATAAACATTGTAAGATTTTGCCTGTGGAATATCTGTCCAATGAACTGTCAATTCTCCTACACCTCTCTCTACTTTAATTGTTGGTCTTAAACCCTCCGTTGATAGATCTATTTTCAAATCATTAATATCTTGGTTAATTACCTTAACACGTCCGCCTCCATTACCACTCCCATTACCATAAGCCATAATAGTATAATCACCAGAGATAATTTCATTTTCGAATTTAAACTTTCCGTTTCTTGAAACTACAAATTCTTCTAATAAAGTTGTTCCAAGAGAGTCATAGAGAAAAACTTTTGCTTGATCTACGTTATCTTTTTCTCCATTTTCATCAATTAAAACTCCATTCACAATATATATTGGAGGTGTTTTTTGTATATAATCTATTGACTTAGGCCCTTCAGAACCTTCATCTGTGAGAGAAGTTAAATGATAAGTATACTC
>NZIX01000005.1 GCA_002691785.1 Fidelibacterota bacterium | reverse complement strand
AATAAGGTTTTTAAAAAAAATGAAAATTAGATCAACAACAATTATAGGTGTCCGTTATAAAGGGAGTGTTGCAATGGCCGGTGATGGGCAAGTGACTTTTGGAGATATGGCATTTAAACAAAAAGCTGTAAAAGTTAGAGAATTTCAAACTTCTAAAAGTAGTGTTTTGGGTGGATTTGCTGGAGCTGCCGCAGATGCGNTAACNTTNTTTGAAAAATTCGANTNTAAGNTAGANCAATATGAAGGTGATTTGAAACGATCNGTTGTAGAACTTGCAAAAGATTGGAGAACAGATAAGATATTGAGGCATTTAGATGCAATGCTAGTGGTNATGGATAAAAAATTTAGTTTTATTATATCNGGAGATGGTAATGTAATAGAACCNGATGGNNCTATNNTATCTATNGGATCAGGCGGAGGNTTTGCNCAAGCAGCAGCAATGGCTTTNTTAAAATCATCTAATTTAAATGCNAGNAAAGTTGCTCAAAAATCTTTAGAAATAGCGGCAAGTNTATGCATNTATACTAATGATTCAATTACAGTTNTGGAGATATAATGAAAGAACTAACACCAAAACAAATTGTAAAAGAATTAAATCGCTATATAATTGGTCAAAATGATGCAAAAAAAGCNGTTGCGATTGCATTAAGNAATAGGTGGAGGCGACAGCAAGTTGAGGGNAGNTTAAGAAATGANATAATGCCAAATAATATAATAATGATTGGNTCTACTGGTGTTGGGAAAACTGAAATTGCTCGNAGGCTTGCNTCTTTATCAAATGCCCCATTTATTAANGTAGAAGCAAGTAAATTTACAGAAGTTGGNTACGTTGGGAGAGATGTTGAATCAATGGTTCGTGATCTNATGGATACTTCNATATCCTTGGTTGAAAGAGAAAAAGAAATTGAAGTTGCTGAATTGGCNGAGCGTTTAGCAAATGAGAGNGTTTTAGATATATTATTTCCAAATGAAATTAAAAGTAAAGAAAANCAGTCAGAAGAATCAAAAAAGAGATANGANAGAACTCGNGNGAAGATGAGACAGAGATTGAATGATGGAAAATTTGAANATAAAATTATTGAAATCAAAGTTTCTGATGAACCTACAATAGGGATGCAAGTTTTTGGGCCTTCAGGNATGGAGGATATNGGAATGAATATAAAAGAAATGTTATCAGGATCACTTCCAAAATCTAAAAGATCAAAAAANATGAAAGTAAAAGATGCACGTGAAGTTTTNATTGAAGTNGAATCTGANAAATTAATTGATCAAGATGAAGTTATACGNANAGCAAAAGAAAGAATAGAAAACAACGGAATTATATTTTTGGATGAAATTGATAAAGTTGTTGGTACTAATGGAGGTTCGGGACCTGATGTNAGTAGGGAAGGAGTNCAGCGAGACCTCCTACCGATTGTTGAGGGTTGTAANGTCAGNACAAAGTATGGTGTTATTGAAACTGATCATATTTTATTTATAGCGGCAGGAGCATTTCATGTTAGTGCTCCATCTGATATGATTCCTGAANTNCAAGGAAGNTTNCCTATAAGAGTAGAANTATCTAAGTTAACTAAGGAAGATTTTATTAAAATATTAACACATCCTAAGTCTGCTCTGATTAAACAATATAAGGCACTACTCGCAGCTGAAAGTGTNGAGCTTNAATTTAATGATGCATCTATTAAAGCAATNGCTGAANTAGCATATGAAGTAAATAGAAAAATGGAAAATATTGGNGCACGTCGTTTACATACAATAATGACAACATTNTTAGAAAAACCTCTTTTTGAACAACCAAAAAGAGGNGAAAAGAAAATTTTAATCACTGCTAAGCTTGTTCGNGATGCTTTGAAAGGAGTTGTNGAAGATCAAGATTTAAGTAGNTANATATTATAGGNAATNTTAATGAAAAATCATTTTATACATATTTCAGATTATTCTNAAGANCAAATTTNGGAAATTTTAAATTTAGCAAAAGAANTAAAAACNAANTTTCNCAATAAAGAAGATTACTTTCATTTTAAAAATCAGTCCCTTGCAATGATTTTCGCAAAACCTTCCGCGAGAACAAGAGTTTCATTTGAAACAGGATTTGAGTGGATGGGTGGGCATGCTCTCTTTCTTGGGCCAAATGATATAGGAATTGGTAAACGTGAAGCAATTAAAGATATTTCAAGATTATTTAGCCGATATAATGATATGATTATGGCTCGNCTNTTTGATCATNCNCATATTATNGANCTTGCAGAATATTCGANTATNCCTGTTATTAATGGTCTTACAGATTATAACCATCCNTGTCAAATNATTGCTGATATACTAACAGTTTGGGAACACCGAGGTAATTTAGATAATCTTAAAATTACTTATATGGGGGATGGAAATAATATTGTTCATTCATGGTTACAGTTAGCGAGTAAACTTCCGATGACTTTTGTGTGTTGTGGTCCAAGTGGATTTGAGCCTGATCAAGACACTATAAATATGGTTGAAAAATCAGGAGTTTCAAGTTTTGAATTATCTCATGAACCCGCTCTGGCTGTTAAAGATTCAGATGTTATATACACAGATGTTTGGGCTTCGATGGGGCAAAAAGAAGAAGCTAAAGAAAGAGAAAAACTTTTTGCAGACTTTCAAGTTAATCAAAAATTGATATCTCAAACAGGAAAAGAAACCTTGTTTATGCACTGCCTTCCAGCAGAAAGAGGAAGGGAAGTTACTGATAATGTTATGGAAGCCCCTTATTCTATTGTATTTGATGAGGCAGAAAATAGAATGCATGCCCAGAATGCAATCATGGTTTATTTGACTTCGTAGAATTTTATTTAACGATTTTTATTAAATACTTTTTCAGGTATTCCTCTGTTAACTTTATATTTATTGTAATTAATTTTAATATTTCCTTCAACTAGATCATTATTTTGTGCTTTTAACTTCTGATCTTTTCCAATAACAGTTGATATATCTTTATTTAACCACTTTGATAATTTAGCATCTTTTATAAAGTATTCTACAGTTGATGTTGTTGGTAAAAAATAATCACCATCAACTTGACTATACTTGTTTTTTATTTGCATTATTTTTAAGGTATCTATTCTTGTGGTGACAGATTTTATTACCCATTTTATCGTATCTATTTTAACATCTACTGTTGGTATAAAGGTAAGTCGTGCATACTCATTTGGCATCTTTACTTTTAAACTATCTGTTATAAGTTGTCCACTTATGGTAATCTCATTTGGNTTTTCANTGTNATTAAGTAANGTTAATGACATTAGGTTATCAAAGTTGTCAGAAGGAGAGGTAAACAAACCAGTTTTTGGTAAGACTCCAAAACCCTTGGTGTTAATTTTTACTTTATTGGGTTGTTTAAAAAATACTTTAAATTTCTTTTTTGGCATTCTAAATCCAGGCACATTAAGATTAATTTCCATTTCAACTTGAAAATCANAGACTTTTTGATATNGTTGCTCTGTATTTAGAATAATTTTTCTTATATAATCTGAATGATCTTCAGCTGTTAATATGCAAGAAAAGAGAACTAAAATAAAATGTCGAATTCTCAATGAAGGATATCCTTATTCTTAAAAGATTTAAATGAAATTATTATAAACAACAATGACCAGAGAGAGGTAACAAGAAATAAATTAGAATACCTACTTAATGGAAGCGGATCATGAAAGGCTGTCAAAAAAATATCAATGTAGCCAGTGAATAAAAAGGGGTTAACTTTTTCAAAAAAAGGGATGGGTATAAAAGCAACCGCTGTTCCTATAAATACAATACTGATAGTGATAATAATTGGAGTAACACTATTTCTTGAAATAGTTGAAATTAAGAAACATAAACATGAAACTGTTAACATTACTAAGTTAGACAATACAAAAGCCAGAGAAAATCTCCAGAGAACGTCATCTTCAGATAAGATTAATAATCCATTGTGAAATACAGCAAGGTCACCTCCGCCAAGCCATAAATAGCTGATAAATAATGTATATACAAAGAAAAAAAACATCATGAAAGTTGTATACAATAAAACAATAATTAATTTGCTCATTAAAATTTTATTTCTACTTACTGGACGAGTTAGATACATTCTAAATGTCCCTTTCGAATATTCTCCAGAAACAATCTCTGAAGCAACAATAGTAGATAAAAAAGGCATATGACTTATCAAAATTGCAATAATGATATAAGTAGATAGATAACCATTAATAACGCTCCCATAGAAAAGAAAAGAATCAGCCAGTTGTCCGTATATCTTCGACTCTAAAGTCTTTCCTCCATCATTGATCGCGGCAACGATAAAAGGGATAAGAATAGTTATTAAAATAAAACTAATATACGTTCTCTTTTTATAAAGCGCTTTTTTTCCTTCATTTTGAATGAGATTTTTAATCATTAAAAAAATGAAGCAATCCAGATTTCTTTTTTATGAATTGAATGTTTATTTGATTATCTAACATTTGAACTAATTTATTAAAACTTAAATGGTCCTCTGAAGTAATAGTTAAAGTATCATTNCCTTGATTTGTTATTTTAATTTTGGAATAATTTTNAAGAATTGATANAGCATTATNNATTTCTGAGGTTTTAATAAGAAAATCATTATTGTTGTTTTGAATGTCATTTATACTTGATGAGATGATAAGTTTCCCTTTTTTGAAAATGGAGACATCTGTACATAAACTTTCTACCTCACTTAAAATATGAGTACTTAAAATTATGGTTTTTCCTTCACTTTGAAGACGATTTATAAGTATGCCCATATCATTAATTCCTGAAGGATCTAGGCCATTATTTGGTTCATCAAGAATTAATATTTTGGGTTGGTGAAGTAAAGTTTGNGCAATACCTAATCGTTGTTTCATACCNTATGAGAAATTTTTNACTTTTTCGTTTTTNCGTTTTTCGAGTTTAACAAGTTNAAGNGCNTGGTGAATNGANTTTGAANNTGTNTGTGTTAAGTTTGCAAATAGCTTAAGGTTTTCTAAGGCTGTTAAGTATTCATAAAATGCAGGGGCTTCAATCATGAAACCAAAATTATTAAGTACCTTTGGATTAGAATAATCTAATAATTCATTCTTAAAGTAAATGGAGCCACTCCATGATTTAATAAGTCCCGCAATAATTCTCATTAAAGTAGATTTACCACTTCCATTTGGTCCTAAAATTCCATGGATACAACCCTCCTCAATATCAAAGCTTAGATGGTTTAAAGCATGTAATTTATGGTAATACTTATTTAAATTTTTAATGCTAAGAATTGGATTACTAGACATTACTTTAAATCCATTATTTCCAGTATACCAGAACCTTTGTGGGTTACTCCGTTAGTATCTTTTATAACTAGTTTACTTTTAAAACGAGTGTAGTAAGGATCAATATTAATGGTGTTCATTAATGTACTTATTGGTAAAATAGTTTTAATTCTGTCAAAGAGTAATGTATTGTCAATTATATTTTCACCTTGAATTTTTATTTGAAATCCATCCTCAGTCATTAACTCTAGATTTGAGAAAAGTGGTTCATTTTGTTTTCGATAAACCTCTTCTATCAATTGACTTTTTTTTGTAAATAAACCATCTTCTCCAAACCTATTTACAAGGACTTCTTTATTATCTGCGATGTAGAGAATTGGAATATTATAACCCCCTCGACCATCGACAGCATTAAGTTCAGAGGCAATAATAGTGTAGGGCCCGGCTTCACCTCTAAACCACATCCAACTTTTGAACAATCTTTGTAATGGGGTATTTCCCCAGTTATGATCATGGTAACCACTACCATTTATCTGGCGGGTTTTACTATTAAAGGTTAATTTGCCTTCAAAATCTCCATTGGGTACTGCAGAAAGCCATGCAAAGTAATTAGATCCAGCTTTAATAACTCCATCTTGTGGTCTGTAAGGTAGGCTATTTGACTTAAGGTTAACGTCAAACCCAATTCCATCAAAATCATTAGGATCTATTACAATTTGATAATTTCTTAAATTCCCAATGATTGAGTTATTTCCCATTTTAACATTACAACTATCTTTTGAAAAACTAACATCGGATTCTTTAAAAAACTTTATTTTAAATTTATCGTCTCCGTTTGGTGTCGTATAGTTTACTCCGATAAAATAACGATCAGNAATAAAATGCACTTTCCAAAAATAACAAACAATAATGGTACCATCAGGAAGTTTACCATCAAAATACCACCACTCAAGTTGATTATTTCTTTTTTCAGTTCTTAGACCATCTTCCCAGAGCTGAACTTCGGGACCTAATTCATTAGGTTGCTGGTGGACATTAAAATCATTCAATTTATGATTTCCAATGTAGAGACTGGAGCAAGATGTAAATAAGATTGATGAAAGTAAAATTAAGAATTTAATCATTATATTAATTTGATAAATTTATTATGAGGCAATCCAATGTGGATCGATATTTTTCCCAAAGTAGAATAGTAGGCGTTTGTGTCCTTTGTAATCTAAATATAGCCAATCAATTCTAGAAATTGAAATATCTACAATACAAAAATTTTTATGACCTAATTCATCATGCTCTTGGGTTATTTGATGAGGTAGTATGGTTGGAAGGTTTGGTTTAAACGAATCAAGCATGGTTGATGGAGCATGGGGTCCCATGTAGCAAATTTTACTTTCATTTTTCATAGCTCTCCATGATTTGATACTTTTATCATTATTTTGGTTGATGTGGGTTTTTCCAGAAATTCTAAGTTGAACCTTTCGTTTTTTGTCATAGAAGAGGCAACAAACATTATTATTTAATGATATTTCCTTAAGCTTTGAGCTTCTATTGTCTGTATGAAAAGATATTTCATTCGTTTTCTTTGAAACTTTTCTAATCACAACAGTTCTTGCATTGGGATAGCTTTCAGTTACTGAACAAAAGCTAAAAGTATGGAATGGGTGCTGACCNAGCTTAGTTCCTAAACTAAGTTCAGACCATTCAGTCTCAAGTATCTCGTATGGATTATTCATTTAATAACGCTCATAACGTTCAAATATAACAAAAACTAAGTATTTTTTCTAATCACTTTTCAATTTAATAAACTTTTTGACATCTACAGAAATATGTACCTCTGCTTGCGACTTTTATTTTGATTACTTCTGTTTTACAATTTGAACAAATTAAGCCTTTCTTACCGTAAATATTAAGTTCATTTGCATAATTACCAGATTGTCCATTGACATAAGAGAAATCAATAATTGTAGTTCCATTATGCTTAATCGCTTTATTGAGAACATGTTGAATAGAATTATGTAATTTGTATACAGTACCTTTAGGTATCTTATTTGATATAGAATTAGGATGAATACCACTGAGCCATAGACTTTCATCAGCATAAATATTTCCTAACCCTGCTATCTTTGACTGATCTAAAAGTAATGCTTTGATATTTCTTTTGCAGTTAATTAAAATGTTAAAAAAAATATTCTTTGTGAACTTTTCTCCCAGAGGTTCAGGTCCATGGAGTTCATTAATTTTGTTTAAATTTCTATATAAATAGAAACGTCCAAATTTTCTGACATCTTGAAAAATTAATATTTTTTTACTTTTAAAAAAAACTTTTGCACTAGTGTGTTTAGGTGCTTTTCCTTTACTAAAATAAAGTTTTCCTGTCATTCTCAAATGTATTGCCAGTATTGAATGTTTAAATCGAATTATAATAAACTTTGCTCGGCGATTAACATCTAAAATTTTAGCATCAGAGTTTTTTTTAAAAAAATCAACTGATTCAAAGTTGTGAAATACTTTAGGCCAAATAGCCTTTAATTCAACAATTGTTTCTCCAATGAGCTCATCTTTTATATGGTTTACTACAGTTTGAACTTCAGGTAATTCAGGCATCAGAGATCTTAATTGATAGTAGGTTTTCTTTCTTATCACTGAAGTATCTTAAGGTAATAATTCCAATAAATGCTAAAATATAATGAAAGGATGTAAAAATCATCCCACTTAATATATTGTGACTCTCCACTAGCCAGCCAGCAAATAAGGAACTAAGAAGTACCATTGTTCGCGTATACACACCAAAAATAGTTTGTACTCGGCCCATGATCAAATTTGGTATATTTTCCATAAATATTGTTCGAATAATAATACGTGCAGAGTTATTATTTAATCCCATAAAAAAGTAAGCTATAGAAGCTAAGTAAACCGTAGGTAAGATAGGAGCAATGACGCACATAGAAGCAGCCGATAAGTAAAAAATAAGCAGAGATTTCTCCCTTCCAGTCTTAGCAACAAGCCATGAAATAATAACGGTCGAAAGTAATGCTCCAATTCCATAAAAGCCATCCATTAACCCATAACCCCATGTTCCTTTATTGAAAATTTCTTTTGAAATTGATATAGTTAAAACTGATAATGAACCCCAAATAGCAACATCAGATAGAATAGTTGTTAACCCAACAAATAAAACATCTTTCCTTTTTTTTAAGAATGAGAAGCCTTTACTTAATGATTTAATAATATTCTCTCTAATCG
>NZIX01000043.1 GCA_002691785.1 Fidelibacterota bacterium | reverse complement strand
AAACATTAAAATTAATTTTAGGTTTATAAGATTATTTTTAAGAAATTATTTTTGTAACTTTCGGATCTAAGATTCCTTTTAAAATAGTTCAGAGAGGCTAAAAAGGGCAGAGTCTATAAATGTTATTATTCTGCCATTTGGCATAAAGTATATATGAAAAATAAAAATTTAATGGACTCAGATTCATTAAGTCGATCAGTAACTAGGCTTAGTCACGAGATATTAGAAAATAATAATAATTCCAAAGACATTGTATTGATTGGAATTCATAACAGAGGNGTTCCTCTATCNATCCGAATTCAAAATAAAATTAAAGAACTNAGTGGAAATAATATTCTAAATGGTTCTCTNGATATTACTTTTCATCGAGATGATTACCGTGAAAGATTAGTNATTCCTAAGGTNGAAAANACAGAAATTCCGTTTTCAATAAATGGTAAAATAGTAATCNTAATTGATGATGTATTGTATACTGGNAGAACTGTAAGAGCTGCACTNGATGAGTTAAATAGTTTTGGAAGAGCTGCTAAAATACAATTAGCTGTTNTAGTTGATAGAGGGCANAGAGANCTTCCAATTAAAGCGGATTTTGTTGGGAAAAATATACCTACACATGANGGTGAGCATGTTAATGTAACTCTTAAAGAGGTTGACGGTATTGACAGTGTATACCTTATTCCAATGGATGGTGAAATTGAAAAATAAACATCTTTTAGGTTTAAAAGATTTTCCTCGTGAAGATATTCAAACAATATTAGATATGGCTTTTAAATTTAGAGAGGTACTAGATAGGCCGATAAAAAAAGTTCCGTCACTTCAAGGTGTAACANTAGTANANCTTTTTTTCGAAAATTCAACAAGAACTCGAATTAGTTTTGAATTAGCTCAAAAGCGTTTAAGTTGTGATACGGTAAATTTTTCAGCTTCTTCAAGTAGTTTAAAAAAAGGAGAAAGTTTTAAGGATACATCTCANAATATAGAGGCAATGAAAATTGATGCGGTTGTNATGAGACATCCAACACCAGGTGCTCCTNTGCATTTAAGTAAATTTATCGATGCTGTCATTATCAATGCAGGAGATGGTACGCACGAACACCCTACNCAAGCAATATTGGATATGATGAGTTTAAAAGAGGTTTTTGGAACTNTGAATAAACTAAAAATTGGTATTATAGGAGATATTGCNCATAGCCGCGTAGCTTTGAGTAATATTTATGGTTTAAAAACTATGGGCGCNGAGGTAACTTTATGCGGACCACCCAATTTAATCCCTAAAAATATTGAAGATATGGNTGTCACAGTAAATTATAATATTGATGAAGTTATTGAATGGGCAGATNCTTTAAATGTTTTAAGAATTCAAAGAGAAAGAATGGGTTTAGGTTTAATTCCATCAAATAGGGAGTATAGAAGTAAATTTGGTATAACAAAGAAAAGAATANTAAATCATAAAAAAGAAATTATTATTATGCATCCTGGGCCAATTAATAGAGGGGTTGAGATAGATAGTATAGTTGCTGACAGTGATCAGGCAATTATTTTAGACCAGGTACTAAATGGAGTTGCATCTAGAATGGCAATATTATACNTATTTTGTGGCGAAAGTCNAGACAAGGATACTAAGTGAAAAATATAAAAAAGATTGAAGATGAATTAATTCTGCGAAATGGTAAAATAATAGATCCTTTTAATAAAAAAAGTTTTTTTAAGGATATTTATATAAAAAATGGAAAAATTACAAACGCAAAGAATATTTCTGGCAAAACTAGAATTATTGATTGCAAAGGTAAAATAATTACACATGGATTTTGTGATTTACGTAGTCATTTTTGTGAACCTGGCAAAGAGGATACAGAGAATTTAGAAACTGGATCAAATGCTGCAATGGCAGGAGGTTTTACAAGGGTTTGTGTCATGCCTAATACAAGTCCACCTTTAGATAACCCTGAACTAATTAATTTTATCATTAAGAAAGCAGAAAACTATCCAATCAATATTCATCCAATAGGGGCTGTTACAAAAATGCTGAAGGGTAAAAGTCTTGCCGAGATGAGTTTAATGTATGACCAGGGTGCGGTTGCTTTTAGTGATGATGATTTACCAATCCAAGATGGAGCTATTATGAGAATAGCGCTTGATTATGCAAGGTTAAATAATGTTCCAATTATTAATCAAGCTGAAGATAAATATTTTTCTTTAGATGGGCAAATAAATGAAGGTTTTATTTCAAATACTTTAGGTCTGCAAGGAAATCCAGATTTAGCAGAATCAATAATGATTCATAGAGATCTTCAATTAGCTACTTTTTTAAATTCAAAAATACACATACCTCATGTAAGTAGTATTAAATCCATTAAGCAAATAGAGAATTTTAAAAAATATAATCAAAATATTACTGCTGAGGTAGCACCTCATCATTTATATTTTAATGATGAAGCATTACTTTCTTATGATACAAATTTAAAAGTTAGACCGCCTATCAGAACAGAAATGGATCGAAAAGCGTTAATAAAAGCTGTTGAAGATAAAATAATCGATTGTATTGCTACTGATCATACTCCTCAACGTATTGAAGAAAAAGAGACAACATTTGACCTAGCCTCATTTGGAATGATAGGTTTAGAATCTTGTTTTGGAGCAGTAAATAAAAGTTTAGTAATCGAAGGTAACCTTAAATTAGAACAATTAATAAACCTGCTGACAATTAATCCACGAAAAATAATGGGCTTTAATTCAGATTTATTATCTGAAAATAAAATTGCTGAATTAGTAATTTTAGATCCATTAAAAAAATGGACTTTTGAACTAGGTGATATTTTTTCAAAATCAATTAATTCACCATTTATTAATCAGAAACTAATAGGTAAAGTTGATTATACTATTTCTAAAGGATATATTTTTTCATCTCAAGAATAATATTAGTATAATTTTTTTTATATTTATTGACTAAGTATAGTAGCAGTGTATAATTTTGCTGGCTCTAAATATAGTTAAAATGAAAACAAGATCCATAAAACAGTCTGAGATTAATAAAAAATGGTGGTTAGTAGATGCACAAGGACAAACCCTTGGACGTTTCTCATCGAAAATAGCTCAAATTCTTCGAGGAAAGCATAAAGTTGATTTTACACCACACATGGATATGGGTGATTTTGTTATTGTAATTAATGCAGAAAAAGTAAAACTTAGTGGCTCAAAAGAAAGTGATAAGGTCTATTTTCGTCATACTGGTTATCCAGGCGGTGTTAAAGAAACTAAATATTCTGAAATGATGCAGAAGTTTCCTGAAAGAATTGTTGAAAATGCAATTAAAGGAATGCTCCCTCATAATCGCCTAGGTAGGAAAATACTTTTGAATCTAAAAGTTTACAAAGGTGAAGAACATCCACACCTTGCTCAACAACCAAAACCTCTTAAAATATAATAAATTATGTCTGAATCTAAATTTTATGGAACTGGTAGAAGAAAAAGTTCAACTGCAAGAGTTTTTTTAGCTCCAGGAAAAGGTGAGATAACTGTAAACGGTTTACCATTCAAAGAGTACCTTTGTAGAGATACTTTAGCTACTATTGTTATGCAACCACTTGTTGCTACAGAAAGTATTAAATCTTTTAGAATTAAAATTAATGTTAATGGCGGAGGGCTTACAGGTCAAGCTGGNGCAATAAGATTGGGGATAGCAAAAGCCCTACTCCAAGTTAATAAGGATTTTCGTCCCATTTTAAAGTCAAAAGGATTTTTAACCAGAGATGCAAGAAAAGTTGAAAGAAAAAAACCGGGACAGCCTGGTGCAAGAGCTAACTTCCAATTCTCAAAGCGATAAAATATGGATAATGTAAAAATAGAAGATCTTCTTGGAACAGGTGCTCACTTTGGTCACCTCACTAGAAAGTGGAATCCCAAATTTAAACCCTATGTACTTCTCGAAAAAAATGGAATTCATATTATTGATCTCGAATCAACTATTAAATGCATAGAAAAAGCAAAAACTTTTATAAAAAAGGTTATCAGTAAAAATGGCGAAGTTCTGTTCGTTGGTACAAAAAAGCAAGCTCGTGATATCGTACAGCAAGAGGCAGACAGGTGCTCAATGTATTATATCGTTGAGAGGTGGCTTGGAGGAACCTTAACAAATTTTTCTACCATTAAAAAAAGTATTAAACGTTTAAAATTATTAGAGAAAGAAGGTTCAAATCTCTACGAGCATATGACAAAAAAAGAGACTCAGATGCTTAATCGTGAAAAGGTTAAGTTAGCTGATCAGCATCGGGGAATTAAGGATATGCGAAAATTACCCGATGCGATTGTTATTGTAGATGCGCAATATGAAGATACTGCCATCAGAGAAGCNAAAAGGTTAGATATTCCTGTAATTGCTATTGTAGATTCAAATACAGACCCTAATAAAGTTCAATTTCCGATCCCAGCTAATGATGATTCTATCAGGACGATACAAATTATTATATCCCAATTATCTAATTCAATCATAGAAGCGCAAACCGAAAAGAAGAGTTCAGAAACAGACATAGAAGAAGCAAACTCATCGGAAGCTCCTAAAGAAAAAGAAAATAATGAAAAACCAAAAGAAAAAAATTAAATGAATATTTCTGCAGCTCAAGTTAAAGAATTAAGAAATAAAACTGGTGCTGGTATGATGGATTGTAAAAATGCATTGGTTCATTCAGATGGAGAAATTGATAAAGCAATTGATTATTTGAGGAAAACAGGTGTTTCAAAAGCTGAAAAAAAAGGGTCAAGGGATACCAAAGAAGGTCTTGTATATTCTTATATTCATGCAGGTGGTAAACTAGGTGTTATAATTGAATTAAATTGTGAAACTGATTTTGTAGCTAGTAATATTGATTTTAAAAATTTGGCTCATGATTTATCTATGCATATAGCTGCAACAAACCCTTTATCAATAAATAAAGATACCATTGACAAAAGTATTGTTGATAGGGAAAAAGAAATCTACACAGAGCAAGCTAAATCCGAAGGAAAACCTGATAAAATCATTGAAAAAATGGTTAATGGAAGACTATCAAAATTTTTTCAAGAGACATGTCTGTTAGAACAAACGTTTATTAAAGACCAAGAAAAAAAAATATCTGATTTAATAACAGAGTCAATATCTAAATTAGGCGAAAATATTACTATCCGTCGATTTATAAGGTATGCAATTGGAGAGGATATTAACTTTAATAAAAGCTTTATTTAATTTATAATGAAAAGCCCGCTTTATAATTGTGTGCTTTTAAAACTATCTGGCGAAATTCTCGCTGGTAAAAAAAAATTTGGTATAGATCCGAAGCAGGCTAAATACTTAGCAAATGAAATCTCATCTATTTATAAACTTGGGATAGGCATTGGATTAATTATTGGTGCTGGAAATATTTTCAGAGGTATGAAAGCATCTGAACAAGGTATGGACCGAGTTACTGGTGATTATCTTGGTATGCTTGCAACTATTATGAATGCTATTTCATTGCAAGATGCATTGGAAAAAAATAATTGTCAGACGCGAACACTATCTGCTATTAATGTTTCTCAAATTTCAGAGCCATACATACGTAGAAGAGCAATTAGGCATATTGAAAAAGGTCGAATTGTTATTATAGCGGGTGGAACAGGTAATCCATTTTTCACTACTGATTCAGCAGCTGCTTTACGTGCAACAGAATTAGGTGCGGATGTTTTAATTAAGGGAACAAAAGTTGATGGAATATACAACAAGGATCCAATAATTCACAAAAATGCAAAAAAATATGAAAAATTATTATATTCTGATGTTATACGCAAAGACCTAAGAGTAATGGATCTTACTGCTATTACTTTATGTAAAGAGAATAATATTCCTATAAGAGTTTTTAACGTAAAGAAGAAAGGTCAACTAAAAAAACTTATTTTTGATAAAGATGTTGGAACATTAGTTTCGGAGTAAGAGATGCTTAAAACAATATTTGATAATATTAGAACTGGTATGGAAAAAGCAGTTGAGCATACTAAAATTGAGTTAAAAAAAGTTAGGACTGGTAGAGCAAATCCTGAGATGTTTAATTCTTTATTTGTTGATTATTATGGGTCAAAGACGCCTTTAAATCAAGTTTCATCCATAAGCACTCCCGAAGCCAGACTGATCTCGATTACTCCATATGAAAAGCAGATAATCCCAGTTATTGAGAAGACTATTATTGAATCCAATATGGGTTACACACCAAGTAATAATGGCACTAGCGTTTTGATTCCTATACCAGCTTTAAGCCAAGAGAGAAGAAGCGAGATGATAAAATACTCACATCAAATCATTGAAGAAGGTAAAATTTCAATTCGAAGTGTTAGAAGGGATGGAATTCACCAACTACATTTATTTGGGAAAGAAGAAAATATATCAGAAGACTTAATTAAAGATAATGAATCCCTTATCCAAATAGAAACAGATAAATACACTAGTATACTTGATCAGTTACAAAGTGATAAGGAAGTTGAAGTTCTAGAAGTTTAGTTTTATTCTAATCGCACTTTGCCCAGCCGCATTCTCGGCATGTCATACAACCACCTTCATTTACGATATTTTGACATTCATTATGTGATGTTCCTTCAATACAATCGTTCGTTATTTCTTGTGCCATCGTTATTCTGACTTTATCATCTTTTAGGTTATCAGTACCTAATGAATCTTTTTCTTTAAGATAATCATCTAATGCTTTCCCTATCGCATCTGGTGTGGATAAAATAAGTCGACCATCCTCCCAGGTTGGATTTGGACCTGAAATTCCTTTTAGTTGTCGAACTATTGCATTTGGGTCAAGACCTGATCTGAGTGAAAGTGAAATTAAACGGCTTATCGCTTCAGATTGAGCTGCTGCATTTCCTCCTGCTTTACCTATTGTAGTAAATACTTCGCACAGACCATTCTCATCTTCATTGATTGTAATATAAAGCGTTCCTTCACCAGTACGAATTCTTCTGGTAACACCTGAAGTTTGATTAGGTCTTTTTCTAGCATCTCTAGTAGTTGTTGATACATTATTTGATAATTCTTTAGTTGCTGATTTTTGTGAGTCTTTTTCATCTTTGCCTTTTTTATCATTCGTAATTAAAATGCCTTCTCTACTTCCTTCTCTATAGACAGTTATGCCTTTTAAATTTGATTTGTATGCTGTCATATAGATATCTGCAACTGTTTCAACAGTAACCTCATTGGCAAGATTAACAGTTGAGGAGATAGATGAATCTATATACTTTTGTATGACCCCTTGCATTTTTACACGAAAATACGGATCAATTTTATGAGATGTGGTAACATAGGAGGGTAATTGCTCATCTGTTTTAAATAACTTTTCTACAATTGGATGATAAACAGTATATGTTTTGAATGTTTTTCCATATCCATCATTTTCTTTTACTCTTCTTTTGTAGGATGTGGCAAATATTGGTTCTACACCGGAAGTTACCCTTGCTACAATTGCCCCACTTCCTGTTGGTGCAACCGTTGTAATTGTAGAGTTTCTGATACCAGTTTTTTTAATTATTTTTTTTATGGAATTAGGCAGTGATTTAACAAATTTACTCTTTGAGTAGCCTTCCCAATTAAAATTTGGGAATTGACCTTTCTCTTTTGATAGTTGTGCACTAGTCTCATACGAAGTTTCTCTAAAGATATCCATAACCTGTTCTACTGTCTGGAGTGCATCTTCGCTATCGTATTTAATACCCATTTTAACTAACATGTCACCTAGGCCTAAGATTCCTAAGCCAATTCTTCTATCATTATATGCATTTTTTTTCTGATCTTCAAGTGCATGTCGATCCATATTGTAATCAATAACATTATCAAGAAATCTTGTAGCTATTGATATAGTTTCTTTAAAAGATTCGATCATAAAATTACCTTTATTATCAACATATCGTTCTAGGTTGATAGCTCCTAGATTGCAACATCCTCCATCAGGTAATGGTTGTTCTGCACAGGGATTTGTAGATACCAAGGGTGAGCAATATTCAGCATTATGGAAGTCTTTCATTGTGTCCCAAAATAATAAACCAGGCTCGGCGCTAGAATGTGCATGTTCAACGATATCATTCCATAAACTTTTTGCCTTGATGGTTTTATATATATTACCTTCGTATTTTAAATTAAATGGCTTATCAGCTTTTACTGCATCCATAAATTCATGGGTTAATAGGACAGATATATTTGAATATTTAACCATGTTAACATCGCCAGTTTTTATACTAATAAATTTTTCAATATCTGGATGATCTATCCTTAAGGTTTGCATATTTGCGCCACGTCGCCCATGTTGAGCGATAGTATTGGTATTCTCACTAAAAAGGTTCATAAAGCCTACAGGACCGCAAGATTCTCCTCCCGTTCCATTTATCTCCTTTCCAGAGGGTCTTAGGATTGAGAGGTCATGACCACATCCGCCACCATATTTGTATGTCAATGCTTCATTGATTATGGTATCATAAATTGATTTTACTGAATCTTTTCTTATAGCTACAACGTAACAATTGTTTAAGGTAGTAGTTATATCTTCTCTGCCGGCTCCGTGCATAATTCTTCCACCAGGTACGAACTTAAAATCTTCTAAAATACGGTAAAACTCTTTTTCCCATTCTCTTTTTAATTTATCATTTTTTTCCACTGATGCCAGAGCTTTTGCCTGTCTTTCCCACAATTGGTAGGGATGTTCTTCCCATGGAGCTAAATACTTTTGTTTAAGGACATCTGAGCCGAGGGAATCGTTTTTATAATATTGTTCGATAGTATATTTGTTATTACCCTTTTCTAGTTTTTGAGCTTTACCATTCAATNTAGTTTTTTTTGGTAAAATTGGATTATCAACTTGATTATCNTCAGAAATAGGTAATGTTAAGTTNAATTCCATAGCTTCNGCCATAAGGATCCTTTGNTATTTATGAGTTACAANAACATGNNNTCTTGTAANTTGTTATAAGAAAAAAAACGACAAATAAAAAAGTGANTAAACACTTGGTTGGCTTATTATAATATTAAATATATCAGNTCGATATTGACAAGTAATAAAGTATTATTTTATAAAATAATTTTATTTTGGTAATAGATTTTAACAATTTAATAACTTTTATTTAAATAGGATCTTTAATTTAAGTTGCTCACTTAGTGAAGCTATTAAGTAAAATATGATAAAATAAGCTAAAGTATTAAAATGAAAGAAACATTTGTTTCAATAGTAGGAAGACCAAATGTCGGTAAATCTACACTGTTTAACAAATTCCTAGGAAAGAGAAAGTCAATAGTAGACAGTCAAGAGGGAATAACTAGGGATAGAGTATATGGCGAAACGATTTGGTGTGGGCACACATTAAACTTTATTGATACTGGGGGATATATTCCAAAAGATTTGGATATTTTTAACTCCGAAGTTCGAAAGCAAGCAAATGAAGCTATTTCTGAATCTAATCTTATTTTATTTCTTGTTGATGGCAAGCAAGGTATTACTTCAACAGATTGTGTTTTAGCCAAAGCCATCCTCATGACTGATAAACCTTATATATTTGCTGTTAATAAATGCGATATGCTAGATAAAGATAATCAAATTCATCAATTTCATGAACTTGGATTGGAAAATCCATTTCCCTTATCAGCATTAAATGGAAGAAATTCTGGTGACCTCTTAGATTTGATAGTAAAAAAATTAAATTTGAAACTTCCAGTATCAAGTAATGAAAAAAACGATTTATTAAAACTTGCAATTGTAGGTATGCCCAATGTAGGAAAATCCTCACTTACTAATGCNTTATTAAATAAGAATAGATCAATTGTGACCTCTATAGCCGGTACGACACGTGATTCTATTGATGTCCCAATTAAATGGTTTGAAAAAGAAATTGTTTTAATTGATACCGCTGGATTAAGAAAAGTTTCAAAAATAAATGACCAAATAGAATACTATTCTTCTGTTCGGACTCAAAATGCAATTTATCGATCTAATATCGTCCTTGTAATGATAGATGCTATGAAAGGATTTACGAAGCAGGATAAAACAATTATTGATGAAGTAATTTTTAAAACTAAAGGTTTAATTATCATAGTTAATAAATGGGATTTAATAGATAAAAATAATGAAAGCATGCAAAATTTTATCGATGAAATGAGATACCAATTTAAATCAATTGATAATTATCCTATCATATTCATTTCAGCTTTAACAAAACAACGAATTCATAAAGTTTTAGAGACTTCTTGGGCCGTATATAATCGTATCATTAATAGGTTATCTACTAAAAAATTAAATGATACTCTAAAATTAATAATAGAAAAAAATCCTCCGTCATCATCAAAAGGAAAATCGATAAGAATAAAATACGTTACTCAGGTAAGTAGAGAACCTTTTGTTATAGCACTCTATCTTAATTATCCCAATGTGATAAAAACAGAATATAAAAGATATTTAGAAAATAGCTTTCGCAAGCATTTTGACCTACTGGGGATTTCAGTTAAACTATCATTTAGAAAAAAATAAATCTATTAAAAGTATTCGCAAGTTAATACTAAATGATTATCTATTTTATTTTGTGAAATTAACTTTAAATATTTTTTCCCAATTTGTTAAATCACTAGATGAGTAAATAATTCCTGATTTTGTGATTGCCGTAAAGTATTGCTCGATATTTTCTTCATTAGAATTTCTTGAAAAAGCTATAAAATCTTCATCATTACCTATTTTACATATGAGATCTAAAGATTCACCAAGAGTCTTAATATTTTTATTTTCAAGTTTGTATACTCTTCCATGATTTGTCAAAAAGCAGAAACCCGTAATTTTGGGAGCAAACCCAAAACTATAGGATAAAATATCAACTAAAATCTCAGAGTTACTGTTATTACCTTTTAATAATTTATCAATATTATTTAATACATCTTCGGGTATACCTTTTCCATTCGCTCCGGGTAACCCTTGAGGGCCTTTTGGACCAGGTTTGCCTTGAGGTCCTATTTCTCCTTTTGGTCCCATTTTTCCTGGAGGTCCTTGAAGACCTGGAACTGGCTTATTTGCGATGCAACTAAAGCATATGATTATTGTAAATATAAAGTACTTTTTCATTTTGGTTAGATATTCAGATAATTATATAAATAAAAAATCTTTAAATACAAGGTAGGCAACAATCATAATCATCATTAACTCGGATATTAAAGCAGAAATGAAGAAATAAATAGATTTTCGTATGTTAAGATTTTTAGTATTATTAATTTGCCCAAGTGCAAAAACCTGCGATGCAAACATATTATAAAGTTGATCATCACTTTTAGTCACTGATCTTAAATATTTAGCATATTGGGTTGATGTTTTAAATTGACTTATTCCTGCAAAAAAGGTAGGATTAATAATTTCCTCCTTTTCTTTAAACTTAATGTCTGTTTCTACTTTGTTTATTTTAACTCTTGGGACAATAACCCTTACTAAAAAGTAAATAGTCCCCATTGCTGAAATCATATATATCATCATAAGAATAAAAATAATCAGGTTCATGTTTGATGATAATTTTGGAAAATGAACAATAAAAAAGACCATAAAAACGCCCAGAACAGATAAAAGTGTAAAAGCTTTTTGATCTGTTCTTTGAATGACCTGTTGTTCGCCCGATAATACTTGAATTAAAGCATTAAACTCTTTAATTGAGCTCATAAGTTTATGCTAATTATTTTATACATATTCAAATTTATGAGAAATTTATATTAACATGAATAAAAAGTTTTTTTAAAGATCAAAGTAGTATTGTTAATGTTATTTATATTTTTTATTTTTAGTCATAAGAAAAATTCAATATTTAGATACGATCGCGGGGTGGAGCAGTCTGGTAGCTCGTTGGGCTCATAACCCAAAGGTCGGAGGTTCGAATCCTTCCCCCGCTACACACGATAATACCAGATTATCGACNAAAAGCTCTCTTAATTGAGGGCTTTTTTGTTTNNTGTTTAGTATCGTTTGATATGGTTTAGTCATGTTTAGTTGGCTATACTATGGCTATACTATTTACTTTATCATACATTGGAACTTTATTTACATATTGACTAGCTAAATCAAAGTTAGGATGTGTATAAATTTTATTGGTACTGCTTGATGCATGAGCCAATAAAACTTGCCTATCTTCAATTTTAAGACCTAAGTCACGAAGTGAATTATTAAAGGTATGTCTAAAGCTATGTAATGTTGCTTTTTCTCTACCATTTAATGCCAATATTGATTGCATGTAATTCCTAGGTGTGAACAACTTATCATTTAAAGCACTTTCACTATCTGAATATAAAGTAGGGAAGAGGGGACTATCCTTTTCACTTCTTTTATCAAGCATNTCCAGTAGNACATNAGCAATAGGAAATTCATGAATCCTTCTGCTTTTTCTGATAAGACTTACAATAGCCTTCTTTTTGAAATCAATATTCTCATACTTTAGTAATGCAATATCACCTGCTCTTAAACCAGTATGGTATAAGAAAGCATAATACATATACCATTTACCAGATGATTTAAAGATAATTTCTAGGTCTAGAGGTTCTAGAGGTCTATGTCTTTTACGCTTAGCTTTGATTTCTTCATTAGTAATCTTGGGTAAAGTTGCTAATACACAAGGATTATCTTTTATTATTTCATCTTTTATGGCTTGATTGAACATTGATNTCAATNCTTGCAAATGATTTTTCTTAGTTTTGTGAGCTCTGTTTAAACTATCAATGTATCCATTAATAGTCTTTACTTTCACATCTTTAATATATTTCACTTGTTTTTTGTTTGTATACCTTATGAAGTTATTTAGCACACTTAATTGCGTGACTTCTATTGCGTGTACTAAAATACCTAAGGTATTAGTCTTTGTATTTTTCTAGGTTGTAACCTGAATCTGAATTAAGACCTATAAAGCTAAAA
>NZIX01000042.1 GCA_002691785.1 Fidelibacterota bacterium | reverse complement strand
TAATCTAGCAACATTAAAGGGTTTTACCATCACGAATGGAGGTAACATTATGTCAGGCGGAGGGATACAGATAGTGGACTCTAGTCCATCAATCTTAGAGCTGATTATCGAAAGTAATGTTTCTGATAGTGACGGAGCTGGAATTTATATTTCAGGGGAAAATCAAAGCATTTTAGATAATATAATTATTCGAGAGAATGAATGTAACTATGGTGCTGGAGTCTATGTGACCTCAAGCGCAGAAGCAAATACGTCACCTTTATTTACTAATATTGAAATTTCAAATAATTCAGGATTAGTTCAAGGAGGTGTTCACCTTAGAGATTGGTCTAATGCTACGTTTGTTAATTCGACTATTGTAGAAAACACTACCGCGGCAGATGGAGGAATCTATGGTGATGTGGGAGGAGTCATTGTTTGGTATGGTGCTACAAATGCAACCTTCATTAATTCGATTATAAGGGATAATACACCTACTAATTTTGATAACCAGGGTACGGTAAGTATTTCTTTTACAAATATTGAAGGTGGATTTGAAGGTGAGGGCAATATTGATGAAGATCCTCTTTTCTGTGATATAGATAACGGAGATTTTTCATTAGCCGAAAATTCAGCCAGTGTTGGTACAGGCGAAAGTGGGTCTAATATGGGTGCCTATGCCGTTGGATGTGATCCGATTTATTTTGCAGGTTGCACCGACCCTTATGCTATAAATTATAATGAGTATGCTGTACTAAATGATAGCAGTTGCTATGGCTATCCAAATGTGGATGATTACCGTTTGAGTTTTGATGGTGTGGATGATGAGGTTACCATTTCTTTGAATAATGGAGACGGTCTATTAAACAGTTCACCAGCAACCATATCCTTTTGGTATAGAATCTTAAATACTCATAATGGAAATACCCCTCTACTAGTTTCTCATGAATATCCAACAGATAATTTCTTTCAGTTCAAACTAGATTATGCATCACAGAAAGTAGTCTTTCATGTTAATGATGCTGAACAGGATATTTTGGAAACGTTGTCTTCAATTGATCAGGTAGAGTACGATGTCTGGCATAACGCGGCCGCGAGCATTGATGGAGACTTTATCAAATTTTACATAGATGGTGTTATTCAGGATAGTGTTGAAAATGAAATTGTATATGACTTTGTAAGTTCCGATAATCAATTAAATCTTGGATATTCAAACAGGATTGGAGGAGGTAGTTTCTCAAATTTATTTCTTGATGAAATATCCATTTGGGAAAATGCTCTAGATCAAAATCAGATTCAAACCATTTTAGAATCAGATTTGCTTGGAGAAGAACCTGGCCTTACAAATTTATGGAAGTTTAATTCCGGAGATGGAGATCTCTTGTTCGATCACTCAGGAAACCTGAGCCACGGAAATATAAACGGTGCAGAGTGGTATCTAGATCCTATTTTTGGTTGTATGGATCCACTAGCACCCAACTATAATCCTGAGGCAAATATTAATGATTTAAGTTGTGGTGGCTATCCGGATGGAGGTGACTATGCATTGTCTTTTGATGGTGAAGATGATTACGTAGATGTCTCGGGGTCTTCTAATATTTCACCACAGTCTATATCAGTTGGAGCGTGGGTCAAACTGGATAATAATTCGTTTGATGAGGACATCGTAGTCGTAGGAAAGTTTGATAATATTCAAGGAAAATCTTGGAAATTATCAATCACCTCATCCGCCATTGGTTACAACATCCCTTATTTTACATTTAGAAATGCAACAGGCGGTAATAAAACTGTAAACGGAACGACGATCCTCGAAGTTGGTACTTGGTACTATATAGTTGGAACTTTTGATGGAACCAATGAAAAGATTTTTGTGAATGGATTTTTAGATAATTCACAAATGCAGTCAAACTCATCAATAAATAACGCAATTACAAATGTCACCATAGGTGGAAATAATCAAGGCACCACTTCTCTAATGCACGGTCAAATTGATGACGTCTTTATCTTTGACTTTGCCATGAATGAAGATCAGGTTTCCTCTTATCTAGATACAAAATTATCAGGGCAAGAAGATGGACTTATCTCTTATTGGAACTTTGACGCTGCTGAGGGGGAGATTTTATATGATCGAACCGGTAATATTGTTCATGGAGACTTATTAGGTCCTGTTTGGTTAGAGAGAGAAAACTTTGGATGTTTAGATTCTTATGCATTAAACTTTGATTCTGATGTTAATGTAGATGATGGCAGTTGTTTTGGATACCCAGAAGAAGGAGATCAGTTATTAAGGTTTGATGAATTGGATAATTATGCCATCATTCCAGCAGATAGTGATTTTGTGATTCAAGATGAAACATTTTCAATTTCTTCATGGATTAAAGTACCCTCAAACCATAATGCGAATATTTCATGTCTGATAGATGGAAGTAACTATGGATATAAAATATTTGCAGGTGGCCACCTTTCTAATGGTCAATTGCTCGTCCAAATTATTAACCCCAATGGTAATAATATGTTCCAAGGTCCATTCTCAAGTCTTACTGATCTCAGGGACGATAGATGGCATTACATCACTGTGACAAAGAATCAGACAGAAGCAAAAATTTATGTTGATGCCGTACTTGAGGATTCTGTTGGGGTTGAAGATCAAATGTATTCAGGTGAGTTATCCTCCATCATCATTGGAAATGATGTAACCTTAGATACTTTAGAGGGCTATCCAGGATATGTGAGCGAGCTTGAATGGTGGAATGGTTACCTAACACAATCTGAAATATCAGATAATTATTTAAATGGACCAGTGGCGATTGATGAATCCTTAATGGGGTACTGGAAATTTAACTCAGGTAATCCAGAATTTTTCTTTGATCATTCAGGACAAATGAATCACGGGCTAGTTATGAACTCAAGNTGGTATGAGGAAATTTTAGGATGTATGGATCCTTATGCNGACAATTATAANTCNCTNGCAAACNTAGAGGATGGAAGTTGTATTGATTATCCAAATAATGGAGAGTTTTCTCTCAACTTTGATGGCCTAACCGATAGAGTATCNNTGAATGAAGATATGATAGAGGGACANCATGCAACCTTATCAGCATGGTTCTGGGCTTCAGATAATCTTAATTACACCTCAGACTCTGGACGTCCTATTTACTCTCAGGGAGCATCAGAAACTCAGTTTGCTGACTTTGCCCTAGGTGTCATTGCTAGTTCCAATAGCCTTATGCTAGAAATGGGTCAGCCATATCTTTTAACGGATGATTTTGCACTTGAACAGTGGAATCATGTGGTGGTCTCTTTTGATAGTGGAATGGTTTCAACTTATATTAATGGAGAAATTAAATCTGAAATTGAGGTTTTAAATACCTCCATTTTTAGTGATTCAGACACATCCTATATCGGAAGACGTTGGGATCTAGATCGATCTGATAATAATCGATATACTTGGGATGGATATCTCGATGATATCGCGATCTGGGATACGGTTTTAGTCACTGAAAATATTGAACAAATATATGTTCAACAAAATATTTTAGAATCTTCTGATTTGAGTCTAAATATGAAAGGGTACTGGAGGTTCAATGCAGGAGAGGACACCTTACTTTTTGATCATTCCGGATCGAAGCATCATGGAGTGATCAATGGTGCACCGTGGAGTACAGAAAACGTACTCTATATAGATGAAATATCCGATGTGACCATGAGTGAAGACAGTGAACTTGGGCTGAACTTTTCTATCTTTTCTTTTGGCTCTGATTTAATCAATTATAACTTATTATCAGATACATCATCTGTGATTGCAGAAATTTGTTGTGATTCGCTTCTTACCGATTCTCTAACGATTAGTGGGTTGAATGACTGGTATGGAAATACAACGGTCACGCTTACTGCTGAAAAAGACTCTGTAACAACCAGTAGAAATTTTAATGTAGAAGTNTTACCTGTGAATGATCCACCTTCTATAGGGATTATTGAGGATACACTATTTGTTTTAGAGGATGATTCATTAAGCATTCCAATGTTGATAAGTGATATAGATGATGATGTATTAATTTTAACTGCCTTCTCTGATACAACGGCAATNTCCTTNTTTATTTCAGATGATACTGTNCTCACAGTTACTCCAGATAATAACTGGAATGGTTATTTTACATTNAGTGGTGTTGTNACAGATACATCAGGGTTNTCAGATACTTCAAGCTTTGTGGTNTCAGTAGACCCCGTAAACGATCCTCCACTTATGAACGTTATCCAAGACACTTCTTTTGATGAGGATGCAAGTTTGTCCATAGCGATATCTGGATCTGATATAGATGGAGACTTTCTGACCTTTGAGGTCTCTGAGTCAGAGTTTATAAATTCCTTTGTTTATTCTGATGGAGANAGCCTCTTGATGGTTTCTGAACCNGACTGGTATGGAAATTTAGATCTTATGGTTTATGCTATTGATCCTGAGGGATTAAGAGACTCTACCAGTTTTAATCTTACAGTAAACTCTNTTGATGATGAACCTATTGTAAGTGGTTACATTGAAGACATCTATCTTTATGAAGATTTTCAGGAGCCTTGGAGTATTGACCTAGATGAAATTTTTACCGATATTGATGGAGAATTAAACTANTTAGTCGAGATGTTAGACTCAGGTGTGGTGAGTGCAAGTATCGATGATAGTAACCTTTATTTAACTTCATTAGTAAATGGATATGGTGCAACCAATATGGTTGTGACAGCTATCAACCCAGTTCGCTCTTTTGTGACGGACACCGTTGAGGTGACTGTTTTTGGTATCAATGACCCTCCAGAGATACATGAGTTANTTCCNATTGAAATGTTTGAAGATATCCCNTATGAAATGTTGTCTCTAATTGAACTGGACAGTCTTGGNTCAATTCAAGATATTGATACTCCTGTTGAAGAATTAGAAATGATTATTTCTGTAGACTATGCACCCATTCAAATTGATTGGGATGGTAGTTTCTCAAGCAATCCAATTATAAATCCAATGGAAGAAAATTTTAATGGGGTGGGTCAGTTAACACTTTGTGTTACGGATGGACAATTTGAAGACTGTGGATCCATGCTGGTAAATGTAAACCCGGTTAATGATCTTCCGTATTTTGTAGGTGAGATGGAAGCACCAATTGGACTAGGACTAGATTGTAATATACCATTAAATGTGGAAGACATTGACTCAGAAACTTTAGAGGTTACCCTGAGTGGAATGTCAAATCCATCCTGGCTATCGATCACGGATAATGTATTGCAAGGTACTCCAGAGTCACTGGGCACATATTTTGCACATTTGAATTTGAGTGATGGAGATACCTCTGTGCTAGATACATTCGAGCTTTCAGTTGAAAATTTTATACCTGAAATAGTCGATATATATGATATTCCAAATGATCAAGGGGGACACGTTTACATTCAATTTAATGGATCATACTTTGATAATCCCGATATACCAAATCAAGTCTATGGGGTTATGAGATACGATGAGGTTATTGAGGATAGCTCAGCCTGGGTCGCTGTCATGTCTTTTCCAGCCATTGGTGAAGACCAATATATCTTTGATGTATCCACTTTGGCTGACTCAACGATTGAAGACAATGCAATGACTCAGTTTAAGGTCGTTGCATCTATGAGCGGTGGCACATTTCATTCAGATCCATCTGAGGGCTATTCTATTGATAATATTGCTCCAACACCGCCAACAGGATTAATGACCTCTATTGTAGAAGACGGTATTCAGATACTTTGGGATTATCATGTTGATGAGGACTTTGATCACTTTATATTAGAAAAAACAATAGATCCGTCCTTTACCATTGGAGATATTGAAGAGCAAATGTTAAGCGATACTTTCTATATAGACACTGATTATTTGATCAATCAACCAAACTACTATAGAATATCTGCTGTGGACTATGTAGGAAATCGTGGAGAGCCATCAGGCTTTGTTGAGGCAACGATATTAAGCGTAGATCCAGATCTAATTCCAGAGGTATTTGCTCTGCATCAAAATTATCCAAACCCTTTTAATCCGGTGACACAAATTCGTTATGACCTACCAGAAGACTCTGATGTAAGTATCACAATATATGATCTTATGGGTCGAAATATAAAAAACTTGTTGAATAAAAAAGAGTCTGCAGGATTTCGCTCGATAAGTTGGGATGCTACCAATCAAAATGGTGAGGCAGTTTCAGCGGGTATGTATATCTATTTAATTCAGGCTGGAACCTTCCGCGAGACTAAGAAAATGATCTTATTGAAGTAGAAATTTTTATAGGATTCAAACTTGTAATTGCCTCATTTTGTATTTTAATATTCAGACTATGTTAAAATACATTTTAATGTTTCCTATGTGTTTGTCAGTTACTTTTGCTCAGGACACCACTTTTATATGTGGAGATTGGGAGCAAGAATCTTTTGGAAGTTACATACTTGAAAATAATGTTTGGGGCCAAGGAGATATCACAAACTACAGTCAATGTATATTTCTTGTTGACAATGGTCATTTTGGTTGGAAATGGGATTGGCCAAATGAAGGATCCCACGTTAAATCTTATCCCGAGGTGATGTTTGGAAAGAAACCATGGAGCAGCAGTTCAACCCATTCATCCATGCCTCTTCAAGTTCAAAATGTCGAATCATTTGTAGTTGAGTTTGATCTTGAAATGCAAGCAAGCGGTAGCTATAATCTAGCTTTTGAATTTTGGGTCACATCAGACTCACTCTCAAATGAGACGGGGATTGTGCGAGAGGTCATGATATGGACAGCAGGTGAAGGGATTATGGCTGCAGGAAATCATATTTCAACACCATACTTTGATGGTTACTTTTATAAACTATATAAAGCACAATTTGAAAACTGGATATACTATGCATTTGTATCTGAAGAGGATCAGTTTGAGGGAACACTTAATATTCATAACTTTATAAATTATATGTCTTCCCAGGATCATCTCGGTTCTGGTGAATATATCGCAAATTTTGAATTAGGAAATGAAGTCGTTCATGGNANCGGACAAACTGATATTAAATCATACTCAGTNAGTGTGAATCAATCANTAGAGATACCTAAANTAAAAAANACNAAATTTTCTGGNNGAGTATTTANCCCAGCTCCAAANCCATTTAATCCTTCAACTGAAATTTCATATGANTTAATTCGCTCTAGCGATGTAANNGTTTCTGTTTATGACATAAGAGGTANGAAGATTNATGANTTANTTAATNAANAGCANGGAATTGGTACACACTCTGTTCAATGGAATGGGACTGATCATCAAAATAGACCTGTGAGTGCAGGCGTCTATTTTTGTAAAATAAAAATTGGTGAGTTATCAATAACAAAAAAATTACTTTTATTAAAATGACATCAAAAATAATCATTTCTATACTAACATTTTTAAGTTCTCTTCTTGCACAAGATTATCATACCATGGAACATGATAACTGGATCAGAGAATATTATGTAAGTTATCCAGAAAACAGTTTAGAACCTTGTCCATTAATTATTAATATGCATGGGTTTGGAGGAAACGCTCTGGGGCAGAGATTTTCATCAGAAATGGATGATTATGCATTACCCCAAGGGGTTGCAGTAGTCTACCCTCAGGGTTTGGGTGCTTCATGGAGTGTGGGTACTTTTTGGACAAGCTTTAATTATGCAGATGATGTTGATTTTATCAGTCAGATGATTGATAAAATAGCTCAGGACTATTCCATCGATTTAAACCGTGTATACGCAACAGGAATGTCCAATGGCGGATATATGGCTTATGAGCTGGGATGTGAACTATCTCATAAAATTGCAGCATTTGGATCGGTNACAGGAAACTTTATGCTAAATGATGACCAAAATTGTATTTTGGAAAAAGAAATCCCAATAATGCATATCCACGGTACCTCAGACTTAGTGGTAGATTATTATCCTCCCTCTTTTGATCAGGCGCTCACGGTGTCTGAGTCTATGGATTATTGGAACAGTATTAATGTCTTAGATAGTTTGGAAATAATTTCAATAGATGGATCGGAGGGAGTTTTATCTGCTGAAAAATTTACCTGGTTTAGAAANGGCACAAACACACAATTCATTCATTATAAAGTAGAAGATGGAGGGCATCAATGGTTCGGCTCTCCTTATGCAAATGCATCTGTAGTGAATTCNAGTGAGCTTTTAGTGGATTTTTTTTTAGAATATAATCTACAGAATCTTCCTTGNATTGATCCAGACNNTGATATAAATGATGANGGTCANGTAGATATGTTTGATATGATTACCTTGCTTTCACATATGGTATCTTTGGATTTTATTTCAATTGATACATGCTTAGATTTAAATGCGGATAGTAACATTGATATCATTGATTTATTAATGATAAGTAATCAAGTATTTTAAGAGGTAAAAGATGAAATCATTTAGTGGATATNTTATATTGATCATTTCTTTTTGTGGTTTGCTTTTTATTAAGCATGAGCTTGATATTTTGAATAATGTAGATATGTTAAATAACAGACCNAGAAAAAGTGACCTGTCTCAAAGGCAAATGAAACAGAGAATNTCTTCAATAGAAGACGAGGTTGACTCTTTGAGGTATTTACTAAAAAATAAAGATACTGCNCCTAAGGCACCTGTNATTCCAGATCCTCCAGTAGCACCTCAAGTGATGCTATCACCAGAATCATTTAAGCTTGATGTTGATCTCAGTCAACCGAAAGTTCAAAAAAAAAGAACTAAAAATTTAGGNTGGAGATGGAGCTCTGAATACAACACGATTGATGATGCTGTTAAAGTGAGAGACAGTAAAAATGAATTTAGTAAAATGGCACAACAAGAGATCAATACAGCCTATGAATTAGGAGGCGGTACCTGGTATGGTGCTGAGGAGGCATGGAATAGCGCTTCTTTCAAAAAGAGAATTATGGAGATTCGAAATAATTCAGAGTAATCCTCACTAAAGTATCGTATATTAAANGGAACTTAGTTTAAAATTTTAATCTTAGGGAAATTTTNAGANGGNTTTATTTAAAAAAATAANNTTTATGANTAANAANTTTAATAGTATTTATAGTGANATAGATTCNGTNAATTACAGTGTTCTNAAGNGNGAGACCTTNCAGGTNATGTATGACAAAATATCNAAAGANCAANTNAANCANCTNGATGAAATNAAAAAGTTGAAATCTGANATTGANGCNTGTNTAAGAGCTCATGATGGNACCGCAGCAATTGATNTAAAAGTAAAAGCACGGAAAATCCAGAAAAGTTATAAGGATGCTGAAGCCGATAAAGATAAAATTTGGAAAGTNNTACAAAATAGAATCCTTCANGATAATTTAGTTAAACAGTTTGGTGATGCTAAGTGGGTATCAAGAAAAGAATCTTTTATTATGTTTCTAATTGTATTTGTTTTAGGTTTATTGACTTATGATATTATGAACCCAAATCTTACAACCTCAACAAAAAAAACCATGTACTACATGGATTTTTTTGCATGTATACTTTTCTTATCCAATTTTTTCTATGAATTAAAATTTGCAGATTCAAAAACCTGGTATTGGAAGAGCCATATTATTGATTTTGTAACTTCGATACCGCTTCCGGATCTTCAAGCTATTCGTTTTGGAAGGATGCTCCGCTTAACTAGATTAACTCGATTAGTCAGAATTGTTAGGATATTAAGAATCTTACGTGCAGTTGCATTTTTCTGGAGAGGTGCGAAGCAGATAGAGCATTGGAAAGATACCAAAGATATGGAAACAGACTTAGAAGCAGGTGAACTCCAATTNCCTAGAGTTTTTAACCTTAGACTGGTTAAGGGAACCATTAAATATGGCTCAGTTATTTTGATATCTGGAGCTGTTTTAATTTACTTTGCCGAGCAGGATTCCTCCACGGTAGGAGTGGAATCAATATCTGAAAGTATGTGGTGGAGTTTTACTACGTTGCTTACTGGAGGTTTTAGTGACCTCCATAATCCACAGTCTGTTTTAGGAAAAGGCCTTACAGCAATATTGGTAATCACTGGATTAGTCATGGTGAGTCTCTTTACTGCTGCTGTTACCTCAATGATGATGTCAGGTGACTCAGATATTCTAAAAGAAGTCAAAGACGACATGAATAAACTTTCAAATGAGTTAAAAGATATAAAAAGTAAGTCCTAGTTTTCCCCCTTTATTTAAAACCAGTCACCTGCAAAACTTCTTTAGTGTATTTATTTTGAATAAATGCAACCAATGCTAGGTTCGAAACATCCCATATGACATTAGTCCAACTAGTTTCAAAATTATTTTGTGGCCAATTACTAGGCATTTCCCAAGTATAATCCTTGGTGATTTCTTCTTTTTCTATAGAGATTATTTCACCGCTTAGACCTTCTGTGATCCAACCTAAGAATACGTCTTGATGAACAGGCTCTCCATTATAACCAGTGTAGTCAACCTCATCTAAGGTTGCCGCAATAAAAAGATGAAGCGAGTCATTAGATGAAAGATCACGACTGCTTCGTATGGAGATTCTGACCTTTACATCACTTCCGCTGATATTACTACCCTCTAAACTCAAGGATAAGGGAGTCTTCTCGGACATGGGAGCGACCGCCATTTGAGGGTTTATAGAACTTCCAACTCCATTGGTGTAGGTTGTGGGAACGCCATAAATACTATACCAGCTTCCTTCTTCAAAGCGAATATAGCAGTAGTCATCTTCTCCAGTTTCTGAGGTACCTCTGTGAAATTCATACATGGGATCTCCTCGAGAAGGTGAGTAGGTGTGGTAATTGATAAGGTACCACTTATCTGTGATCTCAGACCCAACATATTGATCGCTATCAGTGTCAAAGTAACTTAATAATTTTGCATCATCCTCAGGACAATATGGACAATTGGTAGAGCCAACAAATTCTGTTAATACATTTTTAGTCGTACTAGAACTGAGTCCATTATCGGTTGTGGTCCAGTCTGAGTAAAATTCGTTTTCATCTTCATTACTGCATGATGAAAAAAGAAGCAAGGTACCTAAAAGCATTAAAATAAATTTATTAGTTATTTTCATAAAGAGTCCTTCATTAAATATTAAT
>NZIX01000041.1 GCA_002691785.1 Fidelibacterota bacterium | reverse complement strand
TAATAAAGTTTCATTATGGGGTAGGAGTTATAAAATTTTAGTTTTAAGGGGAATTACAGGCTCTATTGCTTTATATTTCGTTTATGAGTCGATACAAAGACTCTCACTCTACGAGGCAACCTCTATTCAGTATTTATATCCAATTTTCACAACCATTTTAGCATCCGTTATTTTATCGGAGAAAGTTTATAAGAAAATTTTTTTATCAGTTATTTTAGGTTTTTTAGGAGTTTTTGTTCTTTTGAAATTCCCATTTATTTATAATGTAAAATCCATCAGCGTTCAAAGTTTGATTATCGCTCTTTCTGGAGCGTTTTTAACAGCTTTAGCGTATGTTCTTGTAAGATTAGCTTCAAAAAAGAATGAATCACCTTTTTTGATCATGTTTTATTTTCCTCTTTTTACTATTCCAATGAGTTTGCCTTTTGCTATTTTTGAATGGCAATCTCCAAATTTATATGAATGGTGTATTCTTTTAATGGTTGGTATTTGCACACAGTTAGGACAAATGTTTTTAACGTTCGGTTATAAAGTACTACCAGCTAGCAATGCAGCTTTAACTAGCTATGTTCAGGTTCCCTTATCAGCATTATTTGGATATATTTTATTTTTCGAATCCATTTCATATAATTTCATTTTTGGATCTATGATCATTTTTATTTCCATTGCAATGGTGCTAAAAAAGTAAAAGTTTAAATAAACCAAAATGGCTTATTTATACCTTTACTCCATGAAGTACCAATAATAGTCTTATATATCCATCCTGATCCCCAAAAAGCAAATATAAGTGGTAGGATAAAATTTAAAATGATGTCAAATAAACTGATTGATATCGATAAGCTAAAGGGGAAAATAATTAAGATGCTTAATATTGGATGTTCTAACATGAAATTTTTAACTTTTCTCATAACCATACTCTTTAATCAAAATTAATCAATATTCATACTAGGTAAAAATGAATGACATAATGGCTTAATGGTATTAAAATTTATGTAATTTTTGGATATTTAATTTACTAACAAGTGACAATAATTATGGAAAATAATAAAATTAACATTAAAAATAAATTTAGAAAATTTACAGATTTATGGAGCCCAAAAGTAGTTGCTGAAATGAATGATTATCAATTTAAATTAGCAAAAGTTAAGGGGAGTTTTATTTGGCACAGCCATGATAAAACGGATGAAGTATTTATTGTTATTGATGGTGCATTAGACATTCATTTAAGAGATAAAACGATTCATCTAACGAAAGGAGAAATGTATGTGGTCCCTCAAGGGGTAGAGCACAAGCCTGAGGCAGGGCAAGAGTGTAAAATTATGTTAATTGAACAAAAGGGGACTGTCAATACAGGGGATTATTCAAATAATCTAACATCACCTAACGATATTTTTATATAATAATTAAATATTATTAAAAAATTAATAGTCCATATCCATATCTGCTTTTGGATTTTTCGGGAGAATATTTTTGTTCCACTTCTTATTTTTATTTTTACCAAAATTATAGTTTATGTTTAAAGAAATAAATCTTTTATCTATTTGCCTCTCAGCATGTAAAATTTGTTGATATTCTTCGCCAGTTTCTGAATTAATTATATCATTCCTTGTTTTGATAATAAATTTTTGAGAGTTAAAAATATCAGTTATTTTAAAAGTGGCAGACATTTTTCTATTTAAGAAGGACTTTTGAATACCCAAGTTCGTTTTAAAGTTTGAAGGTATGGTTCCTGTTGTTATTTCCATTTTTGTTCTCCCAATAGTAGATAACTCTAATCTACCCAGAAAAGGGAATTTTATAGATATTCTATTGCCATAACCAATGCCTCTGGAGTTTCCATTGAAATCAGCTTCACCTTTATCAGATATTTTTGAACTCCATCCATATCCCCAAGATGTGATGCTGGCTGTTGATGATAAGCGATAAATAATATTAGCACTAAAGTTTATACTTTTTGAGTTATTAGCATTCTCTACAGTTATAATTTCATAATCTTTAAAATTATAGGTTATGTAATCGCGATCCCACCACATAATTACATTTTCAGTATTTTTGATAGATAGACTAGAGTTTATATTTACCTTCTTTGAATTACTTGAAAAATTAAGTTCAATTAGATCACTATGTTCTGGTTTCAGATATGGATTACCATTTCTCAAACGACTAATGTCTTGAGTGCTCTCAGGGAAAGGACTTAATGTTCCTCTTTCTGGTCTATTTACTTTTTTTGAGTAACCCAATTGAAAAGTTTGATTAGTGTTCATCCTATAAAAGATAGAAAAGTTAGGATATATTCTAAAATAAAGGTTGTTGTAGGGTGATTGAACAATTGCAGAATCAATAATTGAAGTAATAATATTTGAAGAATCAGGAGAGAATATTCCTGAAAGTATAGCAATTGTATTTACTTGCTCTGATCTAAATCCAAATTTTAAACCTATGGGCTTTGAAAAATCATAATTTATATCTAGATATGCAGCATAGATATTTTCTGAGTAATCATTAGTGTACTTGGTATTTAAATAACTTAGGTCGGTCTTAAAATTTCTGATTGTTGTTTTAGACCCAATTTCAAAATCAAAATCATCTTTAAATTTATTTTTATAATCTATTGATACAGTAAGATTATTGTTGTCTTCAAAAGCTTCAGTACTATTTTGAGGTTCCAAAGAGTTATAAATTTCGTTTTGAATTACATATTCACTTACATCATCGGTTTCATGTGAAAAGCTAAGATAAGCTTTAATAAGCTGATTATTTTTATCTAAACGATTTTCATATGCTATGACATGATCAAGGTGGAATCCGTCGTCATGATTTTTTGTTTGAATTTTACCAATTATGTTAGGATCTATCGTATTTGTAATATAATCAAATTTTCGTTTAGTGATATCTTTATGCTCTGCAATATCAAGTGTATATCCTATAAAACTACTCTGATTTATATAATAATCAGTGCCTAGTCTTAAGCTTAAATTATTAAGAATTTCAATGCGATTGGTAATCTGATCAATATAGTCGACTCTATTACTATATTGATATTCAAAACCTCTAAAGCCGTCACCAACTTTATAATCTTTTTTGTAGTTTAAATTGCTTAAAATATTAATTTTTTTATTTTTATAATTAAAATTAGCGTTTGTNTTNTGTTTGTTTCGCTCTCCAAACANGGATGAAATACNTCCGTTGAAACCATNAGANGACCCTCTTATCAAAATAATATTGATTATACCACCAACCCCATCAGGATCATACTTAGCAGATGGATTGGTGATAATTTCAACTTGATCAATTAAAGAGGCATCAATTCTTTCAACTTCTGCTCTCCTACTACTTCCTGTTCTGCCACTTTTTTTACCATCAATTAGTACCGTTACATTTGCATCACCGGCAATCGATACTATGCCATCAAAGTCTACATCAACTCCAGGAATTTGTTTCAAAACATCCGACCCTGTTCCGCCTGAAGCAGATAGATTTTTTCCTACATTAAATACTTTTTTATCAACAGTTTGAATAAATTCACTTTCATTGCCTAAAACTTCAACAGCTGAAATATTTATCGGAGAAACATATAGCCTTACTTGACCTAGGTCATGCTCCTGATCACCCAATTCTTTAGGGAGGAGATTAATTGGACTTATTTCTTTTCTTTCGTATCCAATAAATTCAACAACTGCAATATACTGACCTAAGGGAATATTTTTAATGTAAAGTTCTCCATCTGCATCTGCTAATCCTCCAGTAACTAGTTCATTATGGTCTAAATCAATTAGGGATACTGAAGNATATTCTAAGGGNGTGGAGGTCAGTGAATCAACAATGGTNCCTCTTAAAACTCCAATTGAAGGTATNTCTTTTTTTTGTTTATGNCCCCCCTTATGAGCAGAAAGAATATTGAAAAGTAAAAGGGAGTAGGTTAAAATGTATATAGAATACCTCNTATCTAATTTTTTATTAANTAACATANNAAAATNTATAGCCATAAGATGCCNTATTTAAAANGAAAAAAATAACTTTTAAAAAGACCAAACTAGGTATCTTTATTAGAAATAAGTTTAAAGAATGAAAATTATAATTTGAATTAGAGTTTTAATTAAATTACAGTTTTATTTTAGCGAGCAAAACATTGAAAGTATTTTATCCTGTCATACTATTCCTTATCCTTTTTGGATGTAAATCACCTCAAAAAAGTACTTTTAATGAAACAGNNTTGGTGGACGATTCTTCAATTGTCAATTTAAATGGTCTCTTGCAAGTGAGTGGTAATAAGATTGTAAATAAAAAAAATGAGCAAATAAGTTTAGCTGGGAATAGTTTTTTTTGGAGCAATAATAANTGGGGAGGTGAACGTTTTTATCAATCTGAAGTAGTGGNNTGGTTAAAATCAGATTGGAGAACTTCGATTGTTCGTGCTTCTATGGGTGTTGAAGATCCAGGAGGTTATTTAGANGATAAAATATCAAACAAAAATAGAATAATGACGATTGTAGAAGCTGCAATTTCAGAAGGCGTTTATGTGATCATTGATTGGCACTCTCATCACGCAGAAGATTATGTTTTAGAAGCTGTTTCATTTTTTCAAGAAATGGCTGAATTATATGGTGAAAATGATAACATAATATATGAAATTTATAATGAACCATTGGATGTATCTTGGAGNGAAGTTATAAAGCCATATGCAATTCAAGTTATTAATGCAATTCGGGACATTGATTCAGATAATTTAATAGTGGTTGGAACTCCGGAATGGTCTCAAAGGGTGGATCTTGCAGCATTGGACCCNATAGAAGGTTTTCAAAATATAGCGTATACTCTTCATTTTTATACTGTTTTCCATAAACAAGAATTAAGAGATATTGCTGATAGTGCAATTGAAAAAGGCCTTCCTATTTTTGTGACTGAATGGGGTACCATTGGTTATACTCAAGTTGATCCTGAGGCTAATCTTTGGATGACATGGTGCTTTCAAAACAAAATAAGTCATTGCAATTGGTCTATTAATGATAAAGAAGAAGAGTGGTCTATATTAATTCCTGGAGCTAAAATTTCAGATTGGGAAGAAGATGATTTAACTCAATCAGGAAAACTGGTAAAAAGTATTATTAAAAATTGGCCTAANTAGAAAAGGATAATGTAACCATGATCAAAAAAAATAAATTACTTTCAATTGATCTGATAAGAAATCATAGACTAAAGTACCTTATTTATTTCCCTGAAGATTACTTAACAAAAATGTATCCATTAGTTTTATTTTTACATGGAGCGGGTGAGAGGGGCAATAACCTAAAAGATATTGAAAGTCATGGACCAACAAAACTCGTAAAAAATGGAAAGAAATTTCCATTTATAATGATTGCNCCTCAATGTCCTTCAAACCTATGGTGGTCTGATCCACTTCCAGTTGATCTCTTATCAAAATTAGTTAATGATACTGTGGCAAAATATGAATTAAATAAAAACCATGTTTTTTGCACTGGTTTAAGTATGGGGGGGTATGGGACTTTAGCTTTATCGATTAAAAACCCAAAACTTTTTTCTGCCATCGTCCCAGTATGCGGAGGCGTCGATACTAAAAACTTTTTTGATATTCTTAATTTAAAAGATCTGCCGATATGGCTTTTCCACGGGGATAAAGATGAGGTGATACCTCTAGAAAATTCTCAAAATATATACGAGGTATTAAAACCGGTTAATAAACATATAAAATTAACCGTATANAAAGGCGTTGATCATAATTCATGGGATAAAGCCTACGATGATGATGAANTCTATAGATGGATGTTAAGTCATAAAAAAGATAGCAATTTTGGGTCACAGTCCGAAGCTGTGTTTTTATAAAATTTTAAGTTAGATTTAGTTTCTTATTTATAAACAATTACATTATGAATGATAAAAATAGTTATTGGAAGCAGAATATAAGTCTTATCACTAGATGTCTTTTAGTCTGGTTCACTGTTTCATATATTTTTGGAATTCTACTTGTAGATTATTTAAACCTAATTAGAATGGGAGGTTATAAGTTAGGTTTTTGGTTTTCACAGCAAGGATCAATTTATATTTTTGTTTTACTAATTTTTTATTATGCAAAAGAGATTAATAAAATTGATAAACAATACAAAGGTGCATAAACAATAGAAAAATTAAAAATATAATGGAATTACAAACTTTAACCTTTTTAATTGTTGGTTTGACCTTTGCAATATACGTAGGAATAGCTTTTTGGGCTAAGGCTTCAAGTACTGAAGAATTCTATGTCGCAGGAGGTGAAATTCATCCAGTTGCAAACGGAATGGCCACCGCTGCAGATTGGATGTCTGCAGCATCTTTTATATCCATGGCTGGTATGATTTCATTTCTGGGTTATGGTGGATCTGTTTTTTTAATGGGCTGGACAGGTGGCTATGTGCTACTTGCGCTTCTTTTGGCACCATACCTAAGAAAACATGGCACCTATACAGTTCCTGAATTTATCAGTGATAGATATTATTCTAAAACAGCCAGAGTGGTTGCTGTAGCATGTCTTATTATAGCTTCAGTGACTTATGTTATCGGCCAAATGAAAGGAATTGGAGTTGCCTTTTCACGCTTTCTTGAAGTTGACTATGAAAACGGGCTTCTTATTGGAATGGTCATTGTTTTCTTTTATGCAGTTATGGGTGGTATGAAAGGCATAACGTNTACCCAAATTGCTCAATATGTAATTATGATTACTGCTTATACAATTCCAGCAATTTTTATATCATTTATGCTTACGGGAAACCCCATTCCCCAATTTGGACTAGGTGGAACCCTAGCAGATGGAACATACTTGTTAGATAAATTAGATTCGATTATAAGTGAATTAGGGTTTAAGGAATACACAACGAATGCTAAATTGAGCAAGACAAATATGTTTTTTTATACGCTATCTCTGATGATAGGTACTGCTGGGCTTCCTCATGTGATCATGCGTTTTTTTACCGTAAAATCAGTAAATGCGGCACGATCTTCCGCAGGCTGGGCTCTTGTCTTTATCGCTATTTTATATACTACAGCACCTGCTGTAGGCGCCATGGCAAGATTAAATTTAGTCACTACTATTAATCAACCAGGTTCCAATAAAAACTTAGCATATTTAGATAGACCTTCTTGGTTTAAAAATTGGGAAACGACTGGTCTTTTAAAGTATGAAGATAAAAATAGTGATGGTTTGATACAATATACTGGTGATGTAAAGACTAATGAAATGATAAAAGTTGATAGAGATATAATGGTTCTAGCAAACCCAGAGATTGCAGGACTGCCCAATTGGGTAATCGCTCTGGTTGCTGCTGGAGGGTTAGCGGCCGCTTTATCAACTGCTGCAGGACTGTTACTTGCTATTGCCTCTTCGATTTCTAGAGATCTATTAAAAGGAGTATTTAAACCTGATATTAGTGAGAAAGATGAGCTTAAAGCTAGTAGATTCTCCATGGCTGGAGCTATTGCCTTGGCCGGTTATTTTGGTTACAATCCTCCTGATTTTGCTGCTGGAACGGTCGCACTTGCATTTGGTTTAGCTGCATCATCAATTTTTCCTGCTTTGATGATGGGGATATTCTCAAAAACTATGAACAAAGAAGGAGCCATTGCAGGGATGCTTGCAGGAATAAGCGTTACTTTATTGTACGTATTTCAACACAAAGGAATTATGTTTGTAAAATCGACAGCATACTTGGGTAATATGGAGCCAAATTGGTTTTTAGGTATTGAACCAGCTGCATTTGGTGCGATTGGTGCGCTGGTTAATTTTTTTGTTGCATTTTTATTTTCAAAAAAATATCCATCTCCACCAAGCGAAATTATAAAAATGATTGAAAAAATACGGACTCCTTAATTTTAAAACCTCCAAGTTAGCTTCAAACCTCGTGATATTGGACTAGATTGTTCAGCTTTTATTGATAAATATGATTTTGAAATTGATTTTTGGGTTAAATACCCTATAAGTGATCCTGCAATAGCACCAGCGATCACATCTGAAGTATAATGTTTATCTGCAGCTATTCGATAATATCCAGTTAGGGTAGCGATGGTATATGCAGAAATCCATATTATCCCTTTTTTATTTGGATATTCGCTTGAGAGCATCATTGCATTAGATGTTCCAATAGCAAAAGCAGAACTAGTATGCCCACTAAAAAAAGATTTGAATGCATCTTTTTTTTCATCTCTAGTATTAAAAAAAGAGCTAGGTCGTTGTCTACCAACTACATACTTTGTGATATCTGTTAATAATCCATTTATTGCTAAAACTTCCAGATTGGTTAAGATTATTGTTTTATAATCATTACCTTTTAAAAGTAAAGGAGAGGCAGGTATACTACCCAAAACTATTCCATATAGTAATATATCACTATATAATTTTGCCTTATCCAATTTATTTTTTTCCCATTTTAATTTATCTCTAAAATAATTATCAAATTTATTTGGTGCTTCTTTTCTTTTATTTTGGAAGGAATTAAGATTGAAGAAATCATATTCAAGCGAGATTAATAAACCGAGTTCAATAGCCGTTCTAACATAATCTCTTTTTAAAGGCTGAGCATTCATTACGTTTGCTGAATTCAAAAAAATAAAAATTAGGACTAGTTGTTTAATATTTTTTAGAATTATAATCATAAATAGTATTTAATTACTTTTTTGAAATTCAATTTACCAAGTAAAAATTTGTTTTTAAATCAATTTAAAATTAAAGTGGAGCTTATATCTATGAAATACTCAATTCTATCATTCATTACAGGTTTATCATTTGGCGGGATCTCTGCTTTGTTAAAATTACCCATCCCTGCTCCAAATACTTTTGCAGGCCTATTAGGCATAATAGGACTTTTTGTAGGCTATATGTTGACCCAACGATTTTTTATTCCGTCATAAAAAGACTTTTTATTTTGAAATTGAGTATTAGTAGAGTAATACTGTATTTATCCAAGTGAGAAAATCATTCAAACAATCATTTGAGATGGTATGTTCAACATCGTATTCTTTGTAATTTAATTTAACTTCTAATTTTGAAAGGTCATCTCTGGTTTTTTGAGCTAAAGGAAGAGTTATGATTCTATCTTGCCTTCCATTTCCCATAAAAACATTTAGATTCTTTACATGATCATAATCTATTTCATTTTCAAATTCCTTTATGGAAGTGCAGCCTGATAGAGCAATGATACCCTTATACTTTTTTGGATCTGTTAATCCAGTGTAAAGGGAAAGGGCAGCACCTTGGCTAAAACCAAGAATAAAAATCTTAGTGGGGTCTAAATTTAACTCTTTAATGGATAGGTCGATACTCTCTGTAATTTTTTCTTTATGATGTTTAATTTGACCCGGGTTTTGGACTTTAAGGATATTTTCAAAATCTATTTCTGCCCATGCCCATCCATTAAATTGAAGTGGAATAGTTGCTTGAAGGCTTATACAGTTCCAGTATTTTGGAAAATAAGGACTCAAACCAAATAAATCCTCCATATTACTTCCAAAACCATGTAAAAAGAAAATTGATGGACTATTTTGATCTTTTATCTCGGATGGCTTAAAAAGATTTTTTAAAGGCAGGTTAAGTTCTCTTTTTGTCATATTACGAATTTTTTTCTATTCAACGCCAATCTTATGTAAGTAGTCATCATAATTACTACCATGCTCTGTAACTTTACCTGGTGATAATTCAATAATTCTAGTTGCAAGCGATGAAACAAATTGTCTATCGTGGCTAACAAAAATTATAGTTCCATCAAAATTACTTAGCGCTAAGTTCAGTGATTCGATGGATTCCATGTCTAAATGATTTGTGGGTTCATCCATGATGATAACATTTGGTCTTTGGAGAATTATACGACCAAAAAGCATCCTTCTTTGTTCTCCACCTGATAACACCTTTACAGATTTATTAATATGATCTTGAGAAAATAATAATCTACCGAGGGTGCCTCGAATCGTTTGCATATCATCACCGGGTTGACCCCATTGGCTCATCCAATCAATTAGTGTCATATCTTTTTCAAACTCGTGTTGGTGATTTTGAGCAAAATAGCCAATTTGTGCATTATCTGACCATTTTATTTCACCGGTATCTGGATCAATATCTTTAACAACACAACTAATAAGAGTAGTTTTACCTATACCATTTGTACCAATAACTGCGAGTCTATCTTCAGCATCAATAGTAACACTAAATTGATTAATAACTGATAAATCATCATACGTTTTGCTTAAACTTTTCACTTCTAATACTTTATTGAAAACTTTCTTCTTTTTTTGAAAGCGAATATAAGGATATACTCGACTAGATTTTTTTATTTNATCCAGCTGAATTTTTTTTATTTGGTTTGCTCTGGATGTGGCTTGTTTTGCCTTAGAGGCATTAGCTGAGAATCGTTTTACAAAAGATTGAAGTTCACTTATTTTAGCTTTTTTCTTGGCATTTTCATTAATAAGTAATTGACGAGCTTGAGAGGATGCAATCATGAAATCATCATAATTACCAGGGTACATTCTTATTTCGCCATAATCAAGATCTGCCATGTGTGTACAAACACTATTTAAAAAATGTCTATCATGTGAAATTACAATCATAGTACAGTTTTTATTTTTGAGAATATTCTCTAGCCATCGAATAGTATTCATATCCAAGTTATTTGTCGGTTCATCTAATAATAATATACCAGGATCTCCGAATAATGCTTGAGCCAAAAGAACTCTCAATTTTAGTGCGGGTGCTAATGTGCTCATGTTTTTTTCATGATCTTTAAGCGGTATCCCAACTCCAAGCAATAGTTCACCTGCATTGGATTCTGCAGTATACCCATCCATATCAGAAAACTCAACTTCAAGATCAGCCACTCTTAACCCTTCTTCATCAGTCATGTTAGGCAAGGAGTATATTTCCTCTCTTTCACTCTTAATTTTCCAGAGTTTTTTGTGCCCCATAATAACGCAGTCTAAGATTGGAACATCTTCATAGGCAAATTGATTTTGNCTCAGAGTTGCTAATCGTTCACTTTGATCCAATTTAATATGACCGGATGTCGGCTCTAATTCGCCGCTAAGAATTTTCATAAAGGTTGATTTACCTGAGCCGTTAGCCCCTATCAATCCATAGCGATTTCCTTTATTGAATGTGATATTGATATCTTCAAATAGTGCTTTTGAACCAAATTGCATTGAAATATTAGATGTAGTAATCATGATACTTTTTCTTTTAAATGAAAATTCTGTTTTTAATTATTAAAATGGGTATTTTTAGNCCGAAAATTAGTTTATTTTAAAAGATTAATTATATAATTTTTAAAGATTTAATGATTTTTACTCTATTAAACTTTTAAAGAAATTTATAAGGTATATATGTTACNATTATTGAATATAAATTATTTAAAATAAACCAATGAATATTAAAATTTTCTTTACGTTAATAATAATTTTGGTGTCCCATTCAATTATAGATGCACAATCAGCATTCAAGAACGTAGATAGTAAAACTAAAAATTTTGAATTTGAGTTGGGTACTTTTTTAAATATAGGTTCAGAACAGTTTGAATTTGATGGTTATTTAGAGATGAAAACACGCTCAGGTATATTTTCTGATATTTGGTTTGATCAGGTTGATTTAAATCAAGATAGTGATGTTCAGCGGTACGCTTCTATTGGCTTTATGAAAGAAGTAAAAAACAATCATATATTGGGTTTTGGCTATGCGAATTCAATGATTAATCTAGATGAGTCAATTCATGAAATTTTTATAGGTATGACTTTATACAGTGTCACGGGGATGGGCTATTTTGATGTTCAGAATAAAAATTTTAGTGTAATTGGGAATTTTGATATTTCATCCATAATTAATTTCAAAAAGTTTGATATTTCAATTGATGGATTATTGTATGGACGGAATATTGATATGTTCTGCAGGCTTTCTAAGGCGTATAATAACGGCTTTTCAATAGGGTATATTTTCTCGAGGGAACGTTTTGAAAGTAGTGACTATAAAAGTTTTGAAAAAAATGGAAATACATATATTAAAGAGATTCCACTTGAAAAAAATGGGTTCTTTAATTCAATTTTTATAGGTTATGTGTTTTAATTCATTTAAAGTGACATGTTTTTAAAAAATATTTTTTGAGAAAAGAACAAGTTAATAAGTTTATTTAAAGTTAAATGAATTAATATATAAATATTTTTATCTGTTATGATATAAGATGCTAATTGTTTTAATTTCTGTTAAAATTTATATTAATTTTTATAAAGTTTACTAAGAGGGTCAAGTTATGAAAAGTGTTTTTAATGTTTTACTCATATCATTTATGTTTTTTGCAATTGGTTGTCAAAATGGAATTGTTGAACCATCNGGACTATCAGACGCTGAAATTGTTGAAATGATCATAGAGTCAAATAAAATTGAAATTGCAATTGAAGAGATGCCTCAAAGCTCTCAAANTATAGTTGAAGAAGAATACGTTACTTTCATGGGCATGGCCTCTAGNAAAGCAANTGGACTTGGATATGAAGTCGAACTTGCGGGATTNGGGCATCATTCAGGTNGAAGAAGTGAACTTTATTTTAACTTAGATGGTAGAAAACTTGATCCAAACGACTGGGGCAAAAAAGGACGTGGATACNNCNGTGATTGGTCCAGAGATGATAAAGAGGATTGGGGTTGTTTTGAGCTTGTGTTTCCAGTTTCTTTTGATATGCCTAATGGATCTATGATTGTTGTAAATAGCAATGATGAAGATGGCTGGTCAGAAATCAAAACTTGGTATGAAACAAACTCAGATTCAAGGGAAAGACCATCAATGCAATATCCAGTAGTAATTTTTCTCGATGATGAATCAATTACTTTAAATAATCATGAGGAACTTAGAGGCGCGTACGCAGAATGTAATTATGATCGTAGAAAAAATAGAGATGGATATGANAGAAAAGAGCCCTGCTTTGAGTTAGTTTATCCTTTAGTATACATGATGCCTGATGGCTCTAACATCACAATAGATNAGGACGATGAGGGTGGATGGGAAGAATTGAAAAGCTGGTACAGTAATAATGATGGCTATGAAGAGATAAAACCTGAACTTCAATATCCTGTGTCAATTGTATACGAGGAAGATGAAGAAAGTAATACAGTCTTAATTAATTCTGAAGAAGAAATGATNGCTGCTAAAGAAGAGTGTCGTGAAGAGTGGGAAGAAGGTTATAGAAGAGAATGTTTTGAATTAGAATTTCCAATTGAATTTTTAATGCCTGATGGTTCNATCATAGTTTTAGAAAATGAAGAAGGCTACATGAATATTAGAAATTGGTATCTTGAAAACACAGATTCAGAAGAAGAAGCTGTATTACAATATCCAGTTAATATAGTTTATGAAACTGAATCAGGTGATTCTTCAGTGGTTATTAATGATGAAGAAGCAATGATAGCAGCTAAAGAAGCTTGCTATGAAGAATGGGAAGAAAATGATGAAGAATGGGAAGAAGGCGATGATGAATGGGGTGAGGATGAAGGAGATCAATGCTATGCTTTTATATATCCAATTTCTTTTACTCTGCCTGATGGAACGACTTTAACCCTTGAAAATGAAGAGGGTTTTAGAGAGCTTGAATTTTGGTATGAATCAAATATAGGCTCCGAAGAAGAACCTTCATTCCTATTTCCTATTGAAATTGTAGTCAGAGATGAGCAAGGAGAGACTACTGTTACTATCAATAATGACGAAGAACTAGAAGCTGTAGAACAGAACTGTGACGAAAATGAATGGGAAGAAGGCGATGATGAATGGGGTGAGGATGAAGGAGATCAATGCTATGCTTTTGTATACCCAATTTCTTTTACTATGCCTGATGGAACAACTCTAACTCTTGAAGATGAAGAGGGTTTTAGAGAGCTTGAATTTTGGTATGAATCAAATACAGACTTCGAAGAAGAACCTTCATTCCTATTTCCTATTGAAATTGTGGTCAGAGATGAGCAAGGAGAGACTACTGTTACTATCAATAATGACGAAGAATTAGAAGCAGCAGAAGAAAACTGCGAAGACTAAAAAAACTCTTTAAAAAATATATATTTTTCAGATAAGAGAGTCCTTGGGGCTCTTTTATCGTATAAAATTGTAAAACAATTAATAAATGGTCAAATAAAGGAACCTAATGAAAATTTTAACTTTAGTGAGTATTATATTTTTTATCAACTTCTTAAAGGCAGAATGTTCAGATTTAGATTCTACAGAGTGTGTACAATGGTCTGAATATTGTGAGTGGAATGAAGAGACAGGAGAGTGTACAGAAATTGGAGGTGGAGGTGGAGGTGGTGAACTTGGACCTTACCAAATTGCTTATTTAACTGAAGCCGACGGCATTAGAAATGGTCCTAACTATAGTGATGGAAGGCTGTATTATCCAATTGGTGCAAATCCGCCTCTGAAGTCTATTGTACTAACTCCTGGTTGGGGAGGTGGAAGTTCCTATATGGTTGGCTGGGCTGAATTTTTTGCATCCTATGGTTTTATTGCCATTGCGATTGGTCCAAATGATGAAATTAATGATTCTCATGAGATGAGAGCTGAAGGTTTAATTGATGCAATCGAAACGATTAAAGAAGAGGATTATAGATCAGATTCCCCTCTCTTTGGTTTAGTTGATCATGATAAATTTATAGTTTCTGGGTATTCAATGGGTGGAGGTGCTTCTCAAGTCGCCTTGGTGCTTGATCATCCATATGTTGATGAAGCGATCGTAGCTGCTATTGCTTTAAATCCAACTATTATATTTGAGGATTGTGACATATGCTCCGATAGTGAATATTGTATTTGCCTCGTTCCTGAATTTTTAGAGCATGACATACCAACACTTGTAATAGCTGGGCAAAATGAGATAAATGAGCTTCCTGATTATGATGGCTTACTTGGTCAAGATATATACGAAAATACGCCAGAATCAACATTGAAAATTTTATACGAAATTGAAAGTGGTGGGCATGGTTCAGCTGAAGTCTCCTCTGGTTTAGTTCAGGAAAAGGTATTACAGTGGGTAAATTATCATTTGCTTGAAGATCTATCATACTGTGACTCTTTATTATTGAGTCCCAATAATGCATCTCAATATTTAACTACATTAGAATGTGAAACTTCTATTTCATACGATTTAAACGAAGATGGAGAAATCAATAGTGCAGATTTAACCTCATTAGTTATTTTTATCATGTATGGCAATCAATCTATTAATCCATTAGATATAAATTTTGATTCAGAGGTGGATATATTTGATATTTTAGGTTTTTCTGACTTTCTTGAAAACACTAATTGATAAAAGATATTAAAAATACTAAAGTAATAACTATAGTATGCTTCATAGTCTTTTTTTTCAACTTATTAAAAGCAGATTGCTCTGATTTAGATTCAGCAAGTTGTGTTCTTTATTCAGAGTATTGTGAGTGGAATGAGGAATTAAACCAATGTCAAGATATTGATGGTAATGATGGAGGTGATCACAGTTATATAGAACCTAGTTGCATTCCTTTTAATCAAACAGATCCTATTCCAATGAATACCACTGCATATGCTGATATGTGTATGGAATATTTGGGCATTCCTCCAACTGTGGATTGTGGAGATGGTATACATATACCTATCTATGTCAATGGTCAAGAAGTCTTTGAAGATCAGCCTGATGGCGCTTGCGATGATACAGATTTTAAGGGTCAATGTAAGGTAGGGTCTCGAGTTGGACGTATTGAAGGTATTGACAGTTTAGGAAACCCCATGCCTGAGGTAGTTTGGGTCTTTTTTTGTAGGTCTGCTGGACAAGAATCATTTGATTTGGATGGGACAGTATCCGTTCAAATGATTGGATATAATATAGAAAATGGTGCGACATGTTACTTTGAATCTCCTGATGCAATAGGAGACAATATACAATCTGAATATTTATCATATGATGAAATGGGCTTTCTTGATGGTACTTTACCTAGCTATGGTACATCAGAATTTGATCAACTATTTATATCACCTCAGGTGACAGGGGCAAACTGTATGACCTGTCACACAGGTGACCCTTTTATTCATGATCCTTGGATAGATAATGCTAAACTAGCAAGTGACACTACTCAAACGGTTATCCCTAAGTTTGAGTACGATGGGATCGATTTACCTTACTTTGCTGTCGGAGGATACGGAAGTCAAATGAGTCCTGCCACTGTTCATATTGAAGGCAATAGTTGCTTGAGTTGTCATAGGATAAGTTTAAACTTAGCTACCAATATTTACGACGGTCTAGGGAACGTTTTAGTCAATGAGTTTATGCCTCCTTATGAACCTGGACTATATGAACAATCTTATAATGATTTAGTAGAATGTTGGTTAAGTCAACCTGAAAATGTTGAGGGTTGTAATTGGATTATACCACCCGGGGGTGATTGTGATATTGAAATTATTGGACTAGAAATTGATAATTTACTTGGTGATTTAAACGGTGATCTTGTCTTAGATAATCAAGATGTTTCTATTCTGGTTGATTTAGTTTTGAATGAAATGTACTTTGATTCTGCAGATATGAATTTTGATTCAAGTTTAGATGTTTTTGATATCCTTCAAATCGTAAATATTATTTTTGATTATGAATCATACAATACAAGATTTATAAATGCACATAAAAAACATAATATTGATGACATAAGTTTAAAATTTGTAGAAAAGTGGATCAATAGTACCGAAAAGTAAAGTACAGATCATTGATTGGGGTGTCATAATAATTATTGATATTTTGTATATAAACTCAAGTAACAAAATAAAGTTTGTTCTGTATTTTTGATCCTGTTTAAAAAATATATTAT